>CAZPIE010000024.1:2634-15845 GCA_964586275.1 uncultured Methyloversatilis sp. | reverse complement strand
CCGCGCCATCTACGAAGGCAAGCTCGACTTCCGCAAGGCGCAGGCCGAGGCGGACAAGATCGCCAACGGCAACTAGGTTCCCGCTGACTTCATGCTCGCCAAGCGCATCATTCCCTGCCTCGACGTCAAGTCCGGCCGCGTCGTCAAGGGCGTCAACTTCGTCGCGCTGCGCGATGCCGGCGATCCGGTCGAGATCGCGCGCCGCTATGACGAGCAGGGCGCCGACGAAATCACTTTCCTCGACATCACGGCCAGTTCCGACCAGCGCGACATCATCCTGCACATCGTCGAAGCCTGCGCCGAGCAGGTCTTCATTCCGCTGACGGTCGGCGGCGGCGTGCGCAAGGTCGAGGATGTGCGCCGCTTGTTGAATGCCGGCGCCGACAAGGTCAGCATGAACACCGCCGCCGTGCAGAACCCGCAGCTCGTCGCCGATGCCGCCGGCAAGGTCGGTAGCCAGTGCATCGTCGTGGCCATCGACGCCAAGCAGACCGCGCCCGGCAAGTGGGAAGTGTTCACCCACGGCGGGCGGAACAATACACATATCGACGCGATCGAATGGGCAAGGCAGGTGGCGGGGCTCGGCGCCGGCGAGATCCTGCTGACCAGCATGGACCGCGACGGCACCAGGAACGGCTTCGATCTCGGTCTGACGCGCGCCGTGGCCGACGCGGTGCCGATCCCGGTCATCGCCAGCGGCGGCGTAGGCAACCTGCAGCACCTGGCCGACGGCGTGACGCTGGGGCGGGCGGATGCCGTGCTGGCCGCGAGTATCTTCCACTATGGCGAATACACCGTGCGCCAGGCCAAGGAGCACATGCGCGCACAAGGGATAGAAGTGCGGCTGTAGGCCGCGCAGCGAGGTCGGACTGTGACAGTGACGAAGAAGTGGCTCAACGATATCAAGTGGGACGAGCAGGGGCTCGTGCCCGCCATTGCCCAGGACGCCAGGACCGGCACGGTGCTGATGTTCGCCTTCATGAACCGCGAGGCGCTGGAAAAGACCGCGCAACTCGGCGAGGCGGTGTACTGGTCGAGATCGCGCAGAAAACTGTGGCACAAGGGCGAGGAGTCCGGCCACACGCAGAAGGTGCTGGAAATCCGTACCGACTGCGACAAGGATGTCGTGCTGCTCAAGATCGAGCAAACCGGGGGCATCGCCTGCCACACCGGACGCTTCGGCTGTTTCTACAACAAGCTCGATCGGGGCGGCTGGGAGGAGATTGATCCCGTCATCAAGGACCCCAAGGAAATCTACAAATGATCGATCTCGAAGTCATCCATCGCATCCAGGAAACACTGGAAGCGCGCAAGGGCGCGGCGCCCGACGCATCCTATGTCTCCAGCCTCTATGCCAAGGGCACGGACGCGATCTGCAAGAAGATCGCCGAGGAGGCCGCCGAAACCATCATGGCGGCGAAGGACGGCGACCGTCTGCATCTGGTGCGCGAAACCTGCGACCTGTGGTTCCACAGCATGGTGCTGCTCTCGCACTTCGGCATCGGCGTCGACGACATCATGGTCGAGTTTCGTCGCCGCGAGGGCATTTCCGGCATCGACGAGAAGGCCAGTCGGGGAAAATAGGGAGCCGTCGAGATGAGCGATTGCATCTTCTGCAGGATCGTGCGCGGGGAAATTCCCTGCAAGAAGGTCTATGAGGACGAGGACATCCTCGCCTTCCACGACATCAATCCGATCGCGCCGGTGCATTTCATGGTGATCCCGAAGCAGCACATCGATTCGCTGGCAACGGCCGACGCAGCGCATGCGCCGGTGCTCGGCAAACTGTTCAGCAAGCTGGGCGAACTGGCGCGCAGCCAGGGCCTGACGGATGGCTTCCGCACCATCGTCAACACCGGCAGGGTGGGTCAGCAGGAGGTGTATCATCTTCACGTCCATGTCGTCGGCGGTCCGGACCGGCTCGGCCCGATGCTGACGCGTCAATAATTTCGAGGAGAAACTGATGGGAACCTGGAGTATCTGGCATTGGCTGGTCGTGCTGCTCATCGTCCTGCTGGTGTTCGGCACCAAGAAGCTGCGCAATATCGGGCAGGACCTGGGCGGCGCGGTCAAGGGCTTCAAGGACGGCATGAAGGATGGCAGCCAGGGCGGCGAAGCGACCAAGCAGGTCGAGGATCAGGCCGGCAACACCATCGAGGGCGAGGCGCGCAAGGAACAGAGCAAGTCCTGAGCACGCGCCGTGCCGTCCCGCCAGCGCCGACTTTCGTAATTTCTCGCCGTGTTCGACATCGGTTTTTCCGAGTTGATGCTGATCGCCCTCGTCGGGCTGATCGTCATCGGGCCGGAGCGCTTGCCCAGGGTGGCCCGTACCGTCGGTCACCTGCTCGGCCGCCTGCAGCGCTATGTCGGCGACGTCAAGAGCGACATCAGCCGCGAGATGCAGCTCGAGGACCTGAAGAGGCTGCAGGCGCAGATACAGGAGCAGGCGCGCGATCTGGAGCGGCAGGTCAATGATCAAATGAAAACGGTCGAGTCCCAACTCAACCAGTCGATTCTCGCTTCAGCGGAAAAAGACGAATCGCTCGAGGCGGCGAAACCCTTCGCTCCTCCTGCCCCCTCGGCCTCGCCTGTTCCACCCAACCTCCCGCCGGCCGCCTGATGGAAGACGGTCAGGAAAGTTTCATTTCTCACCTCGTTGAACTGCGCGACCGCCTGATTCGCGCGCTGGTCGTGGTGCTCGTCGTTTTTCTCGGCCTCGTCAACTGGGCGCGCGACATCTACACGCTCCTCGCCGCACCGATGCTGGCGGCCTTGCCCGAAGACGGCCAGATGATCGCCACCGACGTGGTCGGCGCCTTCTTCGTGCCGATCAAGGTGACGATGATGGTTTCCTTCCTGATCGCCCTGCCCTACGTTCTTTACCAGGCCTGGGCCTTCATCGCGCCGGGCCTCTACCGGCACGAAAAGAAGCTGGCACTCCCGCTGCTGGCCGCCAGCGTGCTGCTGTTCTTCGTCGGCATGGCCTTCGCCTACTTCATCGTTTTCCCGGCGGTGTTCGGCTTCATCAATGCCTTCGCGCCGGAAGGCGTCGCGGTGATGACGGACATCGAGAAATACCTGTCCTTCGTGCTGACCTCCTTCCTGGCCTTTGGCGTCACCTTCGAAGTGCCCGTGGTCGTCATCATGCTGGTGCGCGTCGGCCTGGTGAGCGTCGAGAAGCTCAAGGAGATTCGGCCTTACTTCATCGTCGGCGCGTTCGTCGTCGCCGCCATCTTCACGCCCCCGGACGTCCTCTCGCAGTTCCTGCTCGCCGTCCCGATGTGCCTGCTGTACGAACTGGGCATCCTGATGGCGCAGCTGATCGGCAAGTCTTCGCGCGCCGACGATGGCGCCTACCGGGCGCCCGACGAGGCGGCCATGAACGCCGAGCTCGACCAGGCAGAGGCCGACTCGGTCGCCAACCGCGAGCGGCCGTAAGCCGGACGGACTTACTGGCGCGGCGGTCGCGGCCGCTTGCCGACGACGATCTGCAGTTCCAGCGGTTTGCCGGCACGGACCAGGCCGAATGCGGCCTTTTCCCCCGGCGCCAGCGCGGCGATTAGGTCGAGCATCACCTGGGCGTCCTTCACCCGCTGGCCGGCGACGGACAGCAGGACGTCGCCCGGCTTCACGCCGGCCCGGTCGGCCGGGCTGCCGCGCATCACGCCGGCGATCAGCGCGCCCTCGTCGGGCCTGACGCCGAAGGATTCCGCCAGTTCCGGGGTCATGTCCTGCACCTCGACGCCGATCCAGCCGCGCGTGACGGTGCCGGTCTTGATGATCTGCTCCATCACGCTCTTCGCCAGCGAGACGGGAATCGCGAAGCCGATGCCCATCGACCCGCCGCTCTGCGAATAGATGGCCGTGTTGATGCCGACGAGATGCCCGTTGCTGTCGACCAGCGCGCCGCCGGAATTGCCGGGGTTGATCGCGGCATCGGTCTGGATGAAGTTTTCGAAGGTGCTGATGCCGAGGTGGGTGCGGCCTAGCGCGGAGACGATGCCCGAGGTGACGGTCTGGCCGACGCCGAAGGGATTGCCGATGGCGAGCACCACGTCGCCAACGCGCAGGGATTCGGCCGGGGCAAAGGTGATCGGCGTCAGCGGCTGGCTGCTGGCAATGCGCAGCACGGCCAGATCCGATTCGGGATCGGAGCCGACCAGCTTTGCCTTGGCCTTGCGGCCGTCGTGGAAGGCGATCTCGATCTCGTCGGCCGTTTCGACGACATGGTTGTTGGTCAGCACCAGGCCGTCGGCGGAAACCACCACGCCGCTGCCGAGGCCCGACTGGCGCTGGGTGTCGTTGCCGAAGCGGTCGCCGAAGAAATGGCGGAACACCGGATCGTTGCTGAACGGGTGGCGCCGCACCTCCTGGCTGGTGAAGATATGCACGACGGCCGGCAGCGCGGCCTGGGCGGCGTCGGCGTAGGTGGCGACCTTGCGCGCATCGGAACCGGGTGCGGCCTGCTGGATGGCGACGACCTGCGGCTGGCCGTTACTCGCAGGCTGGCGCCAGGCCAGCCATTCCGGCTTGAGGGTCTGGACGACGAACAGCGCGGCGACGCTGATCGTGACGGTTTGGGCGAAAATAAGCCACAATCGTTTCATGGCGGTAGCGCGAACTCGAGGAAGAGGGAAGAGGAAAAAATGCGGCGAGAGGAATTGACGGATTATCTGAATGGCATCCTGATGCCGGAACGTTTCCGCGATTATTGCCCAAACGGCCTGCAAGTGGAAGGACGCGCCGGGATCGCGCGCATTGTCTGCGGCGTCACCGCGAACCAGGCGCTGATCGACGCGGCGATCGCGCGCGGCGCGGACGCGCTGCTGGTGCACCACGGCTGGTTCTGGAAGAACGAGGACGGCCGCGTCACCGGTTTCCGCAAGCAGCGCTTGCAGTCCCTGCTGGCCCACGACATCAACCTGTTCGCCTACCACCTGCCGCTCGACGCGCACGCCGAACTGGGCAACAACGCGCAGCTCGCCCGGCGGCTGGGCTGGACGGTCACCGGGCGCTTCGCCGAGCAGGAGATCGGTTTCATTGGTGTGCCGGATGCCGTCCCGCCAGCGCCGACTTTTGCGCGCGACATTGCCGCCAGGGTCGCCGCGGTGCTGGGCCGCGAACCGCTGCTGATCGGCACTCCCGAGCGTGCAGTGCGCACCATCGCCTGGTGCAGCGGCGGGGCGCAAGCTTATTTCGAGCAGGCGATCCTGGCCGGCGCCGACCTCTACATGAGCGGCGAGATCTCCGAACACACGGTGCATCTGGCGCGCGAGTCCGGCGTGCCGTATCTGGCGGCCGGCCATCATGCCACCGAGCGCTACGGCGTGATGGCGCTCGGCGCGCTGCTGGCCGAACAGTGCGGCCTGGCCTGCGAGTACGTCGAGGTAGGCAACCCGGTCTAGCCGGGCAGGAAGCCGTAGGCTTCGCGCATCACCGCGGTGAGCATCAGCAGCTCCTCGGCGACCGACTGCGGGAAGCCGGAGCGGGCGCCGCCGCGGTTGTCGTCGAGCAGGTTCTGCATGTAGACGAGGCAGTCGGGCTTGCCCCACAGCTCCGTGAGCCGCTTGGCGATGTGCGGAAAGTTTTCGAGCGACTGGGTGACGCCGGGTTGCGCATGCCAGTCTTCGGGACGGACGTTGAAATGCAGGCGCAACTCCTCGGCGGAACGCTCGAACTCATCCTGCTGGCCGTTCCGGCGATAGATGTCGAGCAGCTTGAGCCAGTGCCGCAGCGCCTGCTTGGGCTCGTTGCGGATCTGCTCCGTCAGCGTCTGCGTCGCGCCATGGCCGAGGCCCATCGAGAGCATGATCTCGGCGAGTTCCAGCGCCTGGTCGCCCGAAGTGGATGAAGCCGGTTCGATCGAAGGCGCCGGCTCGAACGCCACCGGCTTGGCTGACACGGGCGCGGGTTCGGGATGCAGCGAGGGCAGTTCGAATCGTGGCGGAGGGGGGGCTTCCACCGGTTTGGGGGCCGGTGCTGTCGAAACGGGTGCAGCGGCAGGCTGTTGAGTCGCGCCCTGCTTTCTGCCCAGCCAGAAAGCCAGCAGGGCCAGCAGGGCGGCGCCGGCCAGCGTGGGCATCCAGCCGCCCAGCGGACCGGGGACTTCCTGGATCACGGTCTTCTCGATCACCACGGGCGCAGGCGGCGGCGCGGGCTTCGCGGTGGTCGGCGGCGGTGCGGCGAAGTCGGGCAGCTGCCTGATCATGCGCTCGATATCGCCAAGCAGCAGATCGATATGGGTGAGGCTGCCGAGGATGCCTTCGATGAGCTTGTTGTCTTCCTTGACCCAGCGCTGGAAGGCTTCGTCCGAGATGGTGCGGACGGCGCTGGCGGACTGGCCGGAACCGATTGCGCCTTCGGCCTGTGTGAACAGCGGCCAGGCCATGAAGACACAGGCCAGGATTTTCATGCGCACGCGCGGCAGGGGTTTGCTCAAGATCGCGGATCACCCGGAGAATTTCGAATGACGCGATTGTGCCGCCGGCCGACAATGCCGAAAGCCTGATTACAGGGGCATTGCGGGGCTATACAGGGCTTTTCAGCCGCGCGGCGAACCGGGCGCGCAGCTTCGCCACCTTCGGGGCGACGATCGAGCGGCAATAGGGCTGCGCCGGGTTCTGCGCGAAATAATCCTGGTGATAGTCCTCGGCCGGCCAGAAAGTCGGCGCCGGCAGGACGGCAGTGACGATCGGGTCGGGCCAGATGCGTTCGGCATCGAGGGCGGCGATCAGGTCCCGCGCGGTCCGATCCTGTTCCACGGAATGCGTGAAAATCACCGAGCGGTATTGGGTGCCGATGTCATGCCCCTGGCGATCGTGCGTGGTCGGGTCGTGAATCGCGAAGAAGGCGGTGAGCAGCGTCCGGTAGTCGATCACCGCCGGATCGAATTCGACCTCGACCACCTCGGCGTGATCCGTGCTGCCCGTGCAGACCTGCCGGTAGGTCGGCTGTTCGCTGGCGCCCCCGGCATAGCCCGAGGTGACGCGCTTGACCCCGTCCAGCAGCTTGAGCGCCGCTTCGAGGCACCAGAAGCAGCCGCCGCCCAATGTGGCGATTTCTTGGGTGGCCATGTTCAGGCACCCTCTCTTTCGGCCAGGTGCCGCAGCACCAGCGGGAATGCGCCGGTCAGGAAGCAGGCGATGGCCGAGACGACCAGGCCGACGCCGGCCATCGAGTCGGCCAACAGGGGATGCAGGCTATCGAGCAGCCCGGCAAACGCGGCGACCCCGGTCAGCAGGCAGGCGCTGCCGAGCGCGCTGAAGAACAGGAAGGTCCAGGGCCAGTGGTGCGGCTTCAATCTATTGCCTCCGATCGACGATGCGCTTTGTCATGCCGACCGAACGTTCGACGCCCTCGATGTCCATGACCTCGGTCTTCGTGTTGATGCCGATCCGACGGCATTTTGTTATCCTCCTCCCGGCTGGAGTCCATGAATGGCCAAGCGGTGATTATCGCGGCGCATGATTTGAAAAACAAGGCGGACAAATGAAGATCCATGAGTATCAGGGCAAGGAAATCCTGAGGAAGTTCGGCGTGGCGACCCCACGCGGCGTCCCCTGTTTTTCCGTCGATGAGGCCGTCAAGGCTGCGGAGCAGTTGGGCGGCAAAATTTGGGTCGTGAAGGCCCAGATCCACGCGGGCGGTCGCGGCAAGGGCGGCGGCGTCAAGCTGGCGAAGTCGCTCGACGAGGTGCGTCAGCACGCCTCGGCCATTCTCGGCATGCAGTTGAAGACCCACCAGACCGGCCCGCAAGGCCAGAAGGTGCGGCGCCTGCTGATCGAGGACGGCGCCGACATCAGGAAGGAATACTATGTTGCGGCCCTGACCGACCGCGCCACCCAGAAGGTCGCCATGATGGCCTCCTCCGAGGGCGGCATGGACATCGAGGAGGTCGCGCACAATCGCCCGACGGCGATCATCAAGGTCTTCGTCGATCCGCTCGTCGGCCTCACCGACGCGCAGGCCAGGGAACTGGCCGTCGGCATCGGCGTGCCGGAGGCTTCGCAGGCCCAGGCGATCGACACCTTCAAGAAGCTCTACACCTGCTACATGGAAACCGATGCCTCGCTGGCGGAAATCAACCCGCTGATCCTGGAGGGGAACGGCAACATCAAGGCGCTCGACGCCAAGTTCAACTTCGATTCCAACGCGCTCTACCGCCAGCCCGAAATCGTCGCCTGCCGCGACCTCGACGAGGAGGACGCCGACGAGATCGAGGCCTCGAAGTTCGACCTCGCCTACATCAGCCTCGACGGCAACATCGGCTGCCTGGTGAACGGCGCCGGCCTCGCCATGGCGACGATGGACAGCATCAAGCTGTTCGGCGCCGAGCCGGCCAACTTCCTCGACGTCGGCGGCGGCGCCACGACCGAGAAGGTCACCGAGGCCTTCAAGCTGATGCTCAAGAATCCCAAGGTCAAGGGCATCCTCGTCAATATCTTCGGCGGCATCATGCGCTGCGATACGATTGCCACCGGGGTCGTCGCTGCGGCAAAGGAAGTTCATCTGTCCGTGCCGCTGGTCGTGCGCATGAAGGGCACCAACGAGGACATCGGCAAGCAGATCCTCGCCGCATCCGGTCTGCCGATCATCGCCGCCGACAGCATGGCGGAAGCCGCGACCAAAATTGTCGCGGCGGTGAAGTGAGGAAAACATAATGTCGATCCTGATCAACAAGGACACCAAGGTCATTACCCAGGGCATCACCGGAAAGATCGGCCAGTTCCACACCGAGAAGTGCATCGAATACGCCAACGGCAGGAACTGCTTCGTTGCCGGCGTGAATCCGAAGAAGGCCGGCGAGCGAATCTTCAATGTGCCGATTTTCGCCTCGGTCAAGGAAGCCAGGGCCCAGACCGGCGCGACCGTGTCCGTCATCTACGTGCCGCCCGCCGGCGCCGCCGACGCGATCTGGGAAGCCTGCGAGGCCGACCTCGATCTCGTCATCTGCATCACCGAAGGTATTCCGGTGCGCGACATGCTGATCGTGCGCAACAAGATGAAGCGCAAGGTCGCCCAGGGCGGCAAGGAGACCCTGCTGCTCGGTCCCAACTGCCCCGGCCTGATCACGCCCGATGAAGTCAAGATCGGCATCATGCCCGGCCACATCCACCGCAAGGGCCGCATCGGCATCGTCTCGCGCTCCGGCACGCTGACCTACGAGGCCGTCGCACAGGTCACCGAGCTGGGCCTCGGCCAGTCATCGGCGGTCGGCATCGGCGGCGACCCGATCAACGGCCTCAAGCACATCGACATCATGAGGATGTTCAACGACGACCCGGACACCGACGCGGTGATCATGATCGGCGAGATCGGCGGTCCGGACGAGGCCGATGCCGCGCGCTGGTGCAAGCAGCACATGAAGAAGCCGGTGGTCGGCTTCATCGCCGGCGTGACCGCGCCGCCCGGCAAGCGCATGGGCCACGCCGGCGCGCTGATTTCCGGCGGCGCCGACACTGCCGACGCAAAACTCGCCATCATGGAGGAATGCGGCTTCAAGATCACGCGCGACCCCTCGGTGATGGGCAGGTTGCTGAAGTCCCTGCTGTAAAAGTCGGCGCTGGCTGGACGGCACGCCATGGCGCTGTTCCTGACCGAATCCGACGTCCGCCAGCTGCTGACGATGGATCTGGCGCTCGAGGCGGTCGAATCCGCGCATCGGGCGCATGCGCTGGGCCGGGCGATCGACAACCCGCGCCAGCGCACCCGCGTGCCGACCGCCTCGTTGCACCTCCTGCAGGGCGCGCTGCTCGACGCAGGGGTGATGGGCTACAAGGCCTACACGGCAAGCAAGGCCGGCGCGCGCTTCCTCGTGCATCTTTTCGATGCGGCCGATGGCAGGCTCCAGGCAGTGATCGAGGCGGACACCCTCGGCATGATGCGCACCGGTGCGGCCGGCGGCATCGCCGCCAGACATCTCTCCCGGCCGGAAGCGGCGACCGTCGCCCTGGTCGGCGCCGGCTGGCAGGCGCAAGGTCAGCTGGAAGCGCTCTGCAAGGTCCGGCCAATTCGGCAGGTCAGGCTGTTCTCGCGCGATGCCGCAAAGTGCCGTCGCGCCAGCGCCGACTTTGCGCGGCGCTTCGGTGTCGAGGTCGTGCCAGCGGAAAGCGCCGAGGCGGCGGTGCGCGGCAGCGACATCGTCGTGACGGTCACGACGTCCGGCACGCCGGTCGTGCTGGGCGAGTGGCTGGCGGCGGGCACGCACATCAACGCGGTCGGCTCGAATGCCCTGATCCGCCGCGAACTCGATGAAAAGGCCGTCGGCCGGGCCGGCCTGGTTTGTGTCGATAGCCGGGCGACGGCGCTGCGCGAGGCCGGCGACCTGTTGCCGGCGCTGGAAAAGGGCCGCCTGCACGAGGGGCAGCTCGTCGAACTCGGCGAGATCGTCGCAGGCATCCGGCCCGGCCGGACCGATCCGGAGGCGATCACCCTGTTCGAATCGCAGGGCATGGCGATCCAGGATCTGGCGGTGGCGCAACGCCTGCTCGAATTGGCGCAACAGCAGGGGCGCGGCGCACAATTGCCCTGCTGAGCCCGGTTGCACCCGAAATAAACATTGACTACTTTGAGAGTTGACTGCAAGAATGCAGTCTATCGTACTGTTTATACATTAAGTTGTTTTCGTTTCTCATGATTGAGTTCGACCTGTCCGAGGCCATCGAAATGGTTGCCTGCAGCGATACCGGACGCGTTCGCCGCAACAACGAGGATGCCGTTTTCGTCAACCCGCGGCTGGGGCTGGCGATCCTTGCCGACGGCATGGGCGGCCACAATGCCGGCGAGGTCGCGAGCAACATGGCGATCACCGCCCTCGGCAGCGAACTCGACCATGCCTTCAGGAAACTGCCGCCCTGGCTGCCCGTCGAGAACCATCGCTCACGCGCCCATGAGGTGCTCAGCGATGTGATCCTGCGCACGAATGCCGCCATTCACCTGGCGGCGCAAAACAATCCCAGGTTTGCGGGCATGGGCACGACCCTCGTCGCCGTGCAGCTCTACGACGACAAGTTCGTGGTCGCCCATGTCGGCGATTCACGGCTCTACCGTTTGCGCGACGACTTCCTGACGCGCCTGACGCGCGATCATTCCCTGTTGCAGGAGCAGATTGACAAAGGCATGATTTCGCCAGAAGAGGCGCGTTTATCCCAGAACCGGAATCTGGTCACGCGCGCGCTGGGTGTCGATCCCTCCGTGGATGTCGAACTGAACGATTACGAGGTTCTGCCGGGCGACGTGTATCTGCTGTGTTCGGACGGTCTCAGCGACATGGCGGAAGACCATGAAATCGCGGCGATCATGACGGCATTTTCGGCAAATCTGCAACTTTGCGCGCGGCAACTGGTAGAAATGGCGAACGAGCATGGCGGCCGCGACAATGTCTCGGTTATTCTTGTCAAAATACGGGAGTGTTTCCCCGCTTCCCGCTCGATGGGTCACTGATATGACGAGGACAATGTGGCCTGGCGCCACCTTGGAATGGCAACGATTGACGTCCTGAAGGAAGCTCACGATGGCTAAGCTCATACTCAGCATGGATAACCTGGTGCTCAAGGATATTCCTCTCGACAAGGAGCGCATCACGATCGGCCGCAAGGCGCAGAACGATATCCAGATCGACAATCTGGCGATCTCGGGCGCCCATGCGGTCGTCGTGACGATTCTCAATGATTCCTTCCTCGAGGATCTCGACAGCACCAATGGCACCTTCGTCAATGGCCAGCAGATCAAGAAACATTTCCTGCAGAACAACGACGTGATCGAACTGGGCAAGTACCGGCTGAAGTACGTCAAGGAAGCGAACCCGTACGTTGCGCAGGAGGACTTCGAAAAGACCATGGTGTTGCGGCCCGACATGCTGCGCAGGGCCGCGGATCTCAAGGCATCCGCCGCCCCGGAGGCGGCGCGGATGCCGCCCGTCGAGCTGGCGCCTCCGGCGCCTCCGAACCTGGCCGCCGCCGCCCCGCCGCTGCCGACGACGGCCCCCCAAGCGCAGGAACGGTTCGCAGCGTCCGTGCTGCCGGCAGATGCGCCTGCCGCGGCTGCCCCTGCCGCATTGCTGCTGGGCGCCATCCAGGTGCTCACCGGCAGCAATGCCGGCAAGACGCTCGACCTCGTGAAATCGCTCACCACGCTCGGCAAGCCGGGCGTGCAGGTCGCGGTGATTGCCCGCCGGCCCCATGGTTACTTCCTGACGCATGTCGAGGGGCCGCGTTATCCGCAGGTGAATGGATCGCCGATCGACAACCAGGCACATCCCTTGCGCGATCACGACATCATCGAGCTGGCGGGCGTGAAGATGGAGTTCTTCCTGCGCGATTGATGCCGCAGCCCTCCCGACCGGACCCATGAAAGTACGCATCCTCGGCTGCAGCGGCGGGATCGGCGGTCGGCACCTGCGCACGACCGCGTTGCTGGTCGACCACGACATCCTGATCGATTGCGGCACGGGCGTGACGGAATTGTCGGTCGCGGAGCTGACGCAGATCGACCACGTGTTCCTGACCCACAGCCACATGGATCACATCGCCTGCCTGCCCTTGCTGATCGACACGGTTGGCGACCTGCGCAGCCGGCCCCTGACCGTGCATTGCTTGCCCGCGACGGCGGAAACCCTGCGCAGCCACATCTTCAACGGGGCGATCTGGCCAGATTTCACCGCCATTCCCGATGCGGCGTCGCCTTGTCTGATGTTTGAGACCCACGACATGGGAGCGTCGATCGCCCTGGATGGCCAGCGTCGCTTCGTCTCCCTGCCTGTCAGTCATTCAGTGCCAGCCGTAGGCTATCAGATCGATTCGGGGAAAAACAGCCTGGTCTTCTCGGGCGACACCGGACCCTGCCGCGCCTTCTGGGACGCCGTGAATGCCATCCCGAACCTGCACGCCCTGCTGATCGAAACGGCCTTTTCGGACCGGGAGCGCCAGCTTGCCGAATCCTCGCAGCATCTGTGTCCGGGCATGTTGTTCGATGAGTTGCAGCAGTTGAAATCCAGGCCGGAAATATTCATCACGCACCTCAAGCCCGGCCAGATCGAGCTGACCATGGCGGAAATCGAAAGCATTGCCGGCGAGTACGTGCCCCGCATGCTGCAGAACAACCAGGTGTTCGAGCTATGACGGCTGTTTTAAGCCCCATTACTGGCGGTCATGGCGGAGACCCGCTGAGCGCGGGGGAGCTCGGCAGCCGGCTGGCGTTCTTCAAGAACCTGC
>CAZPIE010000024.1:0-2534 GCA_964586275.1 uncultured Methyloversatilis sp. | reverse complement strand
GACCCGCTGAGCGCGGGGGAGCTCGGCAGCCGGCTGGCGTTCTTCAAGAACCTGCAGGCGGTCACCAACAAGATCCATGCGACTGCGAACATCGAGGAAATCATGCTCGAGCTGTCGCAGGATATCTGCGCCCTGTTCAACGCCGACCGCCTGACGATCTATGCGGTCAGCGATGACCGCAGCGCGATCGTCTCCAAGGTGAAAACCGGCCTGAATTCGTTCAAGGATCTCAAGCTGCCGATCTCGGATCAGAGCATTGCCGGCTATGCCGCCTTGCGGCGGCAGACGGTCAATATCCGCGATGTCTATGACGAGGTCGAACTGAAGGGGATCAGCGCCAATCTGCGCTTCCTGCAGGAAGTCGACCGTCGTACCGGTTACCGCACCAAGCAGATGCTGGTGGCGCCGATCATCGACGGCGACGAGCTGCTCGGGGTCGTGCAGATCATCAACAACAAGGCGGGCACGCCCTTCGCCAGTTTCCAGGACGAGGGCATCAAGGGGCTGTGCGAGACGCTGGCGATCGCGTTCACACAGCGCAGCCGTCCCGACCACGTCATCAAGACGAAATACGACCATCTCGTCCTCGATGCCGTCATCACCGCCGAAGAGCTGGAGCTGGCCAGCAAGGCGGCGCGGCGCAAGAACATCGACGTCGAGGAAGCCCTGATCACCGAATTCCAGGTCAAGCTGTCCGCCATCGGCGCGGCGCTCGCCAAGTTCTTCGGGGTTCCCTACGAAGCCTACAAGGCCGAGCGCATCAAGCCGCTCGACCTGATGAAGAACCTGCGCCGCGAATACGTCGAGCAGAGCCAGTGGCTGCCGATCGAGGACGGCAAGGAAGGCATCGTCATCCTGACCCTGGATCCCGAGCAGCTGAAGAGTTCGCGCATCGTCAACAACATCTTCCCGCGCAGCAAGATCGCCTACCGCGTCACCACCGTGCGCGAGTTCAGGCAGACGGTGGACCAGTTCTTCGGCGGCAGCTTCAGCGACGACACGGATGTGGGCGACCTGCTGTCGGCGATGGACGAGGGCGAGGTCGAGAGCGAGAGCGGCGACGAGGTTTCCGCCGCGGCCGACAACGAACTCGTCAAGCTGGTCAACAAGATCATCATCGATGCCTACCAGCAGGGCGCGTCCGACATCCACATCGAGCCGGGCATGGGCAAGGACCGGGTGACGATCCGTTTCCGCCGCGACGGCTCGCTGCAGAAATACATCGAGATTCCCTACAGTTTCCGCAGCGCCCTCGTCGCGCGCATCAAGATCATGTGCGACCTGGACATCTCGGAAAAACGGCGCCCACAGGACGGCAAGATCAAGTTCAAGAAGTTCGGCCCGCTCGACATCGAGTTGCGCGTGGCGACGTTGCCGACGGCGGGGGGCATCGAGGACGTGGTGATGCGCATCCTCGCCGCGGGCGAGCCGATCCCGCTGGAGAAGCTCGGCCTGCTGCCGCACAACGAGGAGCGCCTCAAGGCGACCGTCTCCAAGCCCTACGGCCTGTTTTTCGTCTGCGGCCCGACCGGTTCCGGCAAGACGACGACCCTGCATTCGATATTGAAGACGCTGAATACGCCGGACACCAAGATCTGGACGGCGGAAGATCCGGTCGAAATCACGCAGAAGGGCCTGCGCCAGGTGCAGATCAACAAGAAGGCCGGCCTCGATTTCGCCACGATCATGCGCGCCTTCCTGCGCGCCGACCCGGACATCATCATGGTCGGCGAAATGCGCGATGCCGAAACCACCGGCATCGGCATCGAGGCCTCGCTGACCGGCCACCTCGTGTTTGCCACGCTACACACCAACAGCGCGCCGGAGTCGATCATCCGCCTGCTCGACATGGGCATGGACCCGTTCAACTTTTCCGACGCGCTGCTCGGTATCCTCGCCCAGCGCCTCGCCAAGCGCATCTGCCACAAATGCCGGCAGGCCTATGTGCCCGAGCCTTCCGAAATCAAGCGCTTCCTCGCCGAATACTGCGAAGAACTGCAGCATGCCGAAACCTTCAAGCGCGATCCCAAGGCGGCCTCCGAGGCGATCTACAAGTACTGGGTAAAAACTTACGCCAACGACAAGGGACAGTTCACCTTCTACCGGGCGCGCGAAGGCGGCGATTGCGAAACTTGCGGCGGCGCCGGCTACAAGGGGCGGGTCGCCCTGCACGAACTGATGGTCGGCACCGATGCGGTGAAGAAGCTGATCCAGGAACATGCGCGCGTCGCCCAGTTGCTGGCGCAGGCGCTGGAGGACGGCATGCGCACGCTCAAGCAGGACGGCATGGAAAAGGTGCTGCAGGGCATCACCGACATGAAGCAAGTGCGCGCGGTATGCATCAAGTGAGATGGAGTCGCCCGAGGAACTGTTCCGCCGGCTCGAACAGCTGAACGAAATCGGCGCGGCGCTTTCCAGCGAGCGCGATCTTCCGCGCCTGCTCGAACGGATTCTCGTCGCGGCCAAGACCATCACCCATGCCGATGGCGGCACCCTCTACCGGATGACCGAGGATCGCGACGCCCTGCGCTTCG
>CAZPIE010000023.1:0-15878 GCA_964586275.1 uncultured Methyloversatilis sp. | reverse complement strand
GCAGCGCCGGCCGCATCGACTGCTACCGGCGCGGCTGCTTCGTCCTCGAAGCGAAAATCCTCGAACGCCTCGTCGCCCTCAACGCCGAACGCGCCGCCGAGGAAACCCAGGGCCACATCCGCTGGCTGCGGCCCGAGTTTCAAAACCCGCGCGGCGCGACGCAGGCGGGGCTTGGGGTGTCGCAGGCGACGATTTGTGACAGCCATGAGGAGGTCGGGCCACCCCCAGCCCCGCCCGCACCCTGGCCCAGCACGCTCCCCGAACAAATGGCCGCCCTCGCCGCCGCGCTCACCGCGCAACCGCAATCCGAAACCAAACTCGCCACGCGCTTCACCGGCAAAGGCAAGTGGAAATCCCGCCTGCCCGAACTGCTCGCCACCCTCGCCACGCTCGGACGGGCGCGAAAGCTGGAAGATGGGCGGTGGTTGGGGTAAGCTAACCGCAAGGAGTAACGCCATGAACACCACCGACCTGATGACCGAAGCCGCATCCCTGCCGCTGGAAGAACGTGCCAGGCTGGTGGACTCCCTGCTCCAGACCTTGAACCCGGCCGACGACTCGACCACGGCAGTATGGCTGGCCGTTGCCAGGCGGCGGCTCGATGACATCCGTTCGGGACGTGTCGAGGCGGTTTCCGGCGAAGCCGTGTTCGAAAAGGTTCGCCGTCGCCTCGGCCAATGAGCTTCCGGTTTCACCCGGAGGCGGAAACCGAATTTCTCGCCGCCATCGACTGGTATGAGGAACGCTCTGCCGGCCTGGGCGCCGACTTCGCCGCCGAGATTCACGCGGCGATCCAGCGGGCCGTCACCCTACCTCTCGCATGGCCGCGCGTCGATGGCGATATTCGTCGCGTGCTGGCCAACCGCTTTCCCTATGGCGTGTTGTATGCACTCGATGGCGGGGAGCTTTTCATACTTGCCGTGATGCACCTACGGCGACAACCCGATTATTGGCGCGCGCGCACCTGAAAGTCAGCTTCCGCGAGACGGCGCCGGCGGCCCCGTAGAATGCCGCCATGCCCCTCCTCAAACTCGACAACGGCTGTCTTGCCTACGGCCACGTTCCCCTGCTCGACGCGGCCGCCTTCCAGCTCGACGCCGGCGAGCGCGTCGCGCTGATCGGCCGCAACGGCGCCGGCAAATCCTCGCTGCTGGCCGCGCTCGCTGGCAAGGCGCATCTCGACGACGGCACGCTGCGGACGCAGCCCGGCCTCAAGCTCGGCTACGTGCCGCAGGAGCCGCCCTTCGATCCGACGCTCACCGTGTTCGAGGCCGTGGTCGCCGGCATGGGCGCGACGGCGCGGCTGCTCGCCGACTACCACGAGGTTTCCCACCGCATGGCGGAAGCGGAGGCGGATCACGATGCTCTGCTGGCGCGCCTGGAGGCCTTGCAGCACGAGATGGAGGCGCTCGGCGTCTGGGCCTACGAAGCCCGGGCGGAGCAGGTGATCGCGCGCTTCGGCCTCGACGCGGATGCCAGGGTCGGCACGCTCTCCGGCGGCCAGAAGAAGCGCCTCGCGCTGGCGCAAGCCCTCGCCGTCGCCCCGGACGTGCTGCTGCTCGACGAGCCGACCAACCACCTCGACATCGCCGCGATCGAATGGCTGGAGGATTTCCTGCTCGAAAGCAACGTCACGCTGCTGTTCGTCACCCACGACCGGCGCTTCCTCGACCGGCTGGCGACGCGCGTCGTCGAACTGGATCGCGGCCGGCTGGCGAGCTATCCGGGCAGCTTCGCGGCCTGGCAGGCGCGCAAGGCGCAGGCGCTGGCCGACGAGGCCAAGGCCGCCGCGCGCGCCGACAAGCTGCTCAAGGAAGAGGAAGCCTGGATCCGCCAGGGCGTCGAGGCGCGCCGCACGCGCGCGGTGTTCCGCGTGCAGCGGCTCGACCGGCTGCGCGCCGAACGCGCCGCGCGGCGCGAGCGGCTCGGCAGCGTGAAGCTGCAACTCGACGCCGGCGAGAAGAGCGGTCAGGTCGTCGCCGAGCTGCTGCATGTCGACAAGGCCTTTGGCGACAAGCAGGTCGTCAGGGACTTCTCGACGCGCATCCTGCGCGGCGACCGCATCGGCATCATCGGCCCCAACGGCGCCGGCAAGACCACTCTCCTCCGTCTGATTCTCGGCGAACTGCAGCCCGATAGCGGCACGGTCAAGCGCGGCACGAAGCTGGAGGTCGCCTACTTCGACCAGTTCCGCGCCCAGCTCGACCCCGAGGCGACGCTGGCCGACGTGATCTCGCCCGGCTCGGACTGGGTCGAGATCGCGGGCACGAAGAAGCACGTCGTCGGCTATCTCGGCGACTTCCTGTTCGCGCCGCAGCGCGCGCGTTCGCCGGTGAAATCGCTCTCCGGCGGCGAGAGAAATCGCCTTTTGTTGGCGCGGCTGTTCGCGCGGCCGGCCAATGTGCTGGTGCTCGACGAGCCGACCAACGACCTCGACATCGAGACCCTCGACCTGCTGGAAGATTTGCTGCAGGACTATCCCGGCACGGTCTTCCTGGTCAGCCACGACCGCGCCTTCCTCGATGCCATCGTCACCCAGACCATCGCCGCCGAGGGTGGCGGACACTGGCACGAATACGCCGGCGGTTACAGCGACTGGGCGGCGTATCGGGCCAGTCGGCGCGTCGTCCCGCCCGCCTTGCCGAAACCAAAGTCGGCGCCGGCGGGACGGCACGACAACAAGCCCAAGGCGGACAAGCTGTCGTGGAAGGAAGCGCGCGAACTGGAAGCCCTGCCCGAGCGCATCGCCGCGCTCGAAGCCGAGCAGCAGGCGCTGACCGCGCGCCTCGAAGATCCGGCGCTCTACGACAAGCCGCAGGACGCCCAGGCCGTCGCCGCGCGGCTTGCGGCCATCGAAGATGAGCTGCTGGGCCTGCTCGAGCGCTGGGAACAGTTGGAACAACGCCAGTCCGGTCATTGATTGACAAGCCGGATGGGGCAAGGGATGATTCGCCCCCGTTTCGTTCCAGGCCGTTCCCATGCCATCCGTCCCCGCCACGTCCGAATCCCTGCTCGCCCTCTTCGCGCTGCCCTTCGCCGACCTGCTGTTCCGCGCCCAGGAAGTGCATCGCCGGCATTTCGACCCGAACCGGATCCAGCGCTCGACCCTGCTGTCGATCAAGACCGGCGGCTGTTCGGAGGATTGCGGCTATTGCTCGCAGTCGGCCCGCCGCGACAAGGAGACGGGCATCGAGCGCGGCAAGCTGCTCGAACTGGACGAGGTGAAGGTCGCTGCCCAGGCCGCGAAGGACAAGGGCGCGACGCGCTTTTGCATGGGCGCCGCCTGGCGCGGCCCGAAGGACGGCGACCTCGACAAGGTCATCGAGATGGTCAGGGTCGTGAAGGACCTCGGCATGGAAGCCTGCCTGACGCTGGGGCTGCTCGGCCCGGGCCAGGCCGAAAAGCTCGCCGCCGCCGGCCTCGACTACTACAACCACAACATCGACACCGGCGCCGAGTTCTACGACCGGATCGTCACCACCCACAGCCAAGAGGCGCGCATGGAGACGCTCGCCAGCGTGCGCGAAGCCGGCATGAAGATCTGCTGCGGCGGCATCGTCGGCATGGGCGAAAGCCGTCGCGTGCGCGCATCGCTGATCGCGCAGCTCGCGGCCATGAATCCGCCGCCCGAGTCGGTGCCGATCAACCACCTCGTGGCGATCCCCGGCACGCCGCTGGAAAATGCGCCGCCGCTCGACCCCTTCGAATTCGTGCGCACCATCGCCGCCGCGCGCATCGCGATGCCGACTTCCTTCATCCGCTTGTCGGCCGGCCGCCAGCACATGAGCGACGAGCTGCAGGCGCTGTGCTTCCTCGCCGGCGCGAATTCGATCTTCTACGGCGACAAGCTGCTGACGTCCGGCAACCCCGAGGCGGCGCGCGACGAAGCGCTGTTCGCCCGGCTGGGGCTCACAGGCTGCTAGCCAGGCGGGCGACCCCCGCCAGGTCGTCGCGCCGCAACACCGCGACGGGAATGTCGCCGAGATGCGGCGTGAGCGAGGCGAGCGTATCCTCCAGGCTGACCGTGCTGCCCGCCGTTTCGTTGACGATCAGCATGGCCGGCACGACGCCAACCTCGCGCAGCGCGGCGAGCGCCGTCAGCGTGTGCGAGAGCGCGCCGAGATAGCTGCCGCAGACCAGCAGCGCCGGAATCTCCAGCGCGGCGATCCAGTCGCGCACCGTGTGGCGCGCGGTCAGCGGCGCCATCGCCCCGCCGACGCCTTCGATCAGCAGCAGGCCGTCGTTCCTGTCGATCTCGCCCCGGCAAAAATCGACGAGCGCAGCGAAGTCGATGGCCTTGCCCTCCTTCGCCGCCGCCCGGTCGGGCGAGAGCGGCGCGGCATAGCACCATGCCGTCCTGCCAGCGCCGACTTTTGCGATATCGGAATCCGCGTGGCGCGCCGGATCGTAGCCGCTCATCACCGGCTTGAGCGCCCGCGCCGGCCTGTCCTGGGCGCGGCAGGCGGCGAGCAGGCCGGCGGTCAGCCAGGTCTTGCCGAGGTCGGTGCCGGTGGCGGTAATAAAATAGCCCTTTTTCACGGCGCCATTATCGCATGACCTGCATCGACTCCCTCTGGCTGCCCTATACGCAAATGGCGACGGCGGCCGCGCCGCTGCCGGTCGTGGCGGCCTCCGGCGTGCGCATCCGGCTTGCCGACGGCCGCGAACTGATCGACGGCATTTCCTCGTGGTGGACGATGTGCCACGGCTACGGTCATCCGCATATCAAACAGGCCGTGGCGGCGCAGCTCGACGCCCTGCCGCATGTGATGTTCGCGGGCCTGGTGCATGAACCGGCGCTGACGCTGGCGCGGCGGCTCGCCGCGCTGCTGCCGGCCAACAACAAAAATAAGCTGGAGCGCGTGTTCTTTTCCGAATCCGGCTCGGTGGCCGTCGAGGTCGCGCTCAAGATGGCCGTGCAATACTGGAAAAACCGCGGGGAGCGGCGTAACAGGTTCGTCGCCTTCCGGGACGGCTACCACGGCGACACGCTGGGCGCCCTGTCCGTCACCGATCCCGGCTGCGGCTTCCACGCCGCCCTGGCCGGCTATCGCGTGCCGCAGCTGTTCGCCGAGCTGCCGCGCGATGACGCCACGCGCGCCGCGCTCGACAGCCTGCTGGCGAATCCGGACATCGCCGCCGTCATCGTCGAGCCGCGCGTGCAGGGCGCCGGCGGCATGCGCTTCCACGACGTCGAGACCCTGCGGGCGATCCGCGCCGCCTGCGATGCCCACGGCGTGCTGATGATCGCCGACGAGATCATGACCGGCTTCGGCCGTACCGGCACGCTGTTCGCCTCGCCGCCCGACGCGGCGCCCGACATCCTCTGCCTGTCGAAGGCGCTGACCGGCGGCACGCTGCCGCTCGCCGCGACGGTGGCCGCCGACCGCGTTTTTGCCGGCTTCTGCTCCGAGCGCGCCGAGGACGCCTTCATGCACGGCCCGACCTTCATGGCCAACCCGCTCGCCTGCGCCGCCGCCAACGCCTCGCTCGACCTGTTCGAGAGCGAGCCGAGATTGCAGCAGGTCGCCGCCATCGAGGCGCAGATGAAACGCGAACTGGAACCCTGCCGCGCCCTGCCCGGCGTGGTCGACGTGCGGGTGATGGGCGCCATCGGCGTGGTGCAGTTCGACCGCCCCGTCGCCGCCGGCCTGCGCCCGGCTTTCGTCGAACGCGGCGTCTGGGTGCGCCCCTTCGGCGACATCGTCTATCTGGCGCCGCCCTTCGTCATCGACGCCGCCGACCTGAAAACGCTGACCACGGCCGTTTGCGACGTGGTTGCAGCCTCCGCCACGCAAGCCCCATGCCCGATCTCGACGCCCTGATCGCCCAGCGCCTCGAGGCGCTGGCGGCGGCCGGCCTGCGCCGGCAGTTGCGCGTCCACGATCCGGCGTTGATCGATGTCTCGTCCAACGACTATCTGGGCCTGTCGCGCCATCCGCTGCTGATCGAGCGCGCCTGCGCCTGGGCGCGGAAACACGGCGCCGGCAGCCGCGCCTCGCGCCTCGTTACCGGCACCAGCACGGACCTGCTCGCGCTGGAGGAAAAGCTCGCGCGCTTCAAGGGCGCGGAGGCCGCACTGATCTTCGCCTCCGGCTACCAGTTGAACAGTTCCGTCCTGCCCGCCCTGCTGGAGTTGGGCGAAAAACCGCTCGTCTTCGCCGACCGGCTCAATCACGCCAGCCTGCATGCCGGCCTCGCCGGCGTGAAGCAGATCCGCTTTCGCCACAACGACCTCGCGCATCTGGAGGAATTGCTGGCAAGCCATCCCGGCGCATTCCGCTGGATCGTCACCGAATCCGTCTTCAGCATGGACGGCGACCGCGCCGACATCCCCGCATTGGCGGCGCTGGCGGAACGGCACGGCGCGCATCTCTACCTCGACGAGGCGCATGCCACCGGCGCGCTCGGCCCGCAGGGCAAGGGACTGTCGGAAGGCCGCGCCACGGTGACGATGGGCACCTTGGGCAAGGCGCTCGGCGGCGCGGGCGCCTATGTCGCCGGTTCGCGCGCGCTGATCGACTGGCTGGTCAACCGCTGCGGCGGCTTCCTCTACAGCACCGCGCCGGCCCCGGCAGCCTTCGGTGCGCTCGACGCGGCGCTCGACCTCGTGCCGGGCATGGACGCCGCACGCGCGCGGCTCGCGCGCATGGGCGCTGCGCTGCGTGCCGCCCTCGCCGCGCGCGGCATCGATACCCTGGCGTCCTCCACGCAGATCGTGCCCGCCGTGCTCGGCGACGAATCCCGGGCGCGCGCCGCCGCGGACAGGCTGCGCGCGGCGGGCATCCTCGTCGTCGCGATCCGCCCGCCGACGGTGCCGGCCGGCAGCGCGCGGCTGCGCTTCGCGCTGTCGGCGGCGCTGTCCGACGGCGAGTTCGAGCGCGTGCTCGCGGCGGTGCGCGCGTTGTGACGACCATCGTCCTCGCGCACGGCTGGGGCTACGACGCGCATATCTGGGACGCGGTGCGCGCCCGGCTGCCGGCGACATGGAATGTCGTTCCCATCGACTTCGGCTACTTTGGCGCCCCTGTCACCGTTGCGCCAGCGCCGACTTTTGCGGAACCCGTGCTCGCCGTCGGCCATTCGCTCGGCGCGCTCTGGTGGCTGACGCAGGCAGACATCCGCTGGAACAAGCTGCTCGCCATCAACGGCTTCCCGCGCTTCACCGCCACGGCCGGCTATGCCCCGGCCGTCGCGCCGCGCGTGCTGGCGCGCATGCAGCAGCAGTTCCGGCACGACCCGGCGACGGTGCTCGCCGACTTTCATGCGCGCTGCGGCGCAAAGGGTGCTTGGGCGCCAAGCGGAACGCCCGACACGGCGCGCCTCGCCGCCGGGCTGGACTGGCTGGCCCA
This sequence comes from uncultured Methyloversatilis sp., assembly GCA_964586275.1. Classification (GTDB taxonomy): domain Bacteria; phylum Pseudomonadota; class Gammaproteobacteria; order Burkholderiales; family Rhodocyclaceae; genus Sulfuricystis. The sequence goes on along the minus strand of CAZPIE010000023.1, from coordinate 8,526 downwards.
ATGGGATGGCCGCGCTGCCCTGGCCGCGCGCCGCGCCGACATCGTCGCACTGGCCGGGTCGCAAGACCCCATCGTTCCGGCAGCGATGAGCGCGATGGCCTTCGGCGCCGTGGAGACGGTCGATGCCATCGACGCAGAGGGCCACCTGCTGCCCCTCACGCATCCGGAACTCTGCGCGCAACGCATCATGGCACTGGCGGCATGAAGACGTTCCGCCAGCGCGTCGCCGCGCGCTTCGGGGCGGCCGCCGCCACCTACGATGCCCAGTCGCCGGTGCAACGCCATGCCGCGGCCCGCCTCGCCGGCCTGATCGCGACCGCCGGACTGCCGCCGCGCCCGCGCGTGCTCGAGATCGGCTGCGGCACCGGCCACCTGACCCGGCGGCTGACGCAGCACCTGCCCGGCGCGCGCATCCTCGCCACCGACATCGCGCCCGCGATGGTCGCGGCCTGCCGCGCCAGACTGCCGGGACTGGATTACGCGGTGATGGACGGTTGCCGGCCAAGCGTCGCCGGCCCCTTCGACCTGGTCTGCGCGAATCTCGCCGCGCAATGGTTCGTCGATCTGCCCGCCGCGCTCGCCCGCCTCGCCGCCCTGCTCGCCCCCGGCGGAATGCTCGCCTTCAGCCTGCTCGGCGCCGAAACCTTCCGGGAATGGCGCGCAGCCCACGCTCGCCAGGGATTGACCGCCGGCAGCTTGCCTTTTCCAGACACACCTCAATGTCGGGCCATCTTCCCGCCTGGCCAGCTGCGACTGGATGTCGAAACCTGGCAAGACCGGCCAGCCAGCGCGCTGGAATTCCTGCGTTCGCTGCGCGCGATCGGGGCCGACACGCCGGCGCCCGGCCATGCCCAGCTCTCGCCCGCACAACTGCGGGGCGTGCTGCGCGAACTCGGCGCCGCGCCGACCGTCAGCTACGAGGTGGTTTACATCTGCTGGACCGCCGGGTAAGTCTTGAATCTCGCCTAAAGTGATACGGCAGGCTTTTTTCCAGGCGCTTCGGAACGGGAAAGCAAGCTGATTTCCGTTTCGTCAAGTCCACCTCGGGCGCCCTGTTTTTTGCATGGCAACAAACAAGCCGGTTTTCGCAGCCCGCATCAGCACGTACAACAGACTGATTTTTTGTGCGCTTTTCTTGGCCCGCAACCTACTATATCTAGTGGTATAAATTTTCTCAGCCACTAGATAAATTGCTAACTTATTGATTTGTCAGAAGGTAAAAATTTTTTGCTTTGCAGTTGTTTGAGGTGCCGCTATGCTTCGCCCCCATCTCAAGCTTCCATTCATAACAACAGCCAAACGACTTGACGAACATGACTACTGACCAGACCACCGATCAAGGCAACACCGTCCAGGAACAGGAATACACGGGGTACACGGGATACACGGGACAATTGGGACTGCCCCTGCCGCAGGAGATTTCAGGGGAAGTCCTGCTGGAAAAATACGCCAAGGGCAACGAGCGCAACGTCCATGACGTGCGCGCCCGCGTCGCCCGCGCGCTGGCCGCCTACGAGACCGAGGACAAGCGCGCGATGTGGGAAAGCCGCTTCCTCGCTGCCCAGGAAGGCGGCTTCGTTCCCGCCGGCCGCATCAACTCGGCCGCCGGCACCGACCTGTGCGCCACGCTGATCAACTGCTTCGTCCAACCGGTCGGCGACTCGATCTCCGAAGTGGTGGATGGCCGCCCCGGCATCTACACCGCCCTCTCGCAGGCGGCCGAGACGATGCGCCGCGGCGGCGGGGTCGGCTACGACTTTTCCAGCATCCGCCCGGCCGGCGCCCACGTGAAAGGCACGCAGTCCCGCGCCTCCGGCCCGGTGTCCTACATGCGCGTGTTCGACCGCTCCTGCGAGACCGTCGAATCCGCCGGCAGCCGCCGCGGCGCCCAGATGGGCGTCCTGCGCTGCGACCATCCGGACATCGAGGCCTTCATCCATGCCAAGGACGGCGGCGACCTGACCAACTTCAACATCTCGGTCGGCGTCACCGACGCCTTCATGCGGGCCGTCGAAGCCGGCGCCGATGTCGAACTGACGCATCGCGCCGAGCCCTCCAACGACATCAAGCAGGCCGGCGCCTACCAGCGCGACGACGGCCTGTGGGTGTATCGCAAGCTGCCCTCGCGCGAGTTGTGGGACCAGATCATGCGCTCGACCTACGACCATGCCGAGCCGGGCATCCTGTTCATCGACCGCATAAACAAGGACAACAACCTCAACTACTGCGAGACGATCGAGGCGACCAACCCCTGCGCCGAGCAGCCGCTGCCGCCCTACGGCTGCTGCTGCCTCGGTTCGATCAACCTCACGCTGTTCATCAACCATGCCTTCTCCGAGACCGCCGACTTCGACTACGCGGCCTTCGGCAAGGTGATCGACACCTCGGTGCGCATGCTCGACAACGTGCTCGACGCCACCCACTGGCCGCTGCCGCAGCAGCAGGCCGAAGCGGTCGCCAAGCGCCGCGTCGGCCTCGGCTTCACCGGCCTCGGCGACGCGCTGATCATGCTCGGCCTGCGCTACGACACCGAGGAAGCCCGCCGCACCGCCGCCAAGATCTCCGAATACATGCGCGACCGCGCCTACCTCGCCTCGGTCGAGCTGGCCAAGGAGCGCGGCGCCTTCCCGCTCTTCAACGCCGACCTCTACCTGTCCGGGGGCAACTTCGCCTCGCGCCTGCCGCAGGCGATCAAGGACCAGATCCGCAAGCACGGCATCCGCAACTCGCACCTGCTGTCGATCGCGCCCACCGGCACGATCTCGCTGGCCTTCGCCGACAACGCCTCGAACGGCATCGAGCCGCCCTTCTCCTGGACCTATAAGCGCAAGAAGCGCATGGCCGACGGCACCCACAAGGAATACGCGGTCGAGGACTACGCCTGGCGTCTTTACAAGCACATGGGCGGCGACACCGCCAAGCTGCCCGACTGCTTCGTCACCGCGCTGGAAATCTCGGCGCAGGCGCACGAGCAGATGGTGGCCGCGGTCGCGCCCTATATCGACACCTCGATCTCCAAGACCGTGAACGTGCCGGCCGACTACCCCTACGCCGAGTTCGAGGACCTCTACATGGTCGCCTGGAAATCCGGCCTCAAGGGACTGGCGACCTACCGACCCAACGCCGTGCTCGGCAGCGTGCTCTCCGTCGAACCGCAACAGGGTCAGGCGCAGGCCCCGCAGCCCGCCAGCTCGCACAACCAGAAGCAGCCGCAGGACGTCACCATCGACTGCGCCAACCGTCGCATGTCGATCGGCTCCCTGCCGGCCCCCGTGCTCGCCAGTCTGCGCTGGCCTGGCCGCCCGCGCCTGACCGACGGCAACGCCGCCTGGACCTACATGATCGAGACGCCGCATGGCGAGTTCGCCCTCTTCGTCGGCCAAATCGAGAACGAGCGACGCCAGCAGGTGCCCTTCGAGATCTGGGTCAACGGCACCGAGCAGCCGCGCGGCCTCGGCGCGGTCGCCAAGACGCTGTCGATGGACATGCGCGCCAACGATCCGGCCTGGCTCAAGCTCAAGCTCGACGTGCTCGCCGGCACCGTCGGCGACGAACCCTTCGAGATGCCGATGCCGCCGCATGGCGAACTGAAGACGATGCCCGGCCCCGTTTCGGCGATGGCCCAGGTGATCCGCTACCGCTGCGAGCAGCTCGGCGCGCTCGAGACCGACGGCGCCACGCCCGTGCTCGACTGCATGTTCAGCCGCGACGAGCCGAAGACCGGCACCGACGGCACGCTGTCCTGGACGGTCGATATCGTCAACCCCGCCTCGCGCGAGGATTTCGTGCTCGGCCTCAAGGAGATCACCCTGCCCGACGGCGTGACCCGGCCCTACTCCTGCTGGCTTTCCGGCAACTACCCGCGCGCGCTCGACGGCCTGACCAAGCTGCTCTCGCTCGACATGCGCGTGATGGACCCGGCCTGGATCGGCATGAAGCTGCGCAAGCTGCTCAACTACCCCGAGCCGCTCGGCGACTTCATGGCGCGTGTGCCGGGTTCGAACAAGCAGCAGAACTGGCCGTCCACGGTCGCCTACATCGCGCGGCTGATCATTCACCGCTACGCGATGCTCGGCATCCTCGACGAGCACGGCTTCCCGACCCGCGAGATGGGCATCCTCGAGCGGCCCAGCGAGAAGAAGGGCGACCTCAAGGTCACCCAAGGCTCGCTCTGCGCCGAGTGCGGCAACCTGACCGTGATCAGGAAGGACGGCTGCGACTTCTGCACCGCCTGCGGCGCGGTCGGCGCCTGCGGTTGATCCAGGCCCATCCCCCGGTCCGCGCCCGCCCCGCGGCGCCGTTGCGGTTTTGGGCTGCGGGCCGGCGTTTTCTGGTAGCATGTCGTTCCGGATCGCGCATCGAAGGCAGGGAAACACCAAGCGCATCCAGCCCCGTGGCTACTACGGTGGCGATGGCAGCGAGTATGCAGGACATACCCGCAAACCACTTTCTAATTTTTCTTGATTGATCGGGAAACCCTTGGAGAACGAAGACCTTTCCTCTCCTGCTCCTGCGCCCCTTGCGGCTGCACCGGCGGAAGCGCCGGCCGCGGCGGCTGCACCGGCTGCGCCCCAGTTCGACCCGCGCCGCCGCATCCGCGAGTTGCTGTCCATTCCGGAACGCGACCGCAGCGATGCGGAGTGGGACGAACTCAACGAGCTCGAGATCCAGACCGCGCCGGGCAATCGCCTCGGCAACCAGCCGCCGATGGCGTATGCAGGCAAGCCCGCCTTCCACCCGAAGAACCGCATGAAGGGTAAAGGCGGCGGAGGCGGGGGTGGCAAGCCCGGCGGCCCCGGCGGACGTCCCCAGGGCAAACCGCACAACAAGCCGCGCCCCGCCTGATCGCCCTGGCCGATCATCACAGCATCGTCGAGAAGGGACGCATCGTCTGGCAGGGTAGTTTGGCCGCGCCGGAGGCCGACCACGGCATCTGGCATCGGTATCTGGGAGTCTGAATGACCGAGCGTGCCGCTCATTCAACGTCGGTGTCAGCGCAGGGTTTCGGCAATCTCTGGTGGTGGCTGCCGCGCTTTTCCTTCCTGCTCTTCGTCGCCGCGATCGTCGCCCTGTTCTGGTTCATCCAGCGCACCGAGAGCGAAGAGAAGCGCGCCACGCTGATCAGCGACATGCTTTGGCTCGAGCAGAACCTGCGCTTCACGCTCACCCACAACGAGGAGGTGCTGGCGCGTTTCGACCCCCAGCGCGTCATGGAGCGCGAGGGCTTCGATGCCCACGCGGGTGCGCTGATCGACAGCAAGACCGGCATCGCGCAGGTGCTGTGGCTGGCTGCGGATGGCAGTACGCGCCATGTTCTGCGACCACCGGCCGAAACCGGAGCCTCCGTCGATAGCGGCGCCGCGTCGGCGTCGGCGCGGGAGTTCGCCCGGACCCTCGGGCATGTCGCCTACGCTCCGGCCTATCCGGTCGGCCTGGGCGACTGGCAGTTCGAGGCCCATGTACCGGTGTTTCGCGGCGGCGAACTGGCCGGGATCGCCGTCGGCGTGTATTCGATCCGCCGCCTGCTCGCCGATGCCGTGCCCTGGTGGCTCGGCGAACGCTATCGCATTGCGATCGTCGACCAGTCCGGTCTGAGCCTCGGCCAGAACAGCAGCATCGGCACGGTCGAGGCCGGCAACGACCACCAGATGCCCTTTGACCCGCCGGGGCACGGCCTGATGCTGCATGCTTCGCCTTATCAAGCGCCCACCTCGCTGGCCGGTCGGCTGATCACCGTCGGACTCGCGCTGCTGGCTGCCCTTGTACTGTTCAGCCTGTGGACCCTGCGCCGCCATGTGCAGCGCCGGCTGGTCGCCGAGTCGGCCCTGCAGAACGAGGTCGCGTTCCGCAAGGCGATGGAGGACTCGGTCCAGACCGGCCTGCGCGCGCGCAATCTCGACGGCAAGATCACCTACGTCAATCCCGCCTTTTGCCGCATGGTCGGCTGGTCGGCCGCAGAGCTGATCGGTCGCCTGCCGCCGATGCCCTACTGGGCAGAGGAATACATCGACGAAACGCGCGCGATGCATGACAAGGTGCTTGCCGGACAGGCGCCGACCGAAGGCTTCGAGATCAAGCTCAAGCGCCGCGATGGCGCGATCTTCGACGCCCTGATCATCGAGGCGCCGCTGATCGACCATCAGGGCAGGCATACGGGCTGGATGGGGTCGGTCGTCGACATCACCGAGCGCAAGCGCACCGAGGAACTGGCGCGCCAGCAGGAGGCGCGCCTGCAGGCCAGCGCCCGCCTGATCGCGATGGGCGAAATGGCGTCGAGCCTCGCGCACGAACTGAACCAGCCGCTGTCGGCGATCTCCGGCTACATCGCGGGCAGCCGCAATCTCATCGCCGCCGGCGCGGCGCAGGCGGACATCGACGAGGCGCTCGCCAAGTGCCAGCATCAGGCGCAGCGTGCCGGCCGCATCATCCGCCGCATCTACGAGTTCGTGCGCCGCCACGAGCCGAAGACCGAGCCCTGCGAGCTCGATGCCCTGCTGTCCGACCTGCTCACGCTGCTCGAGGCCGACGCGCGCCGGCAACGCGTCCGGATCGTGCGCGACCTCGCGCCTGGCTTGCCCATCGTTCAGGCCGACGGCATCTTGCTCGGCCAGGCCGTCCTCAACCTGATGCGCAATGGCATGGAAGCGATGGCCCAAACCGAGGAAAGCCGCCGCATCCTGACGGTCGGCGCCAAGGTCAAGGATGGCCAGGTGCGGATCTCGGTCGCCGACCGCGGCTGCGGCATTTCGGCGGAAGCTGCCGCGCAGCTGTTCGAGCCCTTCTTCACGACCAAGCTCGAAGGTCTCGGCGTCGGCCTGAACATCTGCCGCTCGGTCGTCGAAGCCCATCGCGGGCGCCTCTGGTTCGAACCCGCGCCGGAAGGTGGTACCGTGTTCCATATTTCGCTCCCGCTTTCCCCACCATGAGCGCTGGACTGGTCTATCTGGTCGATGACGATGCCGCGATCCGCGACGCGCTGGCCTGGCTGCTGCGTTCGCGCGGGGTACGGAGCCGCGCCTGGCCGTCGGCCGAAGCCTTCCTCGCCGACTACCGCGAGGACATGAGCGGCTGCCTGCTGCTCGACATCCGCATGGTCGGCATGACCGGCATCGAACTGTTCGACCACCTGCTGGAGCGCGGCTGCGCGATGCCGGTGATCTTTCTCACCGGCCACGGCGACGTGCCCCTTGCGGTGAAGGCACTCAAGCGCGGCGCCTTCGATTTCATCGAAAAGCCCTGCAACGACAACGAACTGGCGGACCGCGTGATCGAAGCCCTTCGGCATGAGGAAAGTCGGCGCCAGCAGGACGGCATGAGGGCGGAAGTCGGGGAGCGGCTGGCATCCCTGACCGAGCGCGAACGCGAGGTGATGGCCAGCATCCTCGCCGGCAAGCTCAACAAGGTGATCGCCGACGAATTGCAGATCGCGATGCGTACCGTGGAGGTCCACCGTGCCCGCATCTTCGACAAGATGGGCGTGCGCTCCGCCGTCGAACTCGCTCAGCGGCTCGCGCTGCTCGGCCCGGGCGGCTCCAGGTAAATCCATCCGCGCCGCCGCACGAGGCGATGCTCGCCCAGCTGCAGGGCGGGATGGCGATCGCTGCCGGCCGACAGCATCTGCCGCAGCGCCTCGCGCAGGCGCGCTTCGCTCGGAATCCGCACCGCCTGCCTGCCCAGCAGATAACGCAGGGCATTGCGCGCACGCGGTTCCTCGAGCGCCTGCAAGGCGGCCACCGTGACGGGAAAAGCGGTCGTCGCCCCCAAGTCCAGACGCGCAAGGTCGTCGAGCAAGTCCTGCGCCTCGGCAAAGCGCGCCGCCGCGCCGGCGAGGTTTTTCGCGGCCGCGGGGAAACGTTGCGTCATGGGCGCCAGAATGCGATGGCGCAGGAAATTCCGCGCATGACGCAGATCGCTGTTGCTTTCGTCCTCGATCCAGTCGAGCCGGTGTTCCGCAGCATAACGCGCGATTTCGTCGCGCCCGACGTTCAGCAAGGGGCGCAGCAGTTTCCCGCTGCATTCGCGCATCGCCGCAGCGCCGGCGATGCCCGTGCCGCGCAGCAGCTTGAACAGCATGGTCTCGGCCTGATCGTCGCGGTGATGGGCCAGCACGATCCAATCCGCCTGCGCGGCGGCGAATGCCGCGTGGCGCGCCCGGCGCGCGGCGGCTTCTAGGCCGTCGCGTGACGCGCGCTCGACCTCGACCTTGATGCAGGAAAACGGCAGCGCGAGTCTCCTGACAAATGCGGCACAGAAGGCTGCCCAGCGATCGGCGTTCGGGCTGATGCCGTGATGGACATGCAGTGCCGAGACCCTGTCATGGCGTAGCGCGGCAAGCGCATGCAAGAGGACGACGGAATCGATCCCGCCCGACAGCCCGACCACCAAGTGCTGCCCCGCCTGCACATGGCGTTGCAGGCAGTCGGCCAGTACCGCCGTCAGCGCCTGGACAGGCTTGTCAATGCTCGGTGATTTCCCTGTACTTGCCATAACTCATCAAGCGCCCGTAGCGGCGCTCGACAAGTTCCT
>CAZPIE010000022.1:0-16493 GCA_964586275.1 uncultured Methyloversatilis sp. | reverse complement strand
CCAGCGGCGCCGGCAGCTTCAGCTTGCCCGACAGCGCGAACTCGTGGGCGCGCGGCGACATCTTCTTCCAGGTCTTGCGGATGATGTCGAGCCACTTCTCTTCCGTGTACTCGGCATGCTGGCCGGCGAACTCGAGCATGTAGTGCTCGATGAAGCAGAGGTCGGTGACATCCTCGAGCAGCTGGGTGTCGGGATTGACCTTGAGGGCGCGCTTGCCGACCGCCTGTTTCGCGCGCTCGATGCTGGCGTCGTCCCAGCCGGCCTGCTTCATCAGCTGACCGACCGTCTCGGCGTGGAACTTGTACAGCCCGGTGCGCCAGGCGAGGTAGCCCTCGCGTGTCATCGGGTAGCTGGTGCGCGGCGTCTTCCAGCGCTGGATGTGCTGGCCGCGCACGGCGAGCTTCATCACGTCGTCAGCCTCGGGCGCGTAGCGGCCGATCATCTCGGCCATGCGCTGCCCGTAGAGCAGTTCGCGCGCGACGGGCTTGCCGTCCACGCTGTCCATGCGCGGGTCTTCCGCGTTGGCGGCGTCGATCAATGCGACGGTTTTTTCGTAGAGCGAGTTTGTCATTATGGTCTCCGGAGCGTGAGTGAAAAATCCCTTGGTTGCACTTGATTGCCCGGGCCGCCAGTCATCCTGGACACGCACCGTGGCGGTCTCCGTGTGGCCGCCGCCGCTGCAATCATGAGCATGGGACCGTGCATCGTACTGCGGCGCCGGCGCCGCGGCGAAACTCAGCCGCAGCCGCCGGTCTTGCAGTTTGCTGCCGTCTCAGGAACGCCGAGTTTCTTCAGGATCGTGTCGAGCGGACAGAAGGTGGTGAAGCCGCTCTGGAACAGGTTGGCGCCGACGAACAGCGTGAACCATAGCCAGCTCATCTGGGTCAGGTCGACCTGACCCATGAAGTGGGCGAGGCCGAGCGAGAGCATGATGAAGAATCCAGCGACGATGCGGACGATGCGGTTGACGGTCATGAAGTTTCTCCTTTGGGTTGGAAGGGTTGGAAGCGGTTCTTGAAGGCCGCGAAATAGAGGACGGGGATCACCACCAGCGTCAGCACGGTGGAGACGAAGATGCCGAAGATCAGCGCCAGCGCGAGCCCGGAGAAGATCGGGTCGTCGAGAATGAACAGCGCGCCGAGCATCGCGGCGAGGCCGGTCAGCGCGATCGGCTTGGCGCGGATCGCGGCGGACTGGATCACCGCTTCGGCGAAGTCCATCCCTGCCGCTACCTGCTGGTTGATGAAGTCGACGAGCAGGATCGAGTTCCTGACGATGATGCCGGCCAGCGCGATCATGCCGATCATCGAGGTGGCCGTGAATTGGCTGCCTGCCAGCGCGTGCCCCGGCATCACGCCGATGATGGTGAGCGGGATCGGCGCCATGATGATCAGCGGCACGAGATAGCTCTTGAACTGCGCGACGACGAGCAGGTAGATGAGGATCAGGCCCACCGCGTAGGCCGCGCCCATGTCGCGGAAGGTCTCGTAGGTCACCTGCCACTCGCCGTCCCATTTCACGGCGTAGCCGGCGTAGGGGTCCTTGGGCTGCTTGATGAAGTATTCGCCCAGCGTGCCGCCCTGCTCCAGTTTCAGATCCTTGAGCTTGGCGCGGATGTCGAACATGCCGTAGAGCGGCGAGTCGAGCTTGCCCCCCATGTCGCCGACGACGTAGACGACCGGCAGCAGGTCCTTGTGATAGACGACCTTCTCGCGCAGGGCCGGCTTGGCTTCGACCAGTTCCGAGATCGGTACCAACTGTCCGCCGTAAGCGGGCAGCGCGCGCACCTTGAGATTGAGCAGCGCATCGAGCGAGCTTTGGCGTTCGGCCGGCAGGGTGATGCGCACTGGGATTTCGTACTTCGCCTCGCCGTCGTGCAGCGGCGTGACGTCCTCGCCGGACAGTCCCAGCCGCACCGTCTCGACGATGTCCTTCTGCGCCACGCCGAGCAGGGCCGCCTTGGCCTGATTCACCTCGAGGACGATCTTGCCCGCGTCTTCGTCGACGCTGTCATCGACGCCGAGGATGTCGGTCGTGCCCTCGAAGGCCGCGCGCACCTGCTGCGCCACGGCGATCTGGCCGGCGTAATCGGGGCCGTAGATCTCGGCGACGATCGGCGCGAGCACCGGCGGGCCGGGCGGCACCTCGACGACCTTGGCATTGCCGCCGCTTGCCTTGGCTACCGCCATCAGCCGGTCGCGGATCGCCACGGCGATCTCGTGGCTCTGGCGGTCGCGGTGCTGCTTGTCGACGAGATTGACCTGGATGTCGCCCATTTCCGGACTGGCGCGCAGATAGTACTGGCGCACCAGGCCGTTGAAGTTGATCGGGCTGGCGGTGCCTGCATACGCTTGATAATTCGCGACCTCCTTCACCTGCGCCAGTTCGGCGGCCATCTCGCGCAGCACACGCGCGGTTTCCTCCACCGGCGTGCCGACCGGCATGTCGAGCACCACCTGGAACTCGCTCTTGTTGTCGAAGGGCAGCATCTTGAGGACGACCTGCTTGAAGACGCCGAGCGACACCGAGGCGAGGATGGCCGCGACGATGCCGATCCACAACATCGAGCGGGCGCGGGCGCCCGACTGCGGATGGAGGAAGGGCGAGAGCGCGCGGCGGAAGAAGCCGTCGAGCTTGGCGTCCGTGGCCGACGGGCCGTGGCCTTGGTGGGCGGGCTTCATCAGCTTCAAGGCCAGCCAGGGCGTGACGACGAAGGCGATGGCGAGGGAAATGAACATGCCCATCGAGGCATTGATCGGAATCGGGCTCATGTAGGGGCCCATCAGCCCCGAGACGAAGGCCATCGGCAGCAGCGCCGCGATCACGGTGAAGGTGGCGAGGATGGTCGGGCCGCCGACTTCGTCGACCGCGCCGGGAATGATCTCCCAGAGTTTCTTCTCCGGGTAAAGGCCGTGCCAGCGGTGGATGTTCTCGACCACGACGATGGCGTCGTCGACGAGGATGCCGATGGAGAAAATCAGGGCGAACAGCGAAACGCGGTTCAGCGTGAAGCCCCAGGCCCAGGAAGCGAACAGCGTGGCGGCGAGTGTCAGCGCCACCGCCACGCCGACGATGACCGCCTCGCGCCTGCCGAGCGCAAACAGCACCAGCAGCACGACAAAGGCCGTGGCGAACACCAGTTTGCCGATCAGTTGCTGCGCCTTGTCGGTGGCCGTCTGGCCGTAGTTGCGCGTCACCGTGAATTCGACGCCCTCGGGAATCACGGTGCCCTTGAGCGACGCCATGCGCTCGATCACGCCCGCCGCGACATCCGCCGCGTTCACGCCCGGCTTCTTCGATACCGCCAGCGTCACGGCCGGATATTCGGCGCCGGGGAAGCCGCCGGGCCGCCCCAAGGCTTCCCGCCCCCCCGTGGGGGGGAGGTCGCCGCCAGGCGACTTCGGGGGGGCACTACCTTCGCCGTGCCAGACGTAGCGGCTCGGCTGGTCGGGACCGTCGATCACCTGCGCGACATCCTCCATGAACACCGGCTTCTTGTTGAAGACACCGACCACCAGACGTTTCACGTCGGCCGCCGTTTCGAGGTAGGTGCCGGTCTGGACGAGGATTTCCCGGTTACCGGCGACCAGGCTGCCGGCCGGCTGCGAGGCGTTCGACACCTGCAGCGCGGCCTTCAGGTCCTGCGCCGTGACGCCGCGGGCCGCCATCTTCTCGGCATCCATCAGCACGCGCACGACATGGCCCGGTCCGCCGATGGTGACGACATCGCGCGTGCCGGGAATGCGCTTGAGTTCGATCTCGACGGCGCGCGCCACCTGCTGCATCTCGAAGCCGGACTTGTCGGGAGCGGCGCTCCAGAAGGTGAGCGAGACGATCGGCACGTCGTCGATGCCCTTCGGCTTGACGATCGGCTGGCCCACGCCGAGATTGGGCGAGACCCAGTCGCTGTGGGCGTTGAGCGTGTCGTAGAGGCGCACCAGCGCCTCGATCGGGTCTTCGCCGACCTCGTACTGGACGGTGATCACCGCCATGCCAGGGCGCGACACCGAATAGACGTGCTCGATGCCGGCGATGCGCGACAGCACCTGCTGGGCCGGCCGGGCGACGAGGTTGTCGACATCCTTCACCGCCGCGCCGGGGAAGGGGATGAAGACGTTCGCCATCGTCACGTTGATCTGCGGCTCTTCCTCGCGCGGCGTGATCAGCGTGGCGAAGATGCCGAGCAGCAGCGCGACCAGCGCGATCAGCGGGGTCAATGCGTTGCGGAGAAAAAACGCCGCGATGCGGCCGGAAATACCCATCGGCTTATTTCGCCTGCTTCATCTCGATGCCGGTCTTGACCGGATCGAGGCTCACGGTTTCGCCCGCCGCGAGGCCGGACAGCACCTCGAGTTCGCCGTCCGCAACAGGTTCGCCCAAGCGCACCTGGCGCAAGCTTGGCTTGCCGTCTTTCAGCACATAGACCGCGCTGATCTCGCCGCGCCGCAGGACCGCTTGCGGCGGCACGGTGAGCTTTTGCGCCCGGTCGACGACGAAATGCGCGCGCGCCGCCATGCCGGGCGCCAGTCCTTCGGCAGGGGGCAGATAGATGCGCGCCGTGGCGGTGTGGCTCTGCGCGTCGATGGTCGGCAGCACTTCGAAGCGCGTGCCGTCCAGCCAGCGCCGACTTTCCGGAAACTCGACCTTCGCCGCCGTAGCCTTCTGCACCTCCGTCAACTTGAACTGCGGAATGCTGGCGATGGCGCGCAGATTCTTCGGATCGAACACCGTGAGGAGGGGCTTGCCCGGCGTCGCGAGGTCGCCCAGTTCAGCGTGGCGCGTCGCGACGATGCCGCCGATCGGCGCGGTCACCGTCGCGTGCGAGGCGCCCGCCCCGGCGGCGGCGGCTTGCGCACGGGCCGACTTGAGGGTCGCCTCGGCGGCGTCGAGCGCGGCCCGGCTGACGAATTTCTGCTTGAAGAGATTTTGCGTGCGCGCGAAATTGGCCTCGGCCTGCACAAGCTGCGCCTTCGCGGCGGCGACGTTCTCGGCCGCCTCGCGCGCGTCGATGCGCATCAGCACCTGCCCGGCCTGCACGCGCTGGCCGGCTTCGGCATTTACCGCGACGATGCGGCCGGACACCTGGGTAGCCACGGTGGCCTGCTGCGTCGCCTCGAGCACCGCCTCGGCCGGCAGCGTGGTCGCGACCTCGCGCAGTTCGATGGTTCGGGTTTGCGCGAGAGTCGGCGCCGGCAGGATGACAAACAGGCCCAAGATGGCCAAGGGCAGGAGAATTTTTTTCATGGAATACATAAGTAATAGCTAATATTTTATTTTCAAGTGCCGGCCACGGCATGTTCCGCCATCGCCTCGATCACGCCATCGACCACGCCGACGCACTCCGCCACCTCGAACTCGATGCCCGGATGCCGATCAATGGCATTGCCGAGCAGTTCCGGCAGGTCCTTCAGCACATGGCGGCCGGGCGCGAAGAAGATCGGCACCACTTTGACATGCGTCACGCCGCGCCGGGCCAGGCATTCGATGCTGGCTTCGAGGGGCGGCTGGGTCAGCTCGAGGAAGCCGATTTCCACCGGCACCCCCGGCAGCTTGACCGCGACCAACTCCCGGATGCGCCGGAAGGGCTCGATGTACTCCGGATTGCGGGCGCCGTGGCCGAACAGGATGATGCCTTTCATACGTGCTCCTTCGACTCAATCTGCCTGGCAGCGAACATGGATGGCGCCCGATTCTAACCATGACCGCTGCGCCGTCGGATCATCCCCCGCCGCGGCGACGGCATCCATGCGGTATGATCCCCCGCGTGCACGGCAACCTCTTCATTCTATTACTGCTTCTGACCACCGTCGTGGTCGCGCTGGCGCTGACGCGCCGCTTCAAGGGGCCGGCGATGCTGGCCTATCTCGTGGTCGGCCTGCTGCTCGGGCCCCACGGCCTGCGGGCGCTCGAAGAGAATCATCAGGTCGAGATGATCGCCGAATTCGGCGTGGTCTTCCTGATGTTCTCGATCGGCCTGGAGTTCAGCCTGCCGCGGCTCAAGGCGATGCGCGAACTGGTATTCGGGTTCGGCGCGGCGCAGATGGCGATCACCGCCGCGGCGACGGCGCTGGTCACCTGGTTCGGCTACGAGCAGGGCTGGCGCGCCGGCCTGGCGGTCGGACTCGCGGTGGCGATGTCCTCCACCGCCATCGTCGCCAAGATGCTCTCCGAGCGCTTCGAGCTGCATTCGCGTTCCGGCCGCCAGACCATGGGCGTGCTGCTGTTCCAGGACATTGCCGTCGTCCCCTGCCTGATCCTGTTACCCGCGCTCGCGCAGCCCGCCGGCGATCTCGCGCGCTCGCTGACCATCGCCCTCGTCCAGGCGACCGTCGTGCTGGCGATCATGATCTGGCTCGGCCAGCGCTGGATCCGCCGTTTCTACGACGCCGTCGCGCACCAGCGTTCCGAGGAGCTCTTCGTGCTCGCGACCCTCTGGCTGGTGATCGGCCTCGCCTACGCGACCGAGCTCGCCGGCCTCTCGCTCGCGCTCGGCGCCTTTGTCGGCGGCATGCTGATCTCCGAGACGATCTACCGCCACCAGGTCGAGGCCGATATCCGCCCCTTCCGCGACATCCTGCTCGGCCTGTTCTTCGTCACCGTCGGCATGATGCTCGACCTCGGCTTCGTGTTCGAGCACTTCCACCGCCTGCTCCTCGCCGTGCTGCTGTTGGTCGCCGGCAAGGGCCTGGTCGTGCTGGGCATCGCGCTGGCGACCCGCACGCCGCTCAACGTCGCGCTGCGCACCGCCGCCCAGCTCGCGCAGGGCGGCGAATTCGGCCTCGTGCTGATCGGCCTGGCCCACGAATTGAAGCTGATCGGTTCCGACGTCTTCCAGGTGACGCTGGCGGCCATGCTGATCTCGATGTTCCTCGCGCCGCTGCTGATCAACCGCGCGGTGCGCGTCACCGGACGCATGGTGCATGGCGATTGGGCGCACCAAGCCAAGGCGATCCACGACATCGCCGTCGCCGGCTTCGGCATGGACCGGCACGTGATCGTCTGCGGCTACGGCCGCACCGGCGGTCGCATCGCCGAGTTCCTCGCGGCGGAGAACATCCCCTTCCTCGCGCTCGACGTAGACCCCCAGCAGCTCAAGCGCGCCGTGCCGCCTGGCGGCAGGCTGGTGTTCGGCAGCGCCGACCGCAGCGAGGTGCTGCAGGCCGCCGGTCTGGCCCGCGCCCGCGCGCTGGTGGTCGCCTATCCGGACACGAACTCCGCCGAGCACGTGGTGCGCAAGGTACGCGAGCAGCGGCCGGACATCCCGGTGGTCGTGCGTGCGCCCGACGAGTCCTCGGTCGCCAGGCTCAAGGAAGCCGGCGCCACCGAGGTCATCCCGGAAGTGCTCGAAGGCAGCCTGATGATCGCGGCGGAAACGCTCGCGCAGATCGGCTTTCCGATGGAGCATGCGATCGCGCAGGTGCGCACGGCGCGCGCGCGGCGCTACGCTTCGCTGCGCCAGTACTACGTCGCCGCCGGTCAGGTAGAGCAGCCGGCCGCGTCCGACAACGACACGGCAGGCCGTTAGTTCTGATCGGCCGACGGAGCGCTCGAA
The DNA here is from genome assembly GCA_964586275.1 of uncultured Methyloversatilis sp. Taxonomy (GTDB): domain Bacteria; phylum Pseudomonadota; class Gammaproteobacteria; order Burkholderiales; family Rhodocyclaceae; genus Sulfuricystis. The sequence goes on along the minus strand of CAZPIE010000022.1, from coordinate 8,941 downwards.
GAATACGTCGCGATACAGGCACTTCTGCCAGTACAGCGCTTCCAGTCCTTCCCGGTCGTCGAGCGGGGACGGATAACGCCGCCTGTTTCGGTCAGGTTGCCAACGCCTATTCGGCCGTCAGCAGGATCAGATGGACGCGGTAAGGGCCGTGGGCGCCGAGCACGATGGTCTGCTCGATGTCTCCGGTGCGGGACGGGCCGGAGACGAAATTGACCGCGCGCGGCAACTGGCCCAGTTCGGCGCGGGCGAGTGCGAAACCCTCCTCCATGCCCGCGACGATGCGGCTGGCCGGCACGAGTGCGATGTGGGTTTCGGGCAGCAGGCTGACGGTGGCCGGGGCATCCGGACTGCCGCACAGCATCAGCGTGCCGGTCTCGGCGATCGCGCAGAAGCAGCCGGTGATGCCGACGAGGTCGGCGTCCCGGGCGCCACGCGCCTCGACGGCGACGCCCGCCGCCGACCAGTCGAGCTCCGCGAGCGCCGGCCAGACCACCGCTTGCATGGGCAGCTGCAGCCCGGCCAGATAGCGGGCGACGGCCGCGGGAGCCTCGGCGGCGGTCGCCACCTGATCGACGGTGCTCGAGTAGGCCAGCGACTTCTCGATGAGCCGTCCCCATAATGGCGGCGGGTCGGCTGGCAGCCGTCCCGCGGGCGCCGACTGTTGCGGATCGACCGCCGGGCGCGGTCCCTGGGCGCGCGCGGCCAGCATCGCCTCGATGGCGGCCCGGCCGGCGGTTGCGTTTTCCGGATTGCGGTTCAGCTTGGCGCGCACACGGCCGAGGATGTCGTCCCTGCTGCTCATCGCTTGTTCTCCGCATACAGTTCGCGGAAGGTCTTCCCTTTCGGCGCCGGAAAATCGCGGTCGCGCGTCCATTCCGGCGCAGTGCCGAGGACGGGAATGCTCGGTTTCCCGCCGGCCAGCCATTTCAGGTAGCGCACCGCGAGCCGGGCGCCGATGCCGTAGAGCGTCGGGCAGCCCGCCACCCAGGCCCAGAGACGGAAGGCGATGCGCTCGGACCAGGGCCGCAGCCGCCTCTTCACCTGCTTCTCGCGCAGCTTGCGCAGCAGTTCGGGCAGCGGAATCTTGACCGGGCAGACGACCCCGCACTGGTTGCAGAGCGTCGCCGCATGCGGCAGGTCGATGGCGTTCTCGATGCCGGTGTAGAGCGGCGTGAGCACCGAACCCATCGGCCCGGGATAGACCCAGCCATAGGCATGGCCGCCGATGGTCTGATAGACGGGGCAGTGGTTCATGCAGGCGCCGCAGCGGATGCAGCGCAGCATGTCCTGGAATTCCGAGCCGACGACATCGGCGCGGCCGTTGTCCACCAGAATGAAATAAAGATGCTCCGGCCCGTCGAGATCGCCCGCCGCCTTGACGCCGGTGAGCACCGAGACGTAGTTGGAGATCGACTGGCCGGTGGCCGAACGCGGCAGCAGGCGCATCAAGGTGGAGAGGTCCTCGAGCGTCGGCACCACCTTCTCGATGCCGGTGATAACGACATGCACGCGCGGCAGCGTGGTCACCATGCGACCGTTGCCCTCGTTGGTGACCAGCGCGACCGAGCCGGTCTCGGCGACGAGGAAATTGCCGCCCGAAATGCCCATCTGGGCGGACAGGAAGTGTTCGCGCAGCACCTCGCGCGCCTCGCGCGTCAGCGCCGGAATCTCGGTCTTGCGCGGCGTCTTGTGCACGGCGTGGAACAGGTCGGCGACCTCGTCGAGGCTCTTGTGCACCACCGGGGCGATGATGTGGCTGGGCGGTTCGTTGTTGTTGATCTGCAGGATGTATTCGCCGAGGTCGGTCTCGACCGGCTGGATCCCGGCCGCTGCGAGGGCCAGGTTGAGGCCGGCTTCCTCGGAGAGCATCGACTTCGACTTGACCGCCTTTTGCACGCCATGCTTCCGGCCGATGTCCACGACGTGGCGGCAGATCTCGGCGCCGTCCTTGGCCCAGAGCACCGTGGCGCCGCGTGCCGTCGCGGTCTCCTCGAATTTTTCGAGCCAGAGGTCGAGGTTCTCGATCACCTTGTTGCGCAATGCCTTCGCCGCCTCGCGCGTGCCTTCGAAGTCATCGATCTCCTTGATCGAGATGGCGCGCTTGTCGACGAACTTGCCCTTGGCCGTGCGCAGGTTGCCTTGCAACACCGGGTTGGCGAGCGCGGCCTCGCTGTTGGCTTTGAAGCGGCGGGAGCGGGATTCCATGCTCACTCCCTGGCGGTCAGGACTTCGGCGACATGCAGCACGCGCGTCCTTTCGTCGCCCATGCGGCGCAGCTTGCCCTCGATGTTGAGCAGGCAGCCGAGGTCGCCGCCGACGATCGTCCCGGCGCCCGTGGCGCAGGCGTTGTCGCACTTCTTCCCGGCGATGGCGGCGGACACCGCCCCGAACTTGACGGAGAAGGCGCCGCCGAAGCCGCAGCATTCCTCGGCGCCGTTCATTTCCTTGAGTTCGACGCCGGGCAATTTGGCCAGCAAGGCGCGCGGCTGCGCCTTGATGCCGAGGCTGCGCAGGCCGGTACAGGAATCGTGATAGGTGATGCTGCCGGCGAAGTTGCCGGGCACGGCGGCCAGCTGCGCGACATTGACGAGGAAGTCGGTGAGTTCATACACGCGGCTGCCGAGCGCCACGGCGCGTGCATGCCATTCCGGCTCTTCGGCGAGAATCACGGGGTACTCGCTGCGGATATGGTCGGCGCATGAGCCGGAGGGTGCCACGACGTACTCGAAGCCCTCGAACTCGGCAATCAGCTTTTTCGCCAGCTTTGCAGCGGCGGCGCGGTCGCCGCTGTTCCAGGCCGGCTGGCCGCAGCAGGTCTGCGCCGGGGGGACGATCACTTCGCAGCCCGCCGCTTCCAGCAGATCGATGGCGGCGAAGCCGATGCGCGGACGCATCAGGTCAACCAGGCAGGTCACGAAGAGCGCAACGCGCATGCTGTCTCCACTTGTCATTATTCGTGTCTGCCGCAGTGCGGCAGGCATTTCGCATTGTGGCATACTTCTACCGCCCATGAGCAAACCCCTATCGCCCCCTCCCGCCACATCCGCCGACAGTCGCGGCGGCATCCAGGTCATCGAGCGCATGCGCATGCTGCTCGACGCGCTGTCCCACAGCGAACAGCCGCTCGGCCTCAAGCAACTGGCGCTGGAAACCGGCCTGCACCCCTCGACCGCGCATCGCATCCTCGCCGCCATGGCAACGGCCGGTTTCGTCGAGCGGCTCGGCGGCGGCAGCTACCGCCTCGGCATCCGCCTGCTCGAACTCGGCAATCTGGTCAAGCTGCGCATCGACATCCGCGAAGCCGCGCTGCCGTGGATGGAAGCCCTGCATCGCGAACTGGGCGAGAGCGTCAATCTGGGCATCCGGCAGGGCGACGAGATCGTTTACATCGAACGCACTTCGAGCGGCCGCTCGACCGTCCGCGCGGTACATCTGGTCGGCGCGCGCGCGCCGCTGCACGTCACCGCCGCCGGCAAGCTCTTTCTCGCGCAGGACAAGCCCGAAGCCGTGGCTTCCTACGCACGCGATACCGGCCTGCCGGGGCTGACGGCACATTCGATCACGTCCCTCGCCGCCCTGAAACGCGAGCTGGAGAAGGTCCGCCGGGCTGGCGTAGCCTTCGACAACGAGGAGGTCGAACCGGGCCTGCGCTGCATCGGCGCACCGGTGTATGACGATGCGGGCCATGTCGTGGCGGGCCTGTCGGTGTCCGCGCCGGCCGAACGCCACAAGCCGGAATGGGCGGCGCTGGTCAGGCAAACCGCCGATGCGATCTCGGCGGCGTTGGGCTACTCAAAAAACCCTGAAAGTCGGCGCTGACCGGACGGCGCCAATGCCCGTTCAGCCGCGGAAGGTCGGGGGACTGCCGGCGAACGACTCGATCCAGCGCTTGATGCGGTTGGCGTCGCCGATGCGCGTCAGCTTGCCCCAGGAGTCGAGCAGCACGATGATGGCCGGCTTGTTGTCGAACCAGGCCTGCATGACGAGGCACTTGCCCGCCTCGCTGATGTAGCCGGTCTTGGACAGGCCGATGTGCCACTGCTCGTTGCGCACCAGCGCATTGGTGTTGCGGAACATCTGCGGCCGGCCGCGCACGGCCACCTGGTATTCCTCGGAGGTCGAGAATTCGCGGATCAGCGGATACTGGTGGGCGGCATTCACCAGCTTGACGAGATCGCGCGCGCTGGAGACGTTTTCCGGCGACAGACCGGTCGGATCGGCGAAGCGCGTCTCGGTCAGACCGAGCATCCTGGCCTTGGCGTTCATTGCCGCGACGAAGGCTTCGCGGCCGCCGGGATAGTGGCGCGACAAGGCCGAAGCGGCGCGGTTCTCGGAAGACATCAGCGCGAGCAGCAGCATTTCCTCGCGGCTCAGCCGGGTACCGACGGCCAGGCGCGAGTGGGTGCCCTTGAGGGTGTCGACGTCGTCGGTGCCGATGGTCAGGGATTCCGTCAGGCTCGGCTGAATGTCGAGCGCGACCATCGCGGTCATCAGCTTGGTGATCGAAGCGATCGGCACGACCGCGCCGGCGTTCTTTTCGAAGAGCACGTCGCCGGTGCTCTGGTCGATCACCGCAACGGCCGCCGACTTGATGCTGTCGATCGAACCGGATCCGTCGTCCCGAACCACCGCGGCGCGGCGTGCAACGGCCTTGGCCGGCTTCCTCGCCTTTTTGACCACCGGCTTGGTGGCAACTTTCTTGGTCGTCACGACTTGTTTCTTCGCCGTCGCTGCGGCAACCGGCTGGCCTGTCCCGACCAGCACGCCGCAAGCGACGCAGAGGGCAAGCAGTTTTTGCAAGGTCGATTTCATGGGCATATCCGTGCGCCGCCTTTGATGGTGGTAATTATCGGGCTTAATCGCCAATAATTAAGCATATAGAGCTTAGACTTATACCAATTTCTCAAGCAAGGATCAAGTCGTTGCCCGCTCCTGCCCTTGGGCGACCTCGACCGACAGCAGCGCGGTCATGTTGACGATGCGGCGCACGGTCGCCGTCGGCGTCAGGATGTGTACCGGTCGCGCCGCGCCGAGCAGCAAGGGGCCGACGGTCAAACCGTCGCCGGCCGCCGTCTTCAACAGGTTGAAGGCGATGTTCGCTGCATCGAGTGTCGGCATCACCAGCAGGTTGGCGGCGCCCGCTAGCCTGGCGTTCGGGAAGACCTGCCGACGAATTTCCGGATCGAGCGCGGCATCGCCATGCATCTCGCCCTCGACCTCGAGCTCCGGCGCCTGCGCGCGCAACATCTGCAAGGCGGCGCGCATCTTTTGCGCGGTCGGCGTGTCCTCGGTGCCGAAACTGGAATGCGACAACAGGGCGACCTTCGGGACGATGCCGAAGCGGCGCACCTCGTCGGCGGCCAGCCGGGTCATCTCGGCCAGTTGGTCAGCCGTCGGGTCGTAGTTCACATAGGTGTCGCCGATGAACAAGATGCGCTCTGGCAGGATCAGCATGTTCATCGCGTAGAAATGATCGATGCCGGGCTTGCGGCCGATCACCTCGGCGATGTAGCGCAGGTGCAGCGCGTGCTTGCCGAAGGTGCCGCAGAGCATGCCGTCGGCGTAGCCGTGGCGCACCAGCATCGCGCCGATCAGCGTGGTGCGACGGCGCATTTCGCGTTTCGCGTATTCCACGCCGACGCCCTTGCGGCACATCAACTCATAATAATCCTGCCAGAGTTCCTTATAGCGCGGGTCGGAATCGGGATTGACCAGTTCGAAGTGCTCGCCGGCGCGCAGGCGCAATCCGTACTTGGCGAGGTGGCGCTCCACCACTTCCGGCCGACCGATGAGGATCGGCCGGGCCAGGCCTTCGTCGCAGACGGTCTGCACCGCGCGCAGCATGCGTTCATCCTCGCCCTCGCAGAAGACGATGCGCGCCGGTTTCTCCTTCGCGGCAGAGAACACCGGCTTCATGACGAAGCCGGAGTGGTAGACGAACTCGTTGAGCTGCTGCCGGTAGGCCGCCATGTCGGCGAGCGGCCGGCTGGCGACGCCGGAATCCATCGCCGCCTGGGCGACGGCGGGCGCCACCTTGAGGATCAGGCGCGGATCGAAGGGCTTGGGAATCAGGTAATCGCGGCCGAAGCTCAAGCTGGCGTTGCCGTAGGCGGCGGCGACGACATCGGATTGCTCGGCGTGGGCGAGCTCGGCGATGGCCTTGACCGCGGCGATCTTCATCGCCTCGTTGATCGTCGTGGCGCCGCTGTCGAGCGCGCCGCGGAAGATGTAGGGGAAGCACAGGGCGTTATTGACCTGGTTCGGATAATCCGAGCGGCCGGTGCCGATGATGCAATCGGGCCGTACCGCCTTGGCATGCTCGGGGAGGATTTCCGGGTCGGGATTGGCCATCGCCAGGATGATCGGGTCGCGGGCCATGCCGGCCACCATCTCGGGCTTGAGCACGCCCCCGGTCGACAGGCCGAAGAAGATGTCGGCATCGGGCATGACATCGCCCAGCGTGCGTGCCGCGGTGTCCTGGGCATAGCGCTGTTTCGATTCGTCGAGGTTCTGCCGGCCGGCATGGATGACACCCTTGGAATCGCACACGAAAATGTTCTCGCGGCGCGCCCCGAGGCTGACGATCAGGTCGAGGCAGGCGATCGCCGCGGCGCCCGCGCCGGAACAGACCAGTTTGACCTTGTCGATGTCCTTGCCGACGATCTTCAGCCCGTTCAATACCGCCGCCGCCGAAATGATCGCCGTGCCGTGCTGGTCGTCGTGGAAGACCGGGATGCGCAGGCGCTCGCGCAGCTTGCGCTCGACGAGGAAACACTCGGGCGCCTTGATGTCCTCGAGGTTGATGCCGCCGAAGGTCGGCTCCAGCGACGCGATGATGTCGACCAGCTTGTCGGGGTCGTGCTCGGCGATCTCGATGTCGAAGACGTCGATGCCGGCAAACTTCTTGAACAGGACGCCCTTGCCTTCCATCACCGGCTTGGCGGCCAGCGGGCCGATGTTGCCGAGTCCAAGTACCGCAGTGCCGTTGCTGACGACCGCCACCAGATTGCTGCGCGAGGTATACAAGGCAGCCGTGGCCGGATCGCGCTCGATCTCCTCGCAGGCCGCGGCGACGCCGGGGGAATAGGCCAGCGACAGGTCGGACTGGTTGGTCAGCGCCTTGGTCGGCGTGACGGCGATCTTGCCGGGGCGGGGATGCAGGTGATAGTCGAGTGCGGCACGGCGCAGGCTGTCGTCCATGGTGCGAACTCCCGAAGAAAAAACCAGGCGATTTTAGGCGTAAACACGGCGAGGCTATCCGAAACCCGAATTCGGCTATGGCAGAATGACCGCTTTCAATACTCGGCGCTGGCAGGACGGCATGGCGATGAACAGTGCGGCGCGCATGGCGGGCATCGAGCCCTTCCATGTCATGGATCTGATGGCGCAGGCCCAGGCGCTCGAAGCGCGGGGGCGCGAAATCGTCCACATGGAAGTGGGCGAGCCGGATTTCCCGACGCCGCAGCCGGTGATCGAAGCGGCCCAGCGCTTCCTCGCCGGCGGCCATGTCCATTACACCAACGCGCTCGGCATCGCGCCGCTGCGCGAAGCGATTGCCGGTTTTTATGCGACGCGCCATGGCATCGCGGTCGATCCGGCCCGCATCGTCATCACCGCCGGCGCTTCGGGCGCCCTGCTGCTGGCCCTCGGCGCGCTGGTCACACCCGGCGACGAATGGCTGCTCACCGACCCGGGCTACCCGTGCAACCGGCACTTCATGCGCTTCTGCGAAGGGGTGCCGCGTGCGCTGACAGTCGATGCGACGACGAACTTCCAGCCGACCGCGGCGCAAGTCGGCGCCGTCTGGACGGCACGCACCAAGGGCCTGCTCGTCGCCTCGCCGGCCAATCCGACCGGCACCCTGATCGAGCCCGCCCAACTCGCCGCGCTTTGGCAAACCGTACAGGAGCGCGGCGGCACGCTGATCGTCGACGAGATCTACCACGGCCTCACCTATGGTTTCGATGCCCGCACCGCACTGGAGCTTTCCGACGACATCGTCGTCATCAACAGCTTTTCAAAGTATTTCGGCATGACCGGCTGGCGGCTGGGCTGGCTGGTGCTGCCGCCGCACATGGTGCGGAACGTCGAGAAGCTGGCGCAGAACCTCTACATCGCTCCCTCGACCGTGGCCCAGTACGCGGCGCTGGCGGCCTTCACGCCCGCGACGCTGGCACTTTGCGAGGCGCGGCGCGCGGAATTCCAGGCCCGCCGCGACCTGCTGCTGCCCGGCCTGCGTCGCCTTGGCTTCGACATCGCCACCGAACCGAAGGGTGCGTTCTATATCTATGCGGGAATCGCTGACCTTGACGATGACAGCCATCGGCTCGCCGGCCGCCTGCTCAACGAGGCTGGCGTTGCAGCCACGCCGGGCCTCGATTTCGGCAACAACGCGCCTGGCCGCCACATGCGTTTCGCTTACACGACGAGCGCCGCACAGCTTGCCCTCGGCCTCGAGCGCATGACTGGCCTGTTCGGCAGTCGATAAAAAAGGGAGGCTGATTCAGCCTCCCTTGATTTGATCGAAAGTCGATCAGGACGGACGCGAACCCGTCGGGAAGGGCCAAGCCGCCGCCGGGTTCAGCGAGGACTTGATGCCGGGCGCTGCAGCGGTCGAAGGAGCCGCTGCCGGGGCAGGCTTCGCGGCTGCCTTTTTCGCAGCGGGCATCTTCGCAGCGGGCTTTTTGGCGGCCGGCTTCGCCGCAGCTTTCTTCGGCGCAGCCTTCTGGGCGGCCGGCTTCGCAGCGGCCTTCTTCGGCGCAGCCTTCTTGGCGGCCGGCTTCGCAGCGGCCTTCTTCGGCGCAGCCTTCTTGGCGGCCGGCTTCGCAGCAGCTTTCTTCGGCGCAGCCTTCTTTACGGCAGGCTTCTTCGTAGCGGGCTTCTTCGCGGCAGCTTTCTTCGGTGCAGCTTTCTTGGCGGCCGGCTTCGCAGCAGCTTTCTT
>CAZPIE010000021.1:0-16759 GCA_964586275.1 uncultured Methyloversatilis sp. | reverse complement strand
TTACGCCAGCGATGCGGCCAAGCCCGCCGCCGATCGGGGTGACGCCGCCAAGGGCAAGGAAATCGCCATGACCGTCTGCATCGCCTGCCATGGTCCCGACGGCAACAGCCCGACCGCCGCGAACCCGAAGCTGGCCGGCCAGCATGCCGGCTACCTGTTCAAGCAGATGAAGAATTTCAAGGCCGGTCCCGACGGCAAACCCGAGCGCGTCAACGCGATCATGAACGGCATGATCGCCGCCTACAGCGAAGAACAGATGCTGGATCTCGCGGCCTACTACGCCAGCCAGAAGCAGAGCGGCGGCGCCGCGAAGAACCGCGAAACCCTCGAACTCGGCAAGAAACTTTATCGCGCCGGCGACGCCGGCAAGGGCCTGCCGGCCTGCGCGGCCTGCCACGGCCCGACGGGCGCCGGCCTGCCGGTGCAGTATCCGCGCATCGCCGGCCAGTTCCAGGAATACACGGAAGCGCAGCTCAAGGCCTTCCGCAACAGCGAGCGCGCCAACGATCCGAACAAGATGATGCAGATGGTCGCCATCAAGATGACCGATGCGGAAATTCGGGCCGTCGCCGACTACATCGCCGGGCTGCATTGAGCAACCGTTCTGGCGCGATTGAAGCGGCAAGGGGTGGCACGATGCCGCCCTTTTTGTTTGTGGGCTGGCCTAGGCGCTGATGAAAACCCTCGGCATCCGCAGCCGCATCCTGATCACGGTGCTGGGACCGGCGATCCTGGTGGCCGTCCTCGTCACCGGCCTGTTGGTGATCGGACAGATGCAGCAGGCCGAAGCCGAACAGCACCGGCGCCTTGCTGCGGTCGCCCGCCAGCTGGCCGCGCTGGCGGAATACAACCTGTTCGTCGGCAACAACGAAGCCCTCGGCAAGCTGATCGAGGCGGCCAAACGCGAGCCCGACGTCATTGCCGCGGCCTTTCTCGACACGCAGGGCCGCGTGCTGGCCAGCACCCTGCCTGCCGACCGACTGCCCGCGCCGACAGAGGTCCTGACCGGCTTCGACGCGCCCGGCAAGCGCGCCGCCGTCGAACACTGGCATGCCTTGCCGATCCGCGCCACCCGGCTGGCCGAAGGCGACCTGTATGCCTCGATCACGAACATCGATGCGCCGCCGCTCGGTCAGCTGCTGCTGAAGGTATCGACGCAGTCGCTACGCAACGAAACACTGGCCTATGCGCTCAAGGCGGGCGCGGTTTCCGCCATCACGCTGATCTTCGCCATCCTCCTCGCAATCGCCTTCTCGCGCGGCCTGATCCGCACCCTCACCGACATCGGCAGGGTCGTCGAGGGCATCGGTCGCGGCCAGCACGACCTGCGGGTCGCGCCGCGCGGCCACGACGAGCTCGCCAAGCTGGCGGCAGGCATCAATGACATGGCCGCCGCGGTCGGCCAGACGCAGGAGCAGCTAGCCGACCGCATCATCGAGGCGACCGCCACGCTGCGCCACGAACGCGACGCAGCGGACCATGCCGCCCGCGCGCGCAGCCGCTTCTTCGCCGCCGCCAGCCACGACCTGCGGCAGCCGGTCCAGGCCCTCGGCCTCTTCGTCGCCCGCCTGCAGCGCGACAACGTCTCGCCCGATTTGCAGCCCCAGCTGTCGCAACTCGCGCAGACGGTGGACAATCTCCAGGCACTCCTCGGCACGCTGCTCGATTACTCCCGGCTCGACGGCCAGGTGCTGCGCGTCGTCCCGCAGCCCGTGCAGGCCAGGAAGGCGATCGGCCAGGTGGTCGCGAGCTTCGCCGAGGCCGCCGCCGCCAGGCAGCTTGACCTGCGCACCCGCCTCAACGACTGCTGGCTGCTGACCGATCCCGCCTTGCTCCACCGGATCCTCATCAACCTGGTCGGCAACGCGGTCAAGCACACGCAAAGCGGCGGTATCCTCGTCACCTGCCGGCGCAGCGCCAGGCAGGCCCGCATCGAGGTCTGGGATACCGGCCCCGGCATTCCGCCCGAAGCCCGCGAAACGATCTTCGACGAGCTGGTGCAGCTCGACAATCCCGAGCGCGATGCCGAAAAGGGCCTTGGGCTGGGGCTGGCGATCGTCCGCAAGTCGGCCAGCCTGCTCGGCCACCCTTTGTCCCTTTGCTCGCGCGTCGGCCAGGGCTCCCGCTTCGCGCTGACCCTGCCGCTCACCGCGCCGACCAGCCACGTTGCCGTCAGCGAAGAAAAAAGCGGGCAGGATCAGCAGCGCATCCTGCTGGTCGGTCCGGCCAGCCCCGAGATCGAGGAGATCGCGGCACTCCTCGCCGGCTGGCAGTTCGGTGTCGAGCGCAGCGCCGATACCGGGGCGGCAAGCATCCGGATCGCCAGCACGGACGCGCCGCAACTCATCATCCTCGATCTTCCGGAAGGCGCCAGCGGCGTCGCGCACGCGCTCGCCTGGCTGAACCGCATCGCCGCGGAGCCGGGGCATGACCTGCCGGCGCTGATCGTCAGCAGCGGTCCGGTCCCGGCACTGGGCGAACAGCCCGGCCGGGCAGCGCGCCTGCTGCTGACGCGGCCGTTCCGGCCAGCGCGCCTGCGCGCACTGATCGGCAGGCTGCTGACCCAACCCGAAGACTTGCCGGATTGAACCCCGGCCCGCACGACCGGTCGTAAGGTCTGTGCCCGCACAACGACAAACAGACATGCACCCCGCCCCCGCCGAGATCACCCCGCCCGAGCTCTACGCCCGCCGGCGCGAATTCCTCAAGACCTCGATCGGCTTGGGGCTCGCCGGTGCCGTCCTGCCAGCGCCGACTTTTGCGGCGCCTGCCCAGCTCGGCAACGGCGCGAAGAAAAGCCCTTTCTCGACCGACGAAGCGCAAACGCCGCTCAAGCACATCACCGGCTACAGCAACTTCTACGAGTTCGGGACCGACAAGGAAGATCCGGCGCGCCACGCCCACCAGCTCAAAACCCGCCCCTGGACGTTGACGATCGAGGGGCTGGTGAAGAAGCCGGTCACGCTCGACATCGAAACCATCCTCAAGCTCGCCCCCATCGAGGAGCGCATCTATCGCCTGCGCTGCGTCGAGGGCTGGAGCATGGTGATTCCCTGGCTCGGCTTCCCGCTCGACGCCCTGCTCAGGCAAGCCGAGCCGCTCGGCAGCGCGAAATACGTCGAGTTCGTCACCGCCCTGCAGCCCGAGAACATGCCCGGCGTGAGGAGCCGCGTGCTCCAGTGGCCCTATGTCGAGGGCCTGCGGCTCGACGAGGCGCGCCATCCATTGACGCTGCTCGTGCTCGGCCTTTACGGCGACATCCTGCCCAACGGGAACGGCGCGCCGCTGCGCATCGCCGTGCCGTGGAAGTACGGCTTCAAGAGTGCCAAGTCGATCACGACGATCCGCTTTGTCGAGCAGGAGCCGCGCAGTTCGTGGATGAAGGCCGCCCCGCGCGAATACGGCTTTTACTCGAACGTCAATCCCGAGGTTTCCCATCCGCGCTGGAGCCAGGCGAAGGAGCGCCGCATCGGCGAGTTCCTGAAGCGCGACACGCTGATGTTCAACGGCTACGGCGAACAGGTCGCCAGCCTGTATGCCGGGATGGACCTGCGCAAGCACTTCTGATGCCCGCATGACATACATTGCCCTGCTGAAAATCCTCGTCTTCATCCTGGCGCTGCTGCCGCTGGCGTACTACGGCTGGGGCGCCTGGCACGACACGCTCGGGGCCAATCCGGTCGAGGCGGTCACGCGCGGCATGGGCACCTGGACGCTCAACTTCTTGCTCATCACGCTCGCCGTCACCCCGCTGCGCAAGCTGACCGGCTGGCATGCCGCGCTGCGGCTGCGGCGCATGCTCGGCCTGTTCACCTTCTTCTACGCCGTTCTGCACCTGACCAGCTACCTCTGGTTCGACCAGTTCTTCGCCTGGGGCGAGATCGCGCGCGACATCCTCGAGCGGCCCTTTATCACCGTCGGCATGGCCGCCTTCGTGCTGCTCGTGCCGCTCGCCGCAACGTCGAACAATTTCGCGATCCGCCGGCTCGGCGGCCGGCGCTGGCAGTCGCTGCACCGCACGGTGTACGTCATCGCCATCCTCGCGGTGCTGCACTACGGCTGGCTGGTCAAGGCCGACCCGTCGCAGCCGCTGCTCTACGGCGGCCTCGTCGTCGTGCTGCTCGGCCTGCGCGCCTGGTGGCGGGAAGTCGAGCGCCGCGAGCAACTCGCCGGCAAATATCAGTCCAATCAGCCCAGGGTCAGGAACCGGATCATCCCGATCGTGCCGCGCGACTGAAACGAACAATGGCGCGACCGTCCGGCGCCACGTGCGGCATGGGCGGCGTCAGTTTCCAGGCATGGCCATAGACGATCTCGAAGCTTGCCGGCAACAGCCCGTCGATGCGTTCCCAGGCCGCGAAGATGCGCCGCCAGTCGTGCCACGACTGCCGTCCGAGGAGGCCGTCGCGCACGCCGAGCCGGCGCTGGTCGGCGAGGAAGGCGCGCGGCGTGCGGTAGGTCAGCGTCAGCATTTCCATCTCCATCACCGGGTCGCCGAAGCCGGCCGCCATCAGCATGTCGCCGATGTCGTGCATGTCGAGGAAGGTCGGTGCCGTCCAGCCGGCGCCGACTTTCGTCGCGGCCGCGCGCAGCTCCTTGAGCGTGTCCGGACCGAGCAGGGCGAAATGCAGCAGCCCGCCTTCGACCAGTACGCGGTGCAACTCGCCGAAAGCTGACCGTGGATCAGGCAGCCAGTGCAGCATCAGGTTCGACCAGGCGAGGTCGAGACTGTCCGGCGCCAGCGGCAGCGCGCGCACATCGGCATTCGCGCAGCGCGGCGCCTTGCCGCGCAGCCTCTCCCACCAGCCGCTGCGCTCCCTCACCACCGCGAGCATCGGCAGGGCGTAATCCACCGCCAGCGGCAGCGCCTCGGGATAGCGCTGCATCAGCATGCGCACCCCGTCGCCGGTCGCGCAGCCGATGTCGGCAAAGCGGCGCGGCGCCAGCTTGACGCAGTCGAGCCGCTCGGCCATGCGCCGGCCGACCTCGCGCGCCAGCACCGCCGCGCTGTCGTAGGATGCAGCGGCTGCCGCAAATGACTTTTTCGAATTCATCGGCGCACTCATTTGCCCATTATCCTGCAATGTCCCTGTTTTCCGCCTGCCTCGATGCCCTGCTGCCGCGCGCCTGCCTGCTGTGCGGGGAGCGCGCGCGCGGCGCGCTGTGCGCCGCTTGCGCGGCCGAGCTGCCCCGGCTGTGCGGCCCGCTGTGCCCGGTGTGCGCCACGCCCCTCGCCGCGCCGGCCCCCGCCTGCGGCAGTTGTCTCCAGGCCTCGCCCGCGTTCGACGCCACGCTGGCGCCCTTGCGCTACGCCTATCCGATCGACGGCCTGGTGCGAAACCTCAAGTACCGCTGCCGTCTCGCCAGCGCCGACTTTTTCGTGCAGGCCATGCTGATGGGGGAGCGGCCTGCCGGCACGCTGATCGTGCCGGTCCCCCTCTCGGCCGGGCGTCTGCGGGAACGCGGCTTCAATCAGGCGCTCGAAATCGCCCGGCCGCTGGCACGCGCGCTGCACCTGCCGCTCGACGCGACCAGCCTCGTGCGGCCGCGCGAGACCCTGCCGCAAAGCAGCCTGCCCTGGCGCGCCCGCAGAAGCAACGTGCGGCATGCCTTTGCCTGTACGCGCGACCTGAGGGGAGCAAGCGTCATCGTCGTCGATGACGTGATGACCAGCGGCGCGACGCTCGACGCCATCGCGCGTACCCTCAAGGACCAGGGCGCTGCTCGCGTGGTGAACTGGGTCGCCACGCGAGCGGTGAAGACGTTTACCTGAGCTTCTGTTCGATGATGCCGAGCATGTCGGCAGGCAGGCTTCCCGTGTCGCGCGCCCTGCCGAAGGCGGCTTTTGCCTCCTCACCGCGGCCGGCGGCTTCCAACGCCAGCCCCAGGCCGTACCACCAGCGGCCTTCGCCGGGACGCAAACCGAGCGCCGCCTGATAGCGCTGCACCGCCTCGGCGGGACGCTGACTTTTTTGCAACAGGAAAGCGAACAGTCCCTGGTAGTCGGCATCCCCGGCCGCATGGGCGGCATGGACTTCGAGCGTCCTCACCGCGCCCGCGGTATCGCCCTGCTCGTGCTGCAGGCGGGCGAGGATCGCGGCCCAGCCGCTCCTCGTTGGATCGAGCGCCAGGCCGGCCTCGGCGACCCGCCTGACCTCGTCCCACTGGCGGCTGCCGGCCAGCACCGACAGCAGCGCCTGGCGCGCCTTGGCGAACTGCGGGTCGAGTTCGATGGCGCGCCGCAGCGCCGGCAGTGCCGTCGCGCCGTCGCCGCTGCCCGCCGCCTGCATCCCCCTGCGAAATTCGGCTTCAGCCCGTTCGCGCGCCACGCCGCCCTTCGGCTGCTTGTCGATCTGTACCTCGCCGGTCGGTGCCGAGGGGGGGTTGACCGGCTGCACGGGCCTATCCGCTGCTACGGCAATGGTTACGGGAGCGGTCTTGACGGACACGGCAGCGGGTGGAGGGGTAGCGGCAACAGGCTTCGGTACTGCCGCGACCGGGGCTTGAACAGTCATCGGAGCCGGCACGGTTGCCTGACTTGCAGGCTGAACCGGTTGCGGTTCGGCCGGAGGCGTGGACGGCTGTGTCACGGTCGGTGGCGGCGGGGGCACGGGTTGAGGCGCCTGCTGGTCCAGAATGAACCACGCGATCAGGGCGCCCGCAAACAGTCCGGCGAGCAGCAGCAGCAAGGTCGGCGAACGTCGCACCGGTTCCTGGGGCAGTGTGCGCAGGTTCGCAGGCAGACCGGCCCGTTCGCTGGCGCTGGCATGGCGCGCATCGAGATCGCGCAACATCTGGTTGATGATGCTCATCCTTGCCTCTCCCCTACCAGATCCACCACGGCTTGCTCAGCGCCCCGTCGGTATCGCGCGCCGCGGCCTTGACGTGGCTCGGCTCGACATGCAGCCGTCCTTCGCCGAACGCCGCCAGCAGCGCCTTGTTGGCGAGGATGTTGACCAGCCGCGGCGTGCCGCCGGAACGGTGATACAGGGCGCGCAGCGCCCCGCGGCTGAACAGCGGCTCGCCGCGATACCCCGCCGTGGAGAGGCGCTGTTCGACGTAGCTCTTCACCTCGTCGGCATCCAGATGGCGCAGGCGGTGGCCGAAGGCGATGCGCTGCCGGAGCTGGCGGGTCGAATGCTTTGCCAGCATGTCGTCCAGTTCGGGCTGGCCGAACAGGATGATGTGCAGCAGCTTGCGTTTCTCGGTCTCGAGATTCGACAGCAGGCGCAGGCTTTCCAGCGTCACGCCCGGCATGGTCTGCGCCTCGTCGATGCAGAGCAGGACCTTGCGACCAGCCGCCGCGATCTCGAGCAGGCGCCGGTTGATGCGCTTGACGAGCCGCGGGATGTCCCGGGGGCCCTCGGCCGCGCCCAGTTCGTCCGCCACCTCGAGCAGCAGCTCGCGCGGATCCATCTGCGGATTGGGGATGTAGGCGGCCTGCCAGCCGTCCGGCAGTTCGCGCAGCAAGCTGCGGCACAGCAGGGTCTTGCCGGTGCCGACCTCGCCGACCACCTTGACGAAACCCTCGCCGCTGGCCAGCGCGAAATGCAAGAGGTTGATGCCCTCGCGGTGGCTCCTGCTCGGGCAGGCGAACTCGGTGTCCGGGGTAAGCCCGAACGGCAGCTGGTTCAGCCCGAAATGCGCCAGATAAACGGTCACTGCAGCGGAACGGCCAGGGGCGGCAGGTCGAAGTTGCGCAGCCGCTCGCTGCTTTGCTGCAGGTCGCGCACCCAGGCCCGGTCGTCCTGGATGATGGTCGGCTTGAGCAGGATCACCAGTTCGCGCTTGCTCGCGGCGCCGCCGCGCTGCCCGACCAGCATGCCCGCGGGCGAATTCACCGTGCCCGGCAGGCCGCTGTGGTCGCTGGCGAAGCCCTGCGTCATCAGGCCGCCGATCGCGACGATGTTGCCGTCCTGCACGCGCACGATGCTGTCGGTCTCGTTCACGGTCGAGGACGCGAGCGGCAGCTTGAATCTGCCCAGCGATTCGCCCAGGTCGACCACCTTCTCCTTTTCCGAGACGGTGCTGATTGCCGGATGCACGTGCAGGATGATGTTGCCCTCGTCATCGATCTGCGGCGTCACGTCGAGCGAGATGCCCGAGAAATAGGGTTGCAGCGTCAGGCTCGGCGTGGCGAGGGAACCGCCGCTGGGGTTAGTCGTGACATTCGTCGTGACATTGGTCACAAACAATTCGTCGGTGCCGACCTTGAGCACGGCCTTCTGGTTGTTGAGCGTGGCGATGCGCGGACTCGACAGCACGGAAACCTGTCCCTGCGTTTCGAGGAAGTTCAGCAGCGCCGCGAAGTTCGCCGTCTGGAAGGCCAGGCCGACAAAGCCGCCGCCCAGGGCCGTGGCGGCCATCGAACCGGCCAGGCCGGGCAGGGCGGTCAGCGCGCTGTTGCCGATCGCTCCCGTTCCCGCCGGCCCCAATGCGGCTCCCGGTTGCAGCACGCCAAAGCTTGCCCGCCGGTTGTTGCCATGGAACGAACTCCAGTTGATGCCGGTTTGGAATTCGCGCTTGAGCGATACCTCGAGAATTTTCGCCTCGAGCATCACCTGCCGTTCGACCATCACCTGGGTGGCCTTCAGGTACTGTTCGACGGCACGCAACTCGCCCGGAAAGGCGCGCACGACCACCACGCCGGAAATACTGTTCACGACCACGCTGCGACCCTCGCCGTTGGCGATCGTGACCAGCGCCGTTTGCAGGTCGCGCCAGAAATCGTTATCGGTGTTCGTCTGCACCCGGCTGGTCAGGTTGTTCGCCGCGGCGGCGCCCGCGGCCGGCGGAATCGCTGCGCCGCCGGCAGTCGGCGCCGCAGGGGCAGCGGCCGGGCCGGAACCCGAGATTGCGCTCGATGTCACGCGCAGTTCGGTCGCGCCCTCGCGCCGGCTGGCCAGATAGTTCACCTGGAAGACGCGCGTCTGCAGGGTGTTCGGCTGGATGGCGATGCGGTTGCCGTTGATGGTGAACTCGTAGCCGTACAGCTCGCGGATGGCCTCGAGTGCCTCGCGCACCGTTACGTCCTTGAGATTGACGGTAATGTTGCCCGCGACTTCCGGACCCACCAGCATGTTGTAGCGCGTGCCGCTGACGATGGCCATGAAGACCTGGGCCGCCGGCGCATTGACGATCGACAGGTCGAAGCGGGGCTCGTCGACCTCCTGCCTGGGCATCTCGACGATCAGTGGCGCCAGCAGGGCTTTTTCCGCCGTTTCCGCGGACTTGCGCTGGGTCGTCGCCAGGGCGAGCTCGTGGCCGATGCTCTCGCGCACGGGATCGGGGCGCGACTGCGGCGCGGCGCAGCCGAGCAGGACGGCCGGCACGGCCAACAGGATCAGCGTTCGCATGACTGCACCTCTCATTTCCTTTCCTTCTTCGCGGCCTTCTTGTCGACGTCGGGTGTCAGCCGCAGGATTTCCTTGCCCAGAACGCCGCGCAGCACGACGAAGTCGTCGCCGATGTTCACCAGGCGGGCTTCGCCGACCTTACCGCCGAGCTCCACCACCGCGCCGTTGATCAGCGCGGCGGGCTTGCCGTTCCTGCGCTGAATGATCGACTGCAGGCCCGCCGTGGCGGGCGCCGCCGCCACACCCGGCGCGGAAATTCCCGTGTCGATCGCCGGGCGCGTGGGATCGGCGCTCTGCGCCAGCACCGCGCAGGAGACGAACAGCGGGAGGAGAAGGGTCAGACGACGAGCCATGTCGAATCCAGGCTGAGCGTATAAATCGTCAAGGTCAGCTCGCTGACCGGATGCTGCCGGACGACGAGGCGCATGCCGCCGCGCAGCAACCGCTGCGGACTGGCGTCGAGCTCGGCGACGTAGGCGAGCAGGTCATGGTAACCGCCGGCAAGCTTGATCTCGATACCATGCTTGTACAGATTGCCCTCCGGCAGCGGGGCAGCCTCCTCCGCCGGTTTCGCGCCGGGTTCGCCGCTCTTGTCGCTGGCGGGCAATTCGATCAGCGGCTGCGGCGGCAACGTCGCCAGGCTGACCAGCGTCAGGCCGCGATGTCGTGCCAGCAACGTTTGCAGCAGCGCGGGGATGCGTTGCGGCGGCACCAGCGTGTTGCCGAAAGCGCCGATCTCGCGCTCGATCGCGGCGACCTCCTCGCCCAGACGCTGCAATGCCTCGCGGTTGGCGGCATCCGGATCGTCGTTGCGCGTGGCAAGCGCGGCGACCTGGTCCTGCAACTGGGCCTGCTCGGCCTGCTGCTGCGCCAGGGTTTTCTTCAAGCGCTCGACCTGCAGCAGGCCCGGCTCGATCCAGAGGCTGTAGCCGCCGAACAGGATGGCCACCGCCAGCGCCGCGGCGATCAGGATTTTCTCCCGCGGCTGCAGGGCGGCGAAACGCTTCGTCCATTCCTGCCAGCGGGCTTGCAGGGCGCTCATTCCTGTCTCCCGGCGGCGGCCCCGGTCGCTGCGCCGCGCTTGACCGGCACCAGCGTGAATTCGTGGAACAGCGCTTTCTGCGCCGACGGGATCGGCGCGGCGGATGGCGCGGCGCTTCCGGCAACCGTATCCGGCTTGCCCTCGGCGACGGTCAGCGCGGCGAAGGACTGGCCGCGAAAGGCCGGCTCCCGATTGAGGCGACCGATGTATTCGGGCAGCAATGCCGGGTCGGTGGTGCGGCCGCGAATCTCCAGCCCGTCGCTCGCCGCGTCCCAGGCGAAGCCGGTGATCCACAGGCCGGTCATCGACTGGCGCGCCAG
This sequence comes from uncultured Methyloversatilis sp., assembly GCA_964586275.1. Classification (GTDB taxonomy): domain Bacteria; phylum Pseudomonadota; class Gammaproteobacteria; order Burkholderiales; family Rhodocyclaceae; genus Sulfuricystis. The sequence continues at coordinate 6,041 of CAZPIE010000021.1, read as the reverse complement.
ACCGCGCAGGTAATCGGCAAACGCCGGCTCGCCCGACGCCAGGCGTTGCCGCAGGGCCTGCAGCACCTCGCCGCGCGCGCCGGCGAGCTGGCGCATCGCGGCCAGCTCCTGTTCGCTGCGCGGATCGGCCTTGCGCTCCGCGACACGCTGGCCGAGCGCCAGCACTTCCTGGCGCATGGCATTCACGCGGGTCTCGCCCGCAGTCGCCTGCGCCTGCAATTCCGGCAAACCGCTGCGGGCCAGGAAACCGGCGGCGGCGACCAGCACGGCCGCGCCCGCCGCGCCCAGCACGACATTGGCCAGCGCGAGCCAGTCGCGCTTCCTCAGCAGCGCGGGATCGTAGAGGTTGATCTGCTGAGTCATGGCGCGCTCACTCCCGCAGGGCGGCGCCCAGCGCCAGCCAGGCATCGGCCTGGACCGCGGGTTTGGCCAGCTCGGGCGCCTGCGCGAGATCCATCACGTCGGCGAGATTCGCGCTGGCCACCGGCAGCGACAGGTTGGCGCGCAGGTAAGCGACGAACGCCTCGCCCCCCGGCAGCGGCCCGACCAGCAGGCGCGACAGGCTGATCGCGCTGTAGTTGCGGTCGAAATTGTCGAGCGAGCGCTGGATGTCGAGCAGGACGCGCTCGTACAGCCTGCCGGCGTCCGCTTCGGCCAGCTCGGCGACGCCGACCTCGATATAGCGCGTCATGTAGAGCTCGCCGCCATAGGTGACGGTGAGCCGCCCGCCGCGGCGATCGCAGGACAGCAAGGCCAATCCGCGATGGGCTTCCTCGAACAGCCCGGCGAGGTTGCGCTGCGCCAGCTCGGGGATGTCGATCGCCGCGAGTCCAACCCTGGCGTCCTGGAACTCCCGGATGCGCGGCTGCAGCACGTCATGGCTGGCCACGACCACCCACAGCTGCGGGCTGCGGTTGCCGGCGGCCGGGATCTCGAGCAGGTCGATGCCCGCCCGCTCGACGGCGAAATCCACCATCTCCTTGACGCGCCAGCGCAGCGACTCGCGCAGCTCGTCGCGTGGCAGATCGGCCGCATTGCCCGGCAGGTCGACCTGCAGCAACTGGTACTGGCCCTCGTCCAGCAGCGTGGTACAGCGGTTGCGCGCCAGCCGTCTGGCATTCTTCAGGCGCTTGAGGATGTCGAGTACGCTGCCTTCGCGGGCAAAGCTCTCGCAGGAACGCACCAGGGGCCGGCCGGCGGACTGGCGCGCGATCTCGGCCACGGTCACGCGGTCGGCGCCGAAAACCACCGCTGTCCATGCGTCGCCGCTTGCCTTGTTTTCCCCAAATGCCATGTCCGGACCCGATTAACCGTGTCCCCGGAGTCTAGCTTTGGGCTAAGGACGGAATTGGCCGATAAGAAGGAAAAAAGCCCGCCTGATGATGGCGGGCTTGCCGTCCCGCCAGCGCCGACTTTTACCTGAAAGCGACGATCGGCTGGTCGACCGACAGGCTCTCGCCCGGCCTGGCCAGCAGCGCCTCGACGACGCAGTCGCGCTCGGCCTTCAGCACGTTCTCCATCTTCATCGCCTCGATCTTGGCCAGCACCTCGCCGGCCTTGACTTCCTGGCCGGGCGCGACGGCGATCTGCGTCAGCAGGCCGGGCATCGGCGAGAGCAGGAATTTCGACATGTCCGGAGGCGCCTTGTGCGGCATCAGCGACTGGAGGTGCGCCGCGCGGGCGGTCAGCACCATGATGTCGGCCTGGGCGCCCCAGTGGAACAGGCGGTATTTCAGCCCGCGCCGCTCGACCTGCATGCAGAAGGCTTCGCCGTTGATGGTGCCCTGGTAGAGCGGTTGGCCAAACTGCCAGTGCGTGCGGATGGCGTAGTGCTCGCCGCCGAGCGCCACATCCCAGCCGCCGGGGGCGGAAACGACGACGACCTCGTGATCGGTACCGTCCTCGAGACGGACGACGAAATCGCCGCCCGGCTGGTATTCGTGGCCGGGCATCTGGCCGCTGATGGTGGCGCGGCGTTCCAGGTACTGGCGGTGCATCGCGGCGGCGACGGCGATCAGCATGGCCGGATCGTCGTGCGGCACCATCGAGGCGTCAAAGCCCTTGGGGTAAGACTCGGCGATCAGACCGGTGTTGAAGTTGCCCGAGAGGAAGCGCGGATGCTGCATCAGCGCGGCCTGTAAGGCGATGTTCGAAGCCACGCCGCGGATCACGAAGGCGTTCAGCGCGTCGCGCATGCGCGCGATCGCCTGGTCGCGCGTGACGCCATGCACGATCAGCTTGGCGATCATCGAATCGTAGTACATCGAGATTTCCCCGCCCTCGTAGACGCCGGTATCGACGCGCACGCCGTGGCTTTCGGCGGGCGGAATGAACTTCACCAGCCGGCCGGTCGAGGGCAGGAAGCCGCGGAACGGGTCCTCGGCATTGATACGGCATTCCATCGCCCAGCCGTCGATCTTCAGGTCCTCCTGCCCGAACGCCAGCTTCTCGCCGGCGGCGACGCGGATCATCTGCTCGACGAGGTCGAGGCCGGTGATGCACTCCGTCACCGGATGCTCGACCTGCAGGCGCGTGTTCATTTCGAGGAAGTAGAAGCGCTTGTCCTTGCCGCCGACGACGAACTCGACGGTGCCGGCCGACTGGTAATTCACGGCGCGGGCCAGCGCGACAGCCTGCTCGCCCATCGCCTTGCGCATCGCCGGGTCGAGGAAGGGCGACGGTGCCTCCTCGATCACCTTCTGGTGACGGCGCTGGATCGAGCACTCGCGCTCGTGCAGGTAAACACAGTTGCCGTGCGCGTCACCGAGCACCTGGATCTCGATGTGGCGCGGCTCCTCGACGAACTTCTCGATGAAGACGCGGTCGTCGCCGAAGGCATTCTTCGCCTCGGTCTTGCAGGAACTGAAGCCCTCGAATGCCTCCTTGTCGTTGAAGGCGACACGCAGGCCCTTGCCGCCGCCGCCGGCCGACGCCTTGATCATCACCGGGTAGCCGATGCCCCGGGCGATCTCGACCGCCTGCTCGGGCGTGTCGATCGCGTCGTTGTAGCCTGGGATGGTATTCACCTTGGCTTCCAGGGCCAGCTTCTTCGACTCGATCTTGTCGCCCATGCGCGCGACCGAGTAGTGCTTCGGGCCGATGAAGATGATGCCTTCCTCCTCGAGCCGCTTGGAGAAAGTGGCGTTCTCGGACAGGAAGCCATAGCCCGGATGGACCGCCTCGGCGCCGGTCTGCTGGCAGGCGGCGATGATCCTGTCCATCACCAGGTAGCTGTCCTTCGACGGGGCCGGGCCGATGCAGACGGCCTCGTCGGCCAGCTCGACATGCAGCGCGTCCTTGTCGGCCTCGGAATACACGGCGACGGTGGCGATGCCCATCTTTTTCGCGGTTTTGATCACGCGGCAGGCGATCTCGCCGCGGTTGGCAATCAGGATTTTCTTGAACATGTTCTCTGCCTCCCTGTCGCTCACAGCGGAATGTTGCCGTGCTTGCGCCACGGATTGGATATGTTTTTGTTTCTCAGCATCACCAGCGAGCGGCAGATGCGCTTGCGCGTCTCGTGCGGCTGGATCACGTCGTCGATGAAGCCGCGCGCGCCGGCGACGAAGGGGTTGGCGAATTTGGCCTTGTACTCGGCCTCGCGCGCCGCGACCTTGGCCGGATCGCCCTTCTCCTCGCGGAAGATGATCTCGACCGCGCCCTTCGGGCCCATCACCGCGATCTCGGCGGACGGCCAGGCGAAGTTGACGTCGCCGCGCAGGTGCTTCGAGGCCATCACGTCGTAGGCCCCGCCGTAGGCCTTGCGCGTGATCACGGTCACCTTCGGCACCGTGCATTCGGCATAGGCGTAGAGCAGCTTGGCGCCGTGCTTGATGATGCCGCCGTATTCCTGCGCCGTGCCCGGCATGAAGCCCGGCACGTCGACGAAGGTGATGATCGGGATGTTGTAGGCATCGCAGAAACGGACAAAGCGGCCGGCCTTGATCGAACTCTTGATGTCGAGACAGCCGGCCAGCACCATCGGCTGGTTGGCGACGATGCCGACCGTCTGTCCTTCCATGCGCGCGAAGCCGATCACGATGTTCCTGGCGTGGTCGGGCTGCAGCTCGAAGAAATCGGCGTCGTCCACCGTCTTGATGATCAGCTCCTTGATGTCGTAGGGCTTGTTGGGGTTGTCCGGCACCAGGGTATCGAGCGAGTAGTCGAGGCGCTCGGCCGGATCCTGCGTCGGGCGGATCGGCGGCTTCTCCCTGTTGTTGAGCGGCAGGTAGTTGAAGAAGCGGCGCAGCAGGATCAGCGCCTCGACATCGTTCTCGAAGGCGAGGTCGGCGACGCCGGACTTGCTCGTATGCGTCACCGCGCCGCCGAGCTCCTCGGCGCTCACTTCCTCGTGCGTCACGGTCTTCACCACTTCCGGGCCGGTGACGAACATGTAGGAGCTGTCCTTGACCATGAAGATGAAGTCGGTCATCGCCGGCGAATACACGGCCCCGCCCGCGCAGGGTCCCATGATCAGCGAGATCTGCGGGATCACGCCGCTCGCCATCACGTTGCGCTGAAAGACATCCGCGTAGCCGCCGAGCGCCGCGACGCCTTCCTGGATGCGCGCGCCGCCCGAGTCGTTGAGGCCGATCACCGGCGCGCCGACCTGCATCGCCTTGTCCATGATCTTGCAGATCTTCTCGGCGTGCGCCTCGGAGAGCGCGCCACCGAAGACGGTGAAGTCCTGCGAGAAGACGAACACCATGCGGCCGTTGATGGTGCCGTAGCCGGTCACCACCCCGTCCGACGGGATCTTGGTGTCGGCCATGCCGAAATCGGTGCAGCGGTGTTCCTTGAACATGTCCCATTCTTCGAAGGTGCCGTCGTCGAGCAGCAGCTCGATGCGTTCGCGCGCCGTCAGCTTGCCCTTCCTGTGCTGGGCGTCGATGCGCTTCTGGCCGCCGCCGAGGCGGGCCTGTTCGCGCTTCTGGTCCAATTGCTCGATGATTTCGTGCATGAAGTTCTCCTACAGCGATTTCAAAAATAACGGTTCATCAGATTCAGCAAGCGGTGGGCGGCCGCGGTGGGCGACACCTCGCCCGCCGCGACGGCCCGCGCGATGTCGGGCAGCGTCGAGTTCACCGCGGGGTGCTCGCGGAAGCGGTGGCGCAGCCCGGCGTCGATCATCGACCACATCCAGTCGAGCGACTGATGCTTGCGTTTGGCCGCCAACTCGCCGCACGCCGTCATCGCGGCGCGATAGTCCTGCAAGGTTTGCCAGACCCGGTCGATGCCCTGCCCGTGCAGCGCGCTGGTGGGCATGACCGGCGGCTTCCAGTGCGGGCTGGAGGCGTGCAGCAGCGCCAGCGCGGCGCGCATCCGCAGGCAGGCGCGTTCGGCCGCCGCCGCGTCGAGATCGGCCTTGTTGTAGATCACCACGTCGGCCAGCTCCATGATGCCCTTCTTGATCGCCTGCAGGTCGTCGCCGGCATTCGGCAGCTGCAGCAACACGAAGACATCCGTCATGCCGGCCACCACGGTTTCGCTCTGCCCGACGCCCACCGTTTCGACGATCACGGCGTCATAGCCGGCGGCCTCGCAGATCAGCAAGGCTTCGCGCGTCTTCTCCGCAACGCCGCCGAGCGTGCCCGAGGAAGGCGAGGGCCGGATGAAGGCGGCTTCGGCCTGACAGAGGCGCTCCATGCGTGTCTTGTCGCCAAGAATCGATCCGCCGCTGCGCGACGAGGAAGGGTCGATCGCCAGCACCGCCACCTTGAGCCCCTGCGCGATCAGGTGCAGGCCGAAGGCCTCGATGAAGGTCGACTTGCCCACCCCCGGCACGCCGGTCAGGCCGATGCGCAGGCTTCTTCCAGTGTGTGGCAACAGCGCGTCGAGCACGGCGGCGGCGCGCGCCTGATGGTCGTGGCGCGTCGATTCGATCAGCGTGATGGCCTTGGCCAGCGCACGGCGCTGGCCGGCGATAACGCCGTCGACGAGTGCGCGGTCTTCCGGGGGCAAGCCGGCCGCCTGCATCTTCAGGCGACGCGAATCGCGCGCAGCACCTCGTCGGCGCACTGCGGAATCGGGGTGCCGGGACC
>CAZPIE010000020.1:0-17007 GCA_964586275.1 uncultured Methyloversatilis sp. | reverse complement strand
GCCAGCAACAAAAACCGCGGCCACGGCCGCGGTTTTTTGGAACAAGAACGAGTTACAGTTTTTGCGCCTGCATGTAGCTGTCGAAGCCGGCTTCGGCGAAACGGAACCAGAGGTTCTGCTCCTTGCGGAACGCCGCATAATCGGCATAAATCTTCTTCCAGGCCGGATTGGATTTGGACAGCTCGGCGTAGTGCGACTCGGCGAACTTGAAGGCGGCGTCCATCACCGGCTTGGGCAGGCGGAACAGCTTGGTGCCGCCGGCGACCAGCTCCTTGAGCGCTTGCGGGTTTCTGGCGTCGTACTTGGCCTGCATGTCCACGTGGGCAAGGGCGGCGGCGGTCTCGATGATGGCCTTGTACTCGGCCGACAGACCTTCGTAAGCCTTGGTATTGACGTAAAGGCTCAACTGCGGGCCGCCCTCCCACCAGGCCGGGTAGGCGTAGAACTTGGCGACCTTGAAGAAGCCCAGCTTCTGGTCGTCATAGGGGCCGACCCATTCGGTGGCGTCGATGGTGCCTTTTTCCAGCGCCTGATAGATTTCGCCGCCGGGGATGTTTTGCGGCACGCCGCCGATGCCGGCCAGGATCGCGCCGCCGAAGCCGCCGATGCGCATCTTCAGGCCCTTGATGTCGGCCAGCGACTTGATTTCCTTGCGGTACCAGCCGCCCATCTGCGCGCCGGTGTTGCCCATCGGGAAGTTGACGATGTTGTAGTTGCCGTAGAACTCGCGGAACAGTTTCATGCCGTTGCCCTGGTACATCCAGGCGTTCATTTGCCGCGAGTTGAGGCCGAAGGGGATCGTGCAGTCCATGGCGAAGGTGGGATCCTTGCCGAAGAAGTAGTAAGGCGCGGTGTGCGCGCATTCGACGGTGCCCTGCTGCACGCCGTCCAGCACGCCAAAGGGTGGCATCAGTTCGCCGCCGGCATGCACCGAGATTTCGAACTTGCCGCCGGACATTTCCTTGACCTTCTGCGAGAAGGTGTCGGCGGCGCCGTAAATGGTGTCGAGCGCCTTGGGAAAGCTCGAGGCCAGGCGCCAGCGGATGGCCTGCTGGGCATGCACCGCCGGCGCGACGCCGGCGGCGAGGATGCCGGTCAGGCCGGCGTGCTGCAGAAACTTGCGACGTTCCATACATCTTCTCCTTTGTGGTTATCGGGGGCGACCCATCAGCGCGGATCGGTCGCGCGATACTACACCCAAAGGCAGAGAAGTGAGGCGCTAGCTGCCCGCCACCGTCATGCGGTTAACCACAATGGAGCCGACCGTGCGCGAGCCGCGCGTGACCGTGTCGCGGCCGACTGCCGCGATGCCGGCGAACATGTCTCTCAGGTTGCCGGCGATGGTGATTTCATGCACCGGATAGGCGATCTCGCCCTTCTCGACCCAGTAGCCGGCCGCGCCGCGCGAGTAGTCGCCCGTCACGTAGTTGATGCCGTGGCCGAGCAACTCGGTGACCAGCAGGCCGGTGCCGAACTGCCGCAGCAGACCGGCGAAGTCTTCCGGAGCGTCCGGACTCGGCGCGACGATCAGGTTGTGGCTGCCGCCGGCGTTCCCCGTGGTCGGCATGCCGAGCTTGCGGGCCGTGTAGGTCGACAGAAAATAGCCCTGCAGCACGCCGTCCGCGACGACGGTGCGGTCGCGCGTCGTCACGCCGTCGTCGTCGAAGGGGCTCGATGCCAGTCCACGCCTGAGGTGCGGCCGCTCCTCGATGCGCATCCAGCCAGGAAAGATTTTCTGGCCGAGCGAGTCGACGAGGAAACTGGCCTTGCGGTAGAGGCTGCCGCCGCTGACGGCATGGACGAAGCTGCCGAGCAGCATGGCCGCCAGCGGCGCTTCGAACATCACCCGGCACTGGCGCGTCTTGAGCTTGCGGGCGCCGAGGCGGGCGAGGGCGCGGCGTGCGGCGTAAGCGCCGATGACCTCGGGCGCGGACAGTTCCGCGGGATCGCGCCAGCCCGAATACCAGTCGTCGCGCTGCATGTCGCTACCCTTGCCGGCGATGGGCACGCAGGAGATGAAGTGGCGCGTCGAGGGAAAACCGCCCATGAAGCCGAGGCTGTTGGCGGAAACGAAGTGGGCGGCGTGCGCCGAGACGGTTGCGCCTTCGGAATTGCGCACCAGCGGGCTGACGGCGAAGGCGGCGGCCTCGCTGCGGCGGGCGATGTCGATGGCCGCCTCGACCGGCAGATCCCAGGGGTGGTAGAGGTCGAGATCCATGGCGGCGGTTTCCGGGCCTGCCAGCAGATCCGGCTCGGGCAATCCGGCGCAGGGGTCCTCGGCGGTGAAACGCGCGATCGACAGCGCTGCCTCGACCGTGGCGCGCAGCGCGGCCGGCGAGAAGTCCGAGGTCGACGCATGGCCGCGCCGCTGGCCGAGATAGACGGTGACGCCGACGCCCTTGTCGCGGTTGAATTCGATGGTCTCGACTTCGCTCTTGCGGACGGTGACGGACTGGCCGACGCTTTCCGAGACATCGGTTTCGCAGGCGCTGGCGCCACAACGCTCGGCATGGCGCAGCACGTCGGCGGCGAGTTCGCGCAGTTGATCCTGGGTGAACGAGAAGGCGGACATGGCGGGGCAGGGAAGTCGCAAAGCTATAATCTTACCCGTGGAAACCTTCGAGAAACCCAGCAAGAGCGCGGTCAAGCGCGCGATGAACGACCTGCAGACGCTCGGCGAAGCGCTGGTCGCACTGTCCGGCGATCAGATCGGGAAGTTCGACATACCCGACGATTTGCGCGAAGCGGTACGCGCCGCGCAGCGCATTACCCAGCACGAGGCCCGTCGCCGCCAGCTGCAGTACATCGGCAAGCTGATGCGCGGCATCGACCCCGCGCCGATCCAGGCGGCGCTCGACGAGATCAACGGCGTGTCGGCCGCCGCCGTCGCGCGCATGCATGCGCTGGAGCGGCTGCGCACACGCTTCCTCGAGGACGAGCAGGCGATCGGCGAAATCGCCGCCGCGCATCCGCAGGCCGACCTGCAGCACCTGCGCCGGCTGCGCCGCAATGCCCTCAAGGAACGGGAACTCGGCAAGCCGCCGCGGGCTTTCCGCGAACTCTTCCGTGTCCTGAGGGAGCTGCATGAGCAATGAACTGCTGATCGGCCTGGTGTCGATCTCCGACCGCGCAGCGAGCGGCGTCTATGAGGACAAGGGCATCCCGGCGCTGCGGGAGTGGTTCGCCGCCGCGCTGACCTCGCCGTGGACGCTGGAGAGCCGGCTGATTCCCGACGAACAGCCGGTGATCGAGCAGACGCTGATCGAACTCTGCGATGTCGTGGGCTGCGATCTGGTACTCACCACCGGCGGCACCGGCCCGGCGCCGCGCGACGTGACGCCCGAGGCGACGCTCGCTGTCGCGCACAAGGTGATGCCCGGCTTCGGCGAGCAGATGCGCGCGGTGAGCCTCAAGTACGTGCCGACCGCGATCCTCTCGCGCCAGGTCGGCGTGATTCGTGGAAAGACGCTGATCCTCAACCTGCCGGGGCAGCCGAAGGCGATCCAGGAGACGCTCGACGGCGTGTTCGCCGCCGTGCCCTACTGCATCGACTTGATCGGCGGTCCCTACATCGAAACGCGCGAAGAGGTCGTCAAGGCATTTCGACCCAAGAGCGCAATAAGGCAATCCCCCAACTGACGCCGAAGCCGGTGGTGTCGGTCGCCACCGCGCCCAGTCCGCCGCTGCAATTCGAGGCCGACAGGTCCATGTGGAGCCACGGCGTCTTGCCGACGAAGCGGCCGAGGAAGCGCGCCGCGAGGATGTGGTCGGCCTCGCCGTCGAGCGTGCATTGCTTGATGTCCGCCACCTTCGAGTCGAGCGCCGACTCGTAGTCGGCGTCCTGCGGGAAGACGCAGACGCGCTCGCCGCTCGCCCTGCCGGCCGCGACGGCTTGTATCGCGAGTTCGTCGCTGCTCGCGAAGACGCCCGAATAGCGCGTGCCGAGTGCATTGGTCATGCTGCCCGTCAGTGTCGCGAAATCGATCATCAATTGCGGTGTCCGCTTCGCGGCCAGCGCCAGTGTGTCGGCCAGCACCATGCGGCCCTCGGCATCGGTATGCACGACCTCGATGGTGGTGCCGTCGAGCGCCTTGACGATGTCGCCCTGCGCGTAGGCGCTCGGCGAGAGATGGTTCTTGGCGATCGCCAGCCAGCAGTCGATGGCGACCGGCAGCTTCAATTCCGCGGCCGCGCAAAGGATGGCCAGCGCCACGGCCGAGCCGTTCATGTCCTCGTGCATGCCGGCCATGTACTTCGCCGGCTTGAGGTTGTGGCCGCCGGTGTCGTAGCAGATGCCCTTGCCGACCAGGGCGACACATTTCGTCGTCTGCTTCGGCCGCCAGGAGAGATGCACGATGGCCGCCCCGCCGCCCTCGTCGCTTTTGCCATTGGCGTCGGAACCTTGGGCCACGGCACAGAAGGCCCCGGCGCCCATCTTCTTCAACTTGCGGAAATCGAATTCCTCGATCGCGAACTGCTTCTCCTTCGCCAGCGCGCGCAGGCGCTGGCGGTAATGCGCCGGGTCGAGCAGATTCGGCGGCAGGGCGGTCAGTTCGCGCGCCAGCAGGTTGGCGCGCGCCAGCGCGATCGCTTGAGAGAAGTCGGCGCTGGCCTCATTGGCAACCGTGCGGCACGGGAGGGTGATTTCCTTGAGCGCCGTCGGCATTTTCTTCTTCTGCTGCGGCAGCGGCACGCCATTCACCAGCGCGACGTAGAGCGCGTCGGCCAGCATATCGTCGTCGACCCCGAGCGGCACGATGTCCAGCGCCTTGGGTGTTTCGTCGAGCAGCAGCATGGCCGCCTTGCGCAGCGTGGTGAGCCGCTCGAAGCGCGGCTTGGCGGGATCGATCATCGCCAGCGCCACGCGCGTCCCATCGGCAAGATCGGTCGCCAGCGGCGATTTGGCGAGTTCCTCGACCTTGCAGTCCTTGCGCTTGAGCAGTTTCAGCCACAGCTCGCGCTCGGGCAGTTCGGCGGGGAGCGTCTTGCCAAAGGGCAGGAGCAACAGCCGGTGGCTGGACTTGGGACTGGCGGTGACGGTCAGTTTCGGCAGTGTGTACATGGGCGGCCCTTATAATCGGCCGGATTATGCGTCAATACCACGATCTCATGCGGCACGTGCTCGACCACGGGCACGTCAAGGCCGACCGTACCGGCACCGGCACGCGCTCGGTGTTCGGCTGGCAGATGCGCTTCGACCTGTCGGAGGGCTTTCCGCTACTCACCACCAAGAAGCTGCACCTGCGCTCGATCATCGTCGAGCTGCTCTGGTTCCTGCGCGGCGAGACCAACATCCGGTGGCTCAAGGACAACAAGGTCTCGATCTGGGACGAGTGGGCCGATGAAAACGGCGATCTGGGCCCCGTGTACGGCCACCAGTGGCGTCACTGGCCGGGCCGGAATGGGGGCGAGATCGACCAGATCGCGCAGCTCATCGATGGCCTGAAGAAGAATCCCGATTCGCGCCGCCACATCGTCACGGCGTGGAACCCGGCCGACGTCGACCGCATGGCGCTGCCGCCCTGCCACGCGCTGTTCCAGTTCTATGTTGCCGACGGCAGGCTGAGCTGCCAGCTCTATCAGCGCAGCGCCGACATTTTCCTCGGCGTGCCTTTCAACATTGCCTCCTATGCGCTGCTGACCATGATGATCGCCCAGGTGGTCGGCCTCAAGCCCGGCGACTTCGTGCATACGCTCGGCGACGCCCATCTTTACAGCAATCACCTCGAGCAGGCGAAGCTGCAGTTGTCGCGCGAGCCGCGCCCGCTGCCGACGATGAGGATCAACCCGGACGTGAAGGACATCTTCGCCTTCACGTTCGAGGATTTCACGCTCGAAGGCTACGATCCGCATCCGCATATTGCCGCGCCGGTGGCCGTTTGACTGGACAAACGAACAATCCAAGTCTATAGTTGGTCAAGTACATAGGCAGGATAATGACCATGATCTCGATCAACACCCACGAAGCCAAAGCCAAGCTGTCCGAATATCTCGCCGCCGTCGAGGCAGGAGAGGTCGTGCAGATCTGCCGCCGCAACGTGCCGATCGCCCAACTCGTACCGCTGCCGAAACCGAGCATGGAACCTCGCCCGGTCGGGCTGGGACCGTGCGAAGAGGGCTATGAGATTCCGGCAAGCTTCTTTGAACCTTTGCCCGACGAATTGCTCAAGGCATTCAACGGCGAGCTTCCCGATCCCATGATGGACAGTTTCATCCCGAAGACCGAGACGCCGTTGCTCAAGGTTGCCGAGCCAAAAACCGACTACGGCGCGTGAAACTCCTGCTGGATACCTGCACATTCATCTGGATGGCCAGCGATCCGCGTCGCCTACCGTCCGCCGTGCGCGCCGTGTTTGCCGACCCGGCCAACGATGCGTATCTGTCTGCCGTGTCGTCTTGGGAAATAGCGATCAAGCATCGGGCAGGGAAATTGCGCCTGCCCAACAACCTGTCGCCGATCGATTACATCCGGGAAGTGCGGCGCCGACATCGCATCGAAACGCTCGCCCTGGGCGAGGAAAGCAGCGCGATTCTGAAAAAAATACCCGACATCCATCACGACCCCTTCGACCGCATGCTGATCTGCCAGGCTATCGCGCACCAGATGACGATCCTTACGCCCGACCCGCTCCTCATGCAGTATCCGGTGCTGACGCGCTGGTAGGTCATGATGCGGCCCGGCAAGTTTCGGTTGATTGGCGACATCGGCGGCACCAAGGTCCTGCTGGCGCTGGTCGATGAGGCCGGGGAAATCCGCCGGCAGTGCCGTCTCGCCAGCGCCGACTTTGCGAGCTTTGGCGACCTGCTGGGCGCCTATCTCGAACAAATCGACATGGCCATCGACGGCGGCTGCCTCGCGGTGGCGGGGCCGGTGGCCGACGACGGCCGCTCGGCAAAGATCACCAACCTGCCCTGGACCATCGGTTGCGCCGCGCTGGAGGCGCGCCATGGACTCGGGCCGCTGCGCCTGATCAACGACTTCGCCGGCGTCGCGCTGGGCGTTGCCGCGGCTGCGCCCGAACAATTGATCACTCTGCAGGCAGGCGAACCTTCTCCCGGCGGCGTGAAGCTGGTCATCGGCGCGGGCACCGGCCTGGGCATGGCGATCATGCTGGGCGATCGCATCCTGCCGAGCGAAGGCGGCCATGTCGGGTTCGCACCGCAGGACGAGGCGCAGGCCCGCATCGCATCGGCCCTGCTGCGGGAGCATGGCCGGGTGACTGCCGAACGGGTCATTTCCGGGCCGGGGCTGGCGGCGATCCATCGCGTGCTGACAGGAGAGAATCTCGACCCCGCGGCCATCGCCGCGCGCGCACTGGCGGGCGAAGCCGCGGCGCTGCGGAGCGTCGAACTCTTCTTCTCCGCCTACGGCGCCTTCGCCGGAGACATGGCGCTGGCCGTGCTGGCGCGCGGCGGCGTTTATCTGGCGGGCGGGGTGACGCAGCGGCTGCTGCCCTTGCTGGCGGAGAGCGGATTTCTCGACGCCTTCAACGCCAAGGCCGAACATGCCGAACTGGTCCGCGGCATGCCGGTATGGGCAGTGACCGATGCGGAGATCGGCTTGCGCGGCGCCGCCGCCGCGGCGCGCCAAACGCCCGTTTGTTGACGGATGTCAACAAACCGTCGCATGCAAGGTGTATACGTGAAAGCGAATATTACAAACCCCAAACCAAGGAGACAGCAATGGCAACTTCAATCAAGGCCGGCGACAAGCCGGTGAAGCCGGCGGCCAAACCCAAAGCGGCAAAGACTGCCGCCAAGCCCGCCGCCAAAACACCGGCGGTAACACCGGCGGAAAAAAAACCCGCCGCCAGGAAGGCGCCGGCGCCGAAGAAGGCCGCTGCCAAGTCCGCGCCCGTCAAAGCCGCTGCCGGCGGTCAGACGAACGCCATTCCCGAACTGACGCCCGACCAGCGCCGCTACTATGTCGAGGTCGCCGCCTACTACATCGCCGAGCGGCGCGGTTTCCGCGGCGGCAGCGAAATGGACGACTGGGTGCAGGCCGAGGAGGAGATCGATCGACTGGTTCGCGAGGGCATTCTCAAGCCATAATACGCACCGGAACTGCGGCAAACGCTCCCGCCCGCCAGAGGGAGTTCGCCATCCGGCGAAGACAATAATATCGATGCGGCGGGTTTGCCGGGGACAAACTAGGGGAGTCATCATGCAACACGATCTGCCACTCAACGACCCGCAAGCATCGCAAGGTCGTTTCGTCAGCCATTTGACGCGTTCGACTTACGCCATCATCCTCGCCGGCGGTCGTGGCAGCCGCCTCATGCAATTGACGGACTGGCGTGCGAAGCCGGCGGTGCCCTTCGGCGGCAAGTTCCGCATTCTCGATTTCACGCTGTCGAACTGCGTCAACTCCGGCATCCGCCGCATCGGCGTGGCGACACAGTACAAGGCGCAGAGCCTGATTCGCCACCTGCAGCGCGGCTGGAGCTTCCTCGACGGCCGCTTCGACGAATTCATCGATCTCCTGCCGGCCCAGCAGCAGGTGGGCGAGGATTGGTATCAGGGCACGGCCGACGCGGTGTTCCAGAATCTCGACATGCTGCGCCGGAACGGGCCGAAATACGTGCTGATCCTGTCCGGCGACCATATCTACAAGATGGATTACGGGCGCATGCTGGCCCAGCATGCCCAGGCCGAGGCGGACCTGACGATCGCCTGCATGGACGTGCCGATCGGGGAAGCGAGCGCCTTCGGCGTGATGGGCGTGAACGAGGAGAATCGCATCACCAGTTTCGTCGAAAAACCGAAGCAGCCCGCCTGCATTCCCGGCCGCCCCGACCGCGCCCTGGTCAACATGGGGGTGTATGTCTTCAACGCGGCCTTCCTCTACGAGCAGTTGATCCGCGATGCCGACGATCCCCATTCCGACCACGATTTCGGCAAGAACGTGATCCCGCACATCATCGGCCGCTACCGCGCCTTCGCCCACGGCTTCTCGGAGAGCTGCGTCGGCATCCCCGAGAACGGCGTGCCCTACTGGCGCGACGTCGGTACCGTCGACGCCTACTGGGAGGCCAACATCGAGCTCACCAAGGTATCGCCCGAGCTCAACATGTACGACGAGGAATGGCCGATCTGGACGCACCAGGAGCAGCTGCCGCCCGCCAAGTTCGTGTTCGACGAGGACGACCGGCGCGGCATGGCGATCGATTCGCTGGTCTCCGGCGGCGACATCATCAGCGGCGCGGTGGTGCGCCGCTCGTTGCTGTTCTCGCGCGTCTTCGTGCATAGCTTCGCCGAGGTCGAGGATGCGGTGATCCTGCCGGATGTCGAGATCGGCCGCAATTGCAAGATCCGCCGCGCGGTGATCGACAAGAGCTGCAAGATTCCCGACGGCATGGTGATCGGCCACGATCCGGCGGAGGATCGCAAGCGCTTTCACGTCACCGAGAAAGGCATCTGCCTGGTGACGCCGGAAATGCTCGGCCAGCAGATCCACCATATTCGCTGACCCACCTTACCCTCAAGCGCATGCCCGGCCGTCCCGCGCCGCGTGTCAGCGGGGCGGCGAGCTCAAGACCCACAAAACCAATACGGATTACAACATGGCCGGTACCCTGTTCCAACTCGAAGTCAACCCCAAACCCCCTTCCCGTCTCGCCCGTCTCGACGAAATCGCCAACAACCTCTGGTACAGCTGGGATCGCCCCACGCGCACCCTGTTCGCCCGCCTCGGCCAGAAGCTGTGGGGGGTCGTCGGCCACAGCCCGAAAGCCTTCCTCAAGCGCGTCGACCAGCACCGGCTCGACGAGGCCGCGGCGGACCCGGTCTTCCTCGGCGCGCTCGCGCACGTGCTGTCGGCCTACGATACCTATCACGACAACCCGCGCCGCGAGCACGCCCCGCAACTGCCCGAGGACGCGCTGATCGCCTATTTCTGCGCGGAGTTCGGCTTCCACGAAAGCCTGCCGATCTATTCCGGCGGCCTCGGCATCCTTGCCGGCGACCACTGCAAGACGGCCAGCGACATGAACCTGCCCTTCGTCGGCGTCGGCCTGCTGTATCGCCAGGGCTATTTCCTGCAGAGCATCGACAGCGAGGGCCACCAGCATGCGCTCTATAACGACGCCGATTTCGACGACCTGCCGGTCAAGCCGGTATTGCGCGCCGACGGCAGCGATCTCAAGATCGGCGTGCGCCTGCCGGGCCGCGACGTGCGTGTGAAAGTCTGGTCGGCGCGCGTCGGCCACATCACCCTGTATCTGCTCGACACCGATCTCGAAGAGAACTCGCCCCACGACCGCGACATCACCCACCAGCTCTACGGCGGCGACCGCACCACCCGTCTCGAACAGGAGATCATCCTCGGCATGGGCGGGGTGTGTGCCCTTCAGGAGATGGGACTCAAGCCGACGGTCTGGCACATCAACGAGGGCCATGCCGCCTTCCTGATCCTCGAACGGATGCGCGAGCTGATCAAGACCGGCATGGCGTTTCCCGCCGCGCTCGAGGCGGTCGCCAGCAACACGGTATTCACCACCCATACGCCGGTGCCGGCGGGCCACGATCATTTCACCGACGAGATGATCCGCCGCTATTTCGAGGAGTGCTGCCACGACCTGGGTTGCGACGTCGGCACCCTGATCGGCCTCGGCCGCATCGACGCCGACCCCGACTTCAACATGACGGCGCTGGCGATCCGCGGCTCGCGCTTCCAGAACGGCGTGTCGCGCATCCATGGCAACGTGTCGGCGCAAATCTGCGGCAGCCTGTGGCCGCAGATCGAGGCATCCGAAAACCCGATGGGCTACGTCACCAACGGCGTGCATGTGCCGACCTTCCTCTCCGACCGCTGGCACGACAGCTTCGACCGCGCGCTCGGCCCGGCCTGGCGCCAGCGTCTCACCGACCCACAGACCTGGGAGGAGATCCACGCGATTCCCGACCACAGCTTCTGGAGCATCCGCCAGTCGATCAAGGCGCAGATGCTGTATCTCGTGACCGATCGCATCACAAGGCAGCACGTGCGCAACCAGAGCTCGCAATCGCATATCGACCGCCTGCTGCGCCTCGCCGATCCCGAGAATCCCAATGTGCTGACCATCGGTTTCGCGCGCCGCTTCGCCACCTACAAGCGTGCCGCGCTACTGTTCCGCGACCTCGATCTGCTGCGGCGGCTGATCTGCAATCCCGAGCGGCCGGTGCTGTTCGTTTTCGCCGGCAAGGCGCATCCGGCCGACCAGCCGGGCCAGGCCTTGATCCGGCGCATCCACGATGTGGCCCAGATGCCCGAGTTCGAGGGCCACATCCTGCTCGTCGAGGGTTACGACCTGCGCCTCGCGCGCCGTCTCGTGTCGGGGGTCGATGTCTGGCTCAACAACCCGATCTACCCGCTCGAGGCCTCGGGCACCTCGGGCATGAAGGCCGGCATCAACGGCGTGCTCAATCTTTCGGTGCTCGACGGCTGGTGGGGCGAAGGTTTCCATCAGGACGACAGCGGCGCCAACGGCTGGGCGATCAAGCCGGCCTCGAGCATCCACGACCAGGAGCGGCGCGACCAGGAAGAGGGCCGTTCGCTCTACGAGATCCTGCAGGACAAGGTGATTCCGCTGTACTACGCGCGCGGGGCGATGGGCTATTCCCCGGACTGGGTGCGCATGGCGAAACGCTCGATCGCCACGATCACCCCGCGCTTCAATTCGCAGCGCATGGTCGGCGAGTATCTCGGCAAGTATTACGCGCCCGCCGACCGCGAGTGGCGGAGGAAGAGCGCCGACCAGTTCGCCGCCGCGCGCACGCTGGCCGAATGGAAGGAAAAGGTGCGGCATGCCTGGCCGCGCGTCGGCCTGCGCCGCATCGACAACCCGCCGAAGCGCATCCCCTGGGGAGGCGCCCTGCGCCTCGAGGTGGCCGTGCAGCTCGATGGTCTCTCCCCTGCCGACGTGGTGGTCGAGATGCTGATGGCGCGGCCCAGCTGGAACGCCAAGTCGAAGCCGCCGCGCAGCTTCCTGCTCGAGTACCGGGGACCGGGCCAGCACGGCGAGAGCCTCTATGCGCTCGAAATGACGCCGGATGTCTGCGGCAAGATCGACTACCGCCTGCGCGTCTATCCGTATCACGAATTGCTCACCCATCCCTTCGAGATGGGCATGATGTTGTGGCTATGAAAACGCTATGACCCCGATCCTGAACACCCCCGCCTGGAAACACGCCGAGCGTCACGCCCACGGCCTGCGCGACGCGCATCTGCGCGACCTGTTCGCGCACGATCCGGCACGCTTCCAGCGCCTTTCGGTGCGCTGGAATCACGGCGACGGCTGGCTGCTCGACCTCTCCAAGCAGCGCATCACCCCCGACACGCTGCCGCTGCTCGCCGACCTGTGGGAAGCCGCCGACGTGCCGGGCTGGATCGCCAGAATGCGCGCCGGGGAGCCGATCAACCATACCGAAGGGCGCGCGGTGCTGCATATCGCCCTGCGCCATGCGGGCGGACCGATCCAGGTCGACGGCCAGGACGTCATGCCGGATGTGCGGGCGGTGCTCGCCCGGATGCGCGACTTCTGCGCGGCCGTGCATTCCGGCAAATGGCGCGGCGCCACCGGCGAGCCGATCACCGATGTCGTGAACATCGGCATCGGCGGTTCGGATCTCGGACCGCGCATGGCGACGCAGGCGCTCGCCGCTTTCCGCGTCCCGCATCTGCGCGTCCATTACGTCGCCAACCTCGACGGCGCCGACCTCGCCACGACGCTCGCCGGACTCGCTCCGCGCAACACGCTGTTCATCGTCGCCAGCAAGACCTTCTCCACGCAGGAGACGATGCAGAACGCCTGCTCGGCGCGCCGCTGGCTCGCCGGCGCCCTCGGCGAGGCGGCGGTGGCGCGCCACTTCGTCGCCGTGTCGACTGCGCTCGACAAGGTCGCCGCCTTCGGCATCGACCCGGACAACGCCTTCGCCTTCTGGGACTGGGTCGGTGGCCGCTTCTCGCTCTGGTCGGCGATCGGCCTGCCCCTCGCGCTGGCGATCGGCTTCGACAAGTTCGAGCAATTGCTCGCCGGCGCGCGCGCGATGGACGAGCACTTCTTCAGCGCGCCGCCGCTCGAGAACTTGCCGGCGCTGCTCGCGCTGATCGAGCTGTGGAACGCCGATTTCGTCGGCCTGCAAACGCGGGCGGTGCTGCCCTACAGCCAGTCGCTCGGCCTGCTGCCGCGCTACCTGCAGCAGCTCGAGATGGAAAGCCTCGGCAAGCAGATCGACCGCGCCGGCAAGCCGGTCGGCTGCCCGACGCTGCCGATCCTCTGGGGCGAGCCGGGCACCAACGGCCAGCACGCCTTCTACCAGTTGCTGCACCAGGGCGGCCGGGCGCTGTCCTGCGAGTTCATCGCCTGCCGTCAGGCCGACTTCCCGATTCCCGGGCACCACGAAAAGCTGCTGGCCAACTGTTTCGCGCAGAGCGCCGCGCTGATGAAGGGCAAGACCGAGGCCGAGGCGCTGGCCGAGCTGCAGGCTGCTCATGCCCCGGCGCCCGACTTCCTGGCGCCCTACAAAATTTTCCCTGGCAACCAGCCGTCGACCACGCTGCTGCTGCCGCGCCTCGACCCGCATACGCTCGGCGCGCTGATCGCGCTCTACGAACACAAGGTGTTCACTCTGGGCGTCTTGTGGCATCTCGACGCCTTCGACCAGTGGGGTGTCGAATATGGCAAGCAGATCGCCAACTCGTTGCTGCCGATGCTCGAGGGCAAGGCGCCTGTCGCCGGCGTCGACAGTTCCACCGCCGGCCTGATTGCCGCCTGCCAATCATGAAGGTTCTGTTCGCCACCCCGGAGGTCGCGCCCTGGGTCAAGACCGGCGGCCTCGGCGATGTCGCCGCCGCGCTGCCGCCCGCGCTGCGCGCGCTCGGCTGCGACGTGCGCGTGCTGGTACCGCGTTATCCGGCCCTGCGCGCAGCCTTTCCCGAGGCCGAGCATCTGGTGCATCTGCCCTGGATGGGCGGCCATCTGCCGGGCGCCGACCTGTTTGCCGCGCAGCATGGCGAGTTGTCCTTCCTGCTGCTCGACTGCCCGATGCTCTTCGACCGGCCGGGCAATCCCTACCTCGGCCCCGAGGGCCACGACTGGCTGGACAACCACCTGCGCTTCGGTTTGCTGTCGCGCGTTGCCGCCCGTCTCGCCAGCACGGCGACGCCGCTCGACTGGCGGCCCGATGTCCTGCATTGCCACGACTGGCAGACCGGCCTCGCGCCTTACTACCTGAGGCGCCATGAACATGGCGAACCGGGCAGCGCAGCCGCGGTGATGACCATCCACAACCTCGCTTTCCAGGGTGTGTTCCCGCCGCAACTGCTCGACGAACTGGCCTTCACCGGCGCCGACTGGCACATCGAAGGCGTCGAGTACTACGGCCTGATTTCCTTCCTGAAAGCGGGGCTGCGCCATGCCGATGCGCTGACCACCGTCAGCCCGACCTATGCGCGCGAGATCCAGACCGAGGCCGAGGGCATGGGCATGGAGGGCCTGCTGCGCGCGCGCGCCGACCGGCTGACCGGCATCCTCAACGGCATCGACGACACGGTCTGGAACCCGGCCCTCGATCCGCATCTCGCCCTGCGCTACGACCGCGACCATCTGGACGCGAAGCGGCAGAACAAGATCGCGCTGCAGCGCGAGATGGGACTGGCCGAACGCGACGATTGCCCGCTGTTTGGCGTGGTCAGCCGCCTCACGCAGCAGAAGGGGCTCGACCTCGTCGCGGAGATCGGCGCCGCGCTCGTCGGCCTGCCGGCCCAGCTCGTCGTGCTGGGCAGCGGCGACAAGGCGCTCGAAGCGGCCTACCGCGCGCTGGCCGAACGGCACCCCGGACAGGTCGCCGTCACCATCGGCTACAGCGATCCGCTCGCCCACCGCATCGAGGCGGGCGCCGACTGCTTCCTGATGCCCTCGCGTTTCGAGCCCTGCGGGTTGAACCAGATGTACAGCCTCGCCTACGGCACGCCGCCGCTGGTGCGCGCGACCGGCGGGCTGGCCGACACGGTGACCAACTACACGCCGGCCGGGCTGGCCGACGGCAGCGCCAACGGCTTCGTCTGCCAGGCCGCCACGGCGGCGACCATCCTCGGCACCGCCGGCGCGGCCGCCGCGCTCTGGCAGGACAAGGAAAGTTGGCGCCAGTTGCAACGCAATGGCATGTCTCGCGACTTTGGCTGGGCCGGGCCGGCAAGGCAATATCTCGACCTTTATCAAGGCCTGATGGCATGATCGTGCTCATCGCCGCCGTGGCGAAGAACGGCGTGATCGGCAAGGACAACGCGCTGCCCTGGCATCTGCCCGAGGACATGCGGCACTTCAAGACGCTGACGACCGGGCATGCGGTCCTGATGGGGCGCAAGACCTGGGAATCGCTGCCGCCAAAATTTCGGCCCTTGCCGAACCGCCGCAACCTGGTGCTGACGCGCGATACGTCCTACGTCGCGCCCGGCGCGACCGTCGTGCACTCGTTGGAAGAGGCGGTACAAGTCGGCGAAGGGCCGCCCCGAGCCGACGCCCCCCCCGTGGGGGGCAGCGAGCCGGGTTTGCGAGCGAGGGGGGCCAATAGAGTCGGCGCTGGCGAGACGGCGCTGTTCGTGATCGGCGGCGCCGAGCTGTATGCCAACCTGTTGCCGCTGGCGCGGCGGATGGAACTCACCGAGATCGATGCCGACTTCGAAGGCGACGCGCACTTTCCCGCCTTCGACCGCGCGCAATGGCGCGCAGTGCGGCGCACGCCCGGCGTCACCCAAGGTGGGCTCGGTTACGCTTTCGTTACCTACGAGCGTCAGTGAGGCGCCGCGCTGCCGTCCCGCCAGCGCCGACTTTCAGTCCTTGACGCAGTCGACGTAGTAGCCGCTGCCGTTCTCCTTCACGAGGCCGTGGATGTCGGTCTCGAAGCCGGGGAATTGTGTGTTGAATTCGCGGGCGAACTTGAGGTAGCGCACGATGGTGGCGTTGCAGCGCTCGCCGGGGATCAAGAGCGGGATGCCGGGCGGATAGGGGGTGAGCAGCACGGCGGTGACGCGCCCTTCGAGCCGGTCGAGCGGCACGCGCTCGATCTCGCGGTGCGCCATTTTCGCGAAGGCGTCGGCCGGGCGCATTGCCGGTTCCATGTCGGAGAGGTACATCTCGGTGGTCAGGCGGGCGACGTTATTGGCCTTGTACACATCGTGGATCCGGGTGCACAGGTCCTTGAGACCGACGCGCTCGTAGCGCGGATGCTTGGCGACGAACTCGGGCAGCACCTTCCAGAGCGGCTGGTTCTTGTCGTAGTCGTCCTTGAACTGCTGCAGGGCGGTGACCAGCGTGTTCCAGCGGCCCTTGGTGATGCCGATGGTGAACATGATGAAGAAGCTGTAGAGGCCGCACTTCTCGACGATGACGCCGTGCTCGGCAAGGTACTTGGTGACGATGGCGGCGGGGATGCCGAACTCGTTCGAGAAGTCGCCATCGACGTCGAGGCCCGGGGTGATGATGGTGGCCTTGATCGGGTCGAGCAGGTTGAAACCTTTGGCGAGCTTGCCGAAGCCGTGCCAGCGCGCGCCGGGCTTGAGCATCCAGGCTTCGCGCTCCTCGATGCCTTCTTCCGAGAGATCGTCCGGTCCCCAGACCTTGAACCACCAGTCGGCGCCGAACTCCTTGTCCACCTTGCGCATCGCACGGCGGAATTCGAGCGCCTCGGAAATCGATTCCTCGACCAGCGCGGTGCCGCCGGGCGCCTCCATCATCGCCGCCGCGACGTCGCAGGAGGCGATGATCGAGTACTGCGGCGAGGTCGAGGTGTGCATCAAATAGGCTTCGTTGAAGACGTCGCGGTCGAGCTGGTGGTTTTCGGCGTCCTGCACGAGGATCTGCGAAGCCTGGCTCAAGCCGGCCAGCAGCTTGTGCGTCGACTGCGTCGAAAACACCATCGACGCCTTGCAGCGCGCGCGGCCGGCGCCGATGGCGTGGTAGTCGCCGTAAAAGTCGTGGAAGGCGGCGTGCGGCAGCCAGGCCTCGTCGAAGTGCAGCGTGTCGATGT
>CAZPIE010000019.1:0-17466 GCA_964586275.1 uncultured Methyloversatilis sp. | reverse complement strand
GTAAATGGCTCACCGTCGGCGGCGACTACCAGTTCCGCGTCGATAGCATGCGGGGGGAGACGAAGACGTTTACGGACGTCAATGCAACGTTCAAGCGCGCCGAAGATTATGCAATGACCGCCTTCATCGGCGGCAATGCCGTGCCGCTCACGAATCTGATGGCATTCGGTCAAGGCATGGCAATGAACACTACGTTTAACAGCGCACAAGCGTTTGTGACTGCGAATGGTGGTCTGGCAGGTATGGCTACTTTCATGGCTTCAATTCCTGTTCCGCCAGGAAGCCCTGCTCTTCCTGCAACTATTCCCGCCTACAAACCCAAGAATGACACGATGTACACCCACCGCTTCGGCCTCGACCTCGGCGCCAAGGTGGCTCAGGACGTCTCGGTCAGCGCAAGGCTGGCGATGTACAAGACCTTCGGCGACCAGACGCTCGATGCGCTGTCCAACGGCGGCAACGCCCCCTACTTCGCCGACCGCGTCGGCGTCTTCGACGGCACCCTGAGCCGCGTGCCCTCCGACAGCTACCTCAACGTCGATCGCGCCTACGCGACCTGGAACAACCTGTTCGATGAAGACATGTGGTTCTCCGTCGGCCGCCGTCCCTCGACCAGCGGCGCGCCGAGCAACCTGCGCTTCAACACCGAGTGGCCCGGCCGCGGCGGCACGCCCGCGCTGCTGGTCGACTACGCCTTCGACGGCATGACCCTCGGCTACGGCTTCGACATCGACGCCCTGCCCGGCGCCTATGCCAAGCTCTGCTACGGCCGCGGCTTCGAGAGCGGCTTCCGCGCCCCGTCGTTGAACTCGATCCAGGATACCGACATGCTCGGCGTCTCCTTCGTGCCGATCGACACCGAGAAGGCCCGTGTCTGGCTGCAGTGGAACCGCGGCATGAACATCTTCGACGCGCCGAAGATGAAGAACACCTACTTCGGCAACACCGCGCCCAGCATCAACCTCGGCGACATCGACTGGTTCGGCGCCGGCATCATGGGCAAGCTCAAGGGCGTCGGCAGCGGCGACCTCAACTACTTCGTCGACCTGGGCCTGAGCAAGACCCGCCCGAACCAGAACGTCTCGGCCCAGTTCGGCTTCCAGGGCCTGCTGACCGGCGCGTTCTTCGACCCGGAAGCGCCGAGCAACAAGACCGGTGGCGCGATCTATATGGGCGTCCGCTATGACCTGCCGTCGAAGACTAAGCTCGGCTTCGAGTACAACTACGGCAGCAAGAACTGGATCACCTTCGCGCCGGCCGCGGCCGACATGTGGACGACCAAGGTCGGCACGCGCGGCAGCGTCTATGAAGCCTACGTGGTCCAGGAACTCGACGCCAAGCCGATCGCCTCGGCCGGCGCCAAGAGCTTCTTCCGCCTCGGCTTCCAGGTCTACGACTTTAAGTACACCGGCAGCAACAACTGGGTCGGCGCTCCGGTCAAGATTTCCGACGTGAATGGTCAGATGATGACCACGACCCCGCTCTCGAAGGCCTACGACCTGTACGGCACGGTCGAAGTGAAGTTCTGATCCGGATATACCCTGAACGAGTAATGGTCTTGCTTCCCGCGACCGGCGGTGTAAACTTTTCACCGTTGGTCGCGTTACTGAACTCGTCGCACTCATCTCTGGAGGATTCAAACATGCTGAAAAAGTTCACCGTTGCTGCCGCCCTCGCGGTTTCCGTCATCGCCTTTTCACCGGTCGCCTCGGCCGCCGACGTGCGCATGGTCGGCACCGTGCAGGCCATCAACATGGCCGCGGACGGCAAGTCGGCGTCCGTCGTGCTGAAGAACGTCAAGGGCGGCGCCGAAGTCACCGTGACCGTTTCCGATACCGAAACCCTCGACAAGTTCAAGGACAAGCGGATCGGCAAGGGCGACGAAGTGCGCGTCAAGTACGACGACGCGAAGGGCAACCTGAGCTCCTCGTTCAAGAAGACCGCCGGCTGCTAAGCGGGCCTCTTCCACGATCAAACGGCGACCGCAAGGTCGCCGTTGTTATTTGCACGCTTGGAAAAGTCGGCGCTGGCAGGACGGCACCCCGCAAATGCCGATTTCGCCTGACCCTGTACGACGGGCAAGGCTGCCTGGAATCGGTTAGGCAACCTTCGCTTGCGCCATTCTGATCTCGATGGCGTCCCATGGTGCAGCAATACGGTTCTCCGCATCCTTTTCCACCAACCCATGTTCCAGCAACTTCTCTACGTCTGCATGGATATTGGAGTAGTTGCGATTCAGTGCCTTGGCCAGCGCATAGATCGTCATGGGCCCGTGTATCCGCAGATAATCGAGGGTGTCGATTCGCGCAGGCGTCAACTCTGAAAACAAGCTGCGCGCCGATTCGAAGATCAGATGGTAGTCGACGCCTGCTCCGGTCTGGGCCAAAACCAAATCGCGCCTGGCTTGCTCAATGGCACTACCGCGATGTCCAAGTTCAATGATGGCTTTCATGATCTATCCTCCAGCGCTGCAACGTCCTTTTCGAAATCGTCCAGAAGCTGCTCCAAGGTAGACTATGCGGTTGAGGAGAAGGGGGCAAAAAAATCCCCGCCGAGGCGGGGATAAGTTCGAGGCTATCAACCAATCAACTTGAAGTCAGTGCACCTTTTCCCAGCCGGTGATCATCGCCTTGATGTGGGAGAGCGGCGTGGCGCCGGTGGTCGTCAGATAGACGTGGGCGATCAGGAACAGCAGCATCGCGTAGGCGCCGAGCAGGTGGGCCAGCGCCACCAGGCCCAGCGACAGGTTGGCCAGACCCCAGTCGGCCCAGACGTCGTAGAACAGCAGCAGCCAGCCGGAGGTCCAGATCACCGGGCCGACGACGACGAGGATGAACAGGTAGGCCAGCTTCTGCAGCGGGTTGTGCTTGGTCAGGGCGGTCTGGCGGTGGGGATGCGGCGCGTTCTTGAAGATGCCGAACAGGTAGTAGTTGGCCATCGCCATCACGTTCTTGGTCGAGGGGATGTACTGCCTCCACTCGCCGGTCGTGAAGTGCCAGAAGATCGCGAAGCACCAGAGGCCGACCAGCGACCAGGCGGCGATGACATGGTAGTCGTGCGCCTTCTCGAAGCCGAAAAAGCCATACCAGCCGTGGATCTCCAGCCCGCTGAACAGCAGGAAGATGATCAGGCCCGCCTGCGACCAGTGCCAGAAGCGCTCGAACCCCTTGAAGATGTAGATTTGTTCGGACATGTGGTTTCCCCTCAGTGTTTCTTGCTGGTGAAGATGCGCAGCACGCCGTGGCCGATCACGCCGAGCAGCGTCAGCAGGGCAAGCAGCTTGACGGCGTTGTCGAGCCACGGGATGTTGTCGCGACCCGGGATGTAGACGCCCTCGACCTTGTCGAGGCGACCGCCCTTGGTGTGGCATTCGTTGCAGCCGACGGACTTTTCCTTGGGCGCGACCATGTGGGTGATCGGCCATTCGCTGACCGTCTCGATGAAGTCGACCTTGCCGGAGAAGGGCAGGTTGACCGCCTTCATACCGGCGGCGATCGCGTTTTCCCAGTTCAGGTTGGTCCAGTAGGCGGTGTTGTTCATGCCCGCCAGCTGGGTCACGACCAGGGTCTGGTTCTCCGGATCGAAAGCCTGCTTGCCGCGGAAGGTCTTGACCGGCCAGATCATCGAGCGGCCGTCGGTTGCGCTGCCGAGGTATTTGTTGATGTAGATCGGCTCCTTCGTCTTGTCGACCTTCTCGTCGAGCAGCGTGTATTTCACGTCGCCGTTGAACCAGATGTAGTCCGGCATGACGTTCTCGCCGTACTTGAAGTCGCCCTTGTGGCCCTGGTAGATCTTGTGGCCCTCGTCATCCTTGACCTCGAGCGGCTTGCCGGTCTTCTCGTCGCGCTTGCCGGCGGTGGACCAGTCCCAGGCGGTCTTGGTCGCGATGCCGCCGCGGGAGTACGCGGGCACATGGCAGACCTGGCAGGCCAGCTTGCTGGTGTGGCTGTTGAGCTTGGCCGCCTGCTTGTCCTTGTGCGGCTTCTGGCCGTGGCAGGCCTGGCAGGTCGCCGGGTTGCGCTCGCCACCCTTGCCGCGGATGAGCACACCTTCCTTGTCGACCGCGGTCGGCGCATAGCGGCTGCCCGGCACCTGGTGGCCGTCGGTCTGGTGACAGGTGGCGCAGGTGAAGTTCAGGCCGTCGGCATCCATATGGACATCGAGCTGCTTGTCCGGATCCTCGAGCGAACTGTCGAGGTCGCCATGCTTGACGCCGTCGCCGCCGCCGCCCATGAAGTGGCAGTTGCCGCAGGTCTTGCGGCTGGTCTTGCCGACGCTCTGGGCGATCTTCTGGAGGTTCTGCCCCCGGATCGTCTTGCCCGAACCCGGCGGGAACTCGATATCCTTGCCGACGACGTTGCCGCCCAGGCCCGTGGGCTTCGTGTAGCCGATGGTGGCGTGGCAGGCGAGGCAGTCGACGCGCTCTTCCTCGTCGATCACGCCCTTGTCGGTCATCGCGGCATAGCCGACGTGACAGGTCGCGCAGGCATGGAAATTGGACGAAGCCGAGGTGCAGAAGTTGTTGATGACATGCCGCTTGCCCAGCTTTTGCTGGTTCTTGGGATGGGTGTACTCCCACTTCCAGTGCTGGGTATGCATGACCTGCTTGGATGCCTCGGTGTGGCAGGTCAGGCAGGCCCTGGTGACTTCCGGGCCGGACTGGAAATCCTTTTGCAGTTCCTTGAACTTGCTGTGATCGGCGGTGCCCGAACCGTTGGTCTTGGCCTGCGCGATCCCGCCCCCCGCGAGCGCCAGCCAACCGACGCACAAGGCGATGACGGCGATGACGAGCTTGATGACGCGTTGCATTTTGGACTCCCTCCTGATGTGGCAACGCACCAATGTTAGCGTTCGTCGTCAAGGGCGCAATTACTCCACGGGAGTATCATGGTCTTCTGATGGCCACATTAATTTGGATTAAGAAAATCCGCATTCGCGTGAATGTCATATTATTTTATTAGTTGTTTCTGATATTTACGCACTTTCCACTAACCCATCTGGCTAGTCGCGGGCGAATAACTTTGGTGCTAATGTGGCCATGCTTCGGCGGGAAGGGCCGTGCGAACCCGGTTCCACCGAACGATTCGTCAAACTTCAATGGATAGCAGGGGGACAGACATCGATGAGTGCTGAAAACGGCTGGCTGGCCGGCTTCAAGGCTGACTACGAAAAAATCTTCGTCGAGGAGTGGTCGCATTATCTTGGCGCGATCCTGCTGATCATGATCATCCTGGCGATGATGGTGAATGGCACGGTCTGGGGCGTGTTCGGCGGCGTGCGCTACTGGGGCGACCAGATCAACGGGCTGCTCGGCCTCGCGCCGCTGCTGCAAATCCAGGTTGGGGAAGACGGCCTGCTGACGCATCGCATGTCGCTGATGAACATCATGCTGCTGCTCGGCGCCTTCACGGCAGCGCTGATGTCGCGGCAGTTCCAGCTCAGCCGGCCGCCCAAGCTCGAGTACATCTGGGCCGCGCTCGGCGGCACGCTGATGGGCACCGGCGCCGCACTGGCCGGCGGCTGCACCACCGGCGGTTTCTTCAACCCGGTCCTGCATTCCTCGCCGGCGGGCTGGATCATGGCGGCCGGCCTGATCGTCGGCGCGGTCATCGGCCTCAAGCTGCTGCTCTGGACGCTCGAAAACATCGAATGGGGCATGGCGGCGCCACCGACGCTCAACGCCCCGCAAGGTCTGGTGAATATCTATCCGCTGATCGGCTTCCTGATCCTGCTCGGCATCGTGGTCTGGGCCTACGACTGGTACAGCTCGGACGATCGGGTCTGGGCCAGCCGCGCGGTCATCGTCGTGCTCGGCTTCGCCATCGGCTTCGTGATGCACCGCGCACGCCTGTGCTTCGCGCGCGCCTTCCGCGAGCCCTTCATGACCGCCGAGGGCGACATGACGAAGGCAATCATCCTCGCGCTGGCGATCGGCATCCCGATCGCCGCCTTCCTGTTCCAGAAGAACGTGATCGATCCCTTCTCCGCGATCCCCGCCTCGTTCTGGATCGGCTCGCTGGTCGGCGGCGTGATCTTCGGCGTCGGCATGATCTTCGCCGGGGGCTGCGCCTCGGGATCGCTCTGGCGCATGGGCGAAGGCCACCTCAAGCTGTGGGTCGCCATGTTCTTCTTCGCCTGGATGGGCTCCACCGCGAGCGCGCTGCTGAAGATGGCCGGCCTGACCACGTCCAACCCGGACAACGAAGCCGACTTCGAAGTCACCGCCGTCGGCTACCAGGCCTACTGGCCCGACATGTTGGACGGCTGGGGCCTGACGCTGCTGATCGGCGGCGCCCTGCTGCTGGCCTGGTACGCCTTCGTGCGCTACAACGAATCGACCGAAAAGTTTACCGTGCTGTGATTTTCCACAAGGAAGGAGTGTCGAACAATGAAAGTTAAACTACTCGCCGCCGCACTCTCCGTCGCATTCCTCGGAGGCTGCGCCCAGACGCCTCAGCAATCCGCCAGCGCCGAAGCCAAACCGGCTGCGCCCGCCGCCGCAGCTCCTGCCCCCAAGGGCGGCGGAGTGGGCGTCGGCAATTACAAGCCCTACACCAAGATCGTCGACTTTGCCTACGTCAAGCCGCACGCCACGACGCCGATCGATCGTGCCAAGACAGCTGTGGTCATCGACTCGCGGCCGACCAAGCCGCGCTACGATCCCGGCCACATTCCGGGCGCAATCAACCTCGTCGACCTGCTGTTCGACAAGCAGAAGGACAGGCTGCCGGCGGACAAGAACAAGGAGATCATCTTCTACTGCGGGGGCCCGGCCTGCGAACTGTCGCACCAATCCGCCTACAAGGCGGAGGCGCTCGGCTACAGCAACATCAAGGTCTACCAGGGCGGCGAGCCGGACTGGAAGGCGAAGGGCGAGCCGCTCTCCGTCAGCACCGATTTCATCAACAAGGTCATCGCCGACAAGGCCGACGTCGTGCTGATCGACTCGCGACCCGACCGCACCTTCGCAAAGGGATCCATCCCCGGCGCGATCAACATCCCGGACAACAAGTTCGACGCCACCAAGCTGCCGGCCGACAAGGCCAAGCCGCTGATCTTCTTCTGCGGCGGCCTGATCTGCGACCTGTCCGAGAAGTCTGCCCACAAGGCGATGAAGCTGGGTTACAGCAACGTGCGCGTCTATACCGAGGGCTATCCGGGCTGGGCTGCCGCGAACCAGGCCAAGCCGGCCGCCGCCGCGCCGGCCGCCGCCGCACCCGCTGCTGCGGCGCCCGCAGCGGCCGGCGGGGCCTTCAAGGTCGAAACCGCCAAGGACAAGGAGGTCATCAGCACCGCCTTCTTCGAGCGCATCGTCAAGGAAGACCCGAGCAAATTCACCATCATCGACGTGCGCAAGGCCGAGACCTGCAAGCTCGGCACCTGGCCGACCGCCCAGTGCATCCCCTACGACCAGCTCGAAGGCAAGCTGGCCAGCCTGCCGAAGGACAAGCCGATCGTCTTCACCTGCGCCACCGGCGCGCAGTCGAGCATGGCCTACGACCTGTGGCTCGAGAAGAAGACCCCGGGCGAGGCCTACATCCTCGACGCCGAGATCGTCGTGACGGACGGCAAGATCAGCATCAAGAAGTAAGCGGCTCCGCCCGCCGCGCCGTGAAAGTCGGCGCTGGCGGGACGGCATCCATCTCGCGGCATCCGAAGTGGGCTGCGTCCATGCTCGCCCGCCTGCCGCCTGTCCGCGTGCCGTATCGCCCGCGCCGACTTTCCGCGTATCGTCGCGGCCAGCCGCGGCAGCAGCATGAAAACCAATCCGGTCGTGCTGACCGACACTGAAATCATCCGCATACTCGAAGAAGGCATATGAGCTCCCCCCGAAATCGCCTTCGGCGATCTCCCCCCAGGGGGCAGAAACTCTTGGGGCGGCCCGGCGAGTTTCTTGAGAGCGGTTTCGACCTGCCGCCGCCGCAGATTCACGGGGTTCCCGACGGGGCGACGCACAGGGTACGCGCAGGGCATGCGTAAATCCACAGGTGGCAGAGGGGATAGAATAAAGGTTTCGCAGCGCACGAAGCACAAGCACACGAAGCACATAGCGTTGCAGCCGTTTCGCCTGCCATTTTTCCAGCCGTTTCTCCTGTCGATTTCCTTCCTGCCGCTTCCCTGCCAACGACCGAACGCGCCATTGTCGCCGCTCATCCGATGTTTTCGCATCCCCTCCTGTTCCGCCTGTTTCCTTTTCTGGCCTGGTTTCCCGTCAATTCCGCCATCCTGCGCGGCGACCTGATCGCCGGCATTACCGGCGCCCTCGTCCTGGTGCCGAAGGCGATGGCCTATGCCCAGCTGTCCGGCCTGCCGGTGTATTTCGGCCTGTACACGGCCTTCATCCCCGCCATCATCGGCGCACTGTGGGGCTCCTCGCGGCAGCTCGCCACCGGCCCGGTGGCGATCGTCTCGCTGATGACGGCCGCGGCAGTCATGCCGCTGGCAATCCCGCAGACCGAGGAGTACATCGGCCTCGCCCTGCTGCTGACCCTGCTGGTCGGCCTGATCCAGTTCGGCATGGGCGCCTTCAAGCTCGGCACCATCGTCAATTTCGTCTCCCACCCGGTCATTCTCGGCTTCATGAACGCGGCGGCGATCATCATCGCGCTGTCGCAGATCGACATGCTGCTGGGCATCCCGAAGGGGCGCAGCGACTCCTTCCTCAAGGACATCTGGGAAATGCTCGGCTATCTGCCGCAGACCCACCTGCCGACGCTCGCGATGTCCGCCTTCGCGCTTGTCCTGATGCTGCTGCTGAAGAAGGTCAAGCCGCTCTCCAAACCGAGCGTGCTGGTCGCCGTGGTCATCACCACCCTGGTCAGCTATTTCTTCGGCTATGCGCACAACGCCCAGGGCAAGCCCGAGCACATCGCCAACGAGGCGATCCATGCGCTGGTGAACGGCCACATCGTCGCCGACGACAATATCCGCGACATGTCGCTGGAAATCAACAAGAAAGCGGCCGAGCTGCGTGCGCTGGCGCCCTACGACACGGTCGCTATCGCCGACCTGAACTACCAGATCGAGCTGATGCGGCTTGGCGTCGCCAACATGGAGCAGGACAACAAGGAGCGCATGCAGCAGCTCAGCCGCATGACCCTGCATCGCAGCGTGGGGCCGGAAAACGAGCCTGCCACCTGGTATCTCGCCGGCAGCGTGCCCGCGGGCGTCGAGACCGACGGCCGCAATTGGTACGTCAAGAAGATCGAGCACGGCGAGATCAAGTTCGTCGGCGGTGGCGACGTGGTCGGCAGCATCCCCGCCGGCCTGCCCGGCTTCCGCCTGCCGACCCTGGGCCTGGACGCCATCCTCTCGCTGCTGACGGCGGCCTTGGTCATCGCACTGGTCGCCTTCATGGAATCGATCTCGATGGCCAAGGCGATGGCCGCCCAGTCCAAGCAGCGCATCGATCCGAACCAGGAACTGATCGGCCAGGGGCTGGCCAACGTCGGCGGCGCCTTCTTCCAGGCCTATCCGGCCTGCGGCTCCTTCACCGGCTCGGCGATCAACCTGCAGGCCGGCGCCAAGACCGGCTTCGCGATGGTCTTCAACGGCCTCTTCGTGGCGCTGACGCTGCTGTTCCTGACCGCCTACCTCTACCACCTGCCGAAAGCGGTGCTGGCGGTGATCATCCTGCTCGCCGTCGTCGGCCTGATCACCCCGGGCGCCCTCAAGCACACCTGGAAGGCCAGCCGCAAGGACGGCATCGTCGCCCTGATCACCTTCGTCGCCACGCTGGCCTATGCGCCCCACCTCGACAAGGGCATCATGATCGGCGCGGTGCTCGCCATCGTCATCCACCTCCACGAGACGATGGCGCCGCGCGTCGCCATCCTCGGCCGCTACCACGACGGCACGCTGCGCGACGCGAAGATCAACAACCTGCCGGCCTCGGATGTCGTCACCGCGATCCGCTTCGACGGGCGGCTCTATTTCGCCAACGTCTCCCACTTCGAGGACACCGTGCTGGGCGCCGTGGCCGACAACCCGGACGCCCCCTACGTGCTGATCGTCGGCGACGGCATCAACGGCATCGACGCCTCGGGCGAGGAAGTCATCCACCACCTCGTCGAGCGCCTCAACGAGAACGGCATCGTCGTGCTGTTCGCCGGCCTCAAGAAACAGATCCACGACGTGATGCGCGCCACCGGGCTGCGCGACCTGATCGGCGAGAAGCGCTTCTTCGCCACGGCCGAGGAAGCGCTCGAAGCCATCTACTCGCGCGCCGAGTATGCCGGCGAAGACGACCCGCTACGCCCGCCGCCGCGCCGGGAACCGATGTCGGCCATGAAGTTGCACGAATAACGCCGCATCGCCAACCACGGGAGGAGAAGCCACATGCCCATTGCCGTGACCCTCGGGCGCCCATGAAACTCCGCGCCGGATATCCTCACGTCATGCAGGCGCGACGCCCGGCGACGCCTTCGCCAAGCGGCCCGAAAGTCGGCGCGGGCGGGACGGCATCCCGCGCGGCGTAGAATAAGCGGCGACGAGTACTCCGTCGCCGCTTCAATGAAATCCGCCCTCCTCCTCCGCAAGCTCTTCCCCTTCCTGCTCTGGTGGCCGCTGGTCACCCGGCGCTCCGTCCGCGACGATGCCGTCGCCGGCTTCACCGGCGCGCTGATCGTCCTGCCCCAGGGCGTCGCCTTCGCCACCATCGCCGGCCTGCCGCCGCAATACGGCCTCTACGCCGCGATGGCGCCGGCCATCGTCGCCGCGCTGTTCGGTTCGAGCCTGCATCTCGTCTCCGGCCCGACCACGGCGATCTCGATCGCCATCTTCGCCGCCCTGTCGCACCAGGCCGATCCCGGCTCGCCGCAGTACATCCAGCTGGTGCTGACGCTGACTTTTCTCGTCGGCCTGTTCCAGCTGATCCTCGGCCTCGCGCGCATGGGCGCGCTGGTCAACTTCATCTCGCACACCGTGGTGATCGGCTTCACCGCCGGCGCGGCGATCCTCATCGCCGCCAGCCAGGCGAAGAATTTTTTCGGCATAGATATTCCGCGCGGCACGCCCTTCTACGAGATCGTGCATCAGCTCTGGGTGCAGTTCTTCGCCATCAACCCCTGGGTACTGGCCGTCAGCCTCGTCACGCTCGCCGCCGGCATCCTGACCAAAAAGTTCCTGAAGAAGGTGCCCTACATGATCGCGGCGATGATCGTCGGCAGCCTGTTCGCCGAAGCGCTCGTGCTGCTCGAAGGCTTCGACAAGACGCACATCGTTACCGTCGGCGCATTGCCGGCCCATCTGCCGCCTTTGTCCATGCCGGATTTCTCGCTGCCGGCGCTCAAGGCCACGCTCGGCCCGGCGCTGGTCATCACCATGCTGGCGCTGACCGAGGCCGCGTCGATCGGCCGCGCCATCGCCGTGCGTTCCGAGCAGCGCATCGACGGCAACCAGGAATTCGTCGGCCAGGGCCTGTCGAACATCGTCGGCAGTTTTTTCTCGGCCTACGCCGCCTCGGGTTCGTTCAACCGCAGCGGCGTGAACTACGAAGCCGGCGCCAAGACACCGCTCTCCTCGGTGTTCGCCTCGATCTTCCTCATGGTCGTGCTGCTTGCCGTTGCTCCGCTCGCCGCCTACCTGCCCAACGCCGCGATGGCCGGCATCCTGTTCCTGGTCGCCTGGGGGCTGATCGACTTCCATCACATCAAGCACATCTGGCACACCAGCAAGATCGAGTCGGCCATCCTCTTCGCCACGCTGATCGGCACCTTGGTCAACCTCGAGCTGGGCATCTTCATTGGCGTCTTCCTCTCCTTGATTCACTACCTCTACCGCACCTCCAAGCCCGAGATCATCCCGGTCGTGCCGGCGCCCGAGGAAGGCGCCTACCATTTCGTGCGCGCCCGGGGCCGCCCCGAATGTCCGCAACTGCGCATCCTGCGCATCAACGGCTCGGCCTACTTCGGCGCCGCCAGCTACCTCCAGGCCGCCCTGCAGCAGATCGACGAGGACAACCCGCAGCAGAAATCGGTGCTGATCGCGGCGAACAGCCTCAGCTACATCGACATCGCCGGCGCCGAGGTGCTGGCGCAGGAAGCGCGCCGCCGCCGGCGCCTCGGCGGCGGCCTGTATTTCTATCGTCTCAATGCCGGCGTCCAGCAATTCCTGCGTCAGGGCGGCTATGCGCACGACATCGGCGAGGGCGCGTTCTTCCCGGTGATGACCGATGTCACGCGCGCGCTGTACTGGACGCTCAACCCCGACATCTGCCGCAACTGCAAGCCGCGCATCTTCAAGGAGTGCAACAAGGGCATCCTGCCCGACGGCTTCCGCCGCGCACGGCTGCTGTTCGCCACCGACGGCTCCGAGTTCAGCGCTGCGCCCGCCGACGTGGCGGTAGCGCTGGCCAAGGGGTTCGGCGTCACTCTCGACATCATGACGGCCGTCGAGTCGGAAGCGGAGAACGAGATCGCCAGGGTGCGCCTCACCCAGGTCGAACGCAAGGCGCTGGTCGCCGGCGTGGACTGCGAGCAGATCGTCCGCTACGGCAAGAATCCGGTTCAGGAAGTCGTGGCCGCCGCCGCTGCCGCCGACAGCCACATCCTCGTCATCGGCCGGCGGCCAACACGTGGCAGCATGAAGGAACGCCTGGTGGGCGATGTCGCCCACCAGATCATCGTGGCTGCCCCCTGCCACGTGCTGATCGCCAACTGGCCGGCGGAGCCCTGCCGCAAGCGCATCCTGATGGCGAGCGACGGCTCGCGCATCAGCGAGACGATGACCGAGGTCACCGCCGAGATCGCCAAGGCGCTGCACCTGCCGGTGACCGTCCTCGCCGCCGTGCCGCCCGGCGGCAACCGCGCGCAGGCGGAGGAGGATGTCGCCGAGAAACTCGGCCTGCTGAGGGTCGAAGGCATCGATTGCAGCAGCCTGATCGTCGAGAAGGCGCCCGAACCCGCCATCATCGAGGCGGCCGCGGAGATCGGCGCCGATCTCGTCGTCATCGGCAACGACCAGCGCAAGGGCCTGTCGCGCAAGCTCGTCGGCCAGACCACCGACCGCATCGTCGGCGGGCTGAAATGCGCCGTGCTGGTCGTCAAGCGCCCGCCGGAACCCGAGGCGCTGCTCGCCGCGGTGCGGAACCAGGCCTGATCCCTTAAACTGTGCCGTCCCGCCACCGCCGACTTTCCCAATGGGCTACCGACTCTCGAAAATCTATACCCGCACCGGCGACGCCGGCGCCACCGGCCTCGGCGACGGCTCGCGCGTCGGCAAGGATGCGCCGCGCATCGCCGCGCTCGGCGAGGTCGACGAACTCAACGCCGTGGTCGGCCTGCTGCTCTGCGAGGAGCTGCCCGACGAAGTGCGCGGCCTGCTCACCGGCATCCAGCATGATCTCTTCGATCTCGGCGGCGAGCTTTCCGTGCCGGGCGGCGCCTTCCTCAAGGACACGCAGCCGGCACGGCTGGAGACGGCCATCGACCGCTTCAACGGCGAGTTGGCGCCCCTCAAGGAATTCATCCTGCCCGGCGGCACCCGCGCCGCGGCGCTGACGCATCACGCCCGCACGGTGTGCCGGCGCGCCGAGCGCGCGGTGGTGGCGCTGGCGCACAATGAATCCGTCTCCGAACCGGCGCGCCAGTACCTCAACCGGCTGTCGGATCTGCTGTTCGTGCTGGCGCGCTGGCTCAACCGGCACGCCGGCTGCGGCGACGCGCTCTGGCAGAAGGGCATCAACGCCTGACAGGCCCGCCCCCCTTCGCCCCCCTCGGGGGGTTCTTTCGTGCTCGCTGACGCTCGATGTTACGGGGAGCCATCAACAAAGCTTTCGGCGCGTGCCGCGCTTCCTTGGGGCGGCCCGGCGGAAGCGCTGCGGTTTTTCACGTTAACCGTCAGACCTGGCCGGCTTCCTTGCAGGCGATGATGATTTTTTCGACCAGCTCGTCGATCTCGATCGGCTTCAGGCAGTAGTTGCTCGCGCCGTGCTCGAGGCCGAGGATGCTCGATTGCAGCGAGGCATGGCCGGTCAGCATGATCACCGGCAGCGCCGGGGCGATGCGCTTCATGCGCATCAGGCACTCGATGCCGTCGGCATCGCCGAGCATGACGTCCAGCACCACGACATTGGGCCAGCCGGAGCCCGCCGCGACGAGGGCGCCGGCGCAGTCGCCGGCGGTGCGCACCTCGAAGCCGCGTCGCCGCAGGCGGCGCGACATGGTTTCGAGAAATTCGGCCTCGTCATCGACCAGCAATATCTTTTTAGGCAGTTCCATCGTGTTCCGTGGCAAGCAATGTTTCGCGAATCATACGGGTATCGGCGCGCACTTTGTCGAGATAACGCTCGATGAAGCCCTCCTCGTCCATCACCATGTCGACCTGCCGCGTATGGATGATCAGGTAGCCGAGGATGGTCAGGCGTTCCTTGAGGTAGGGAATGGGCCGCTTCTCGATGCGGGCGATCAGCGAATCCGCCTTGATGTCGACGCGGAAGTTCAGTTCGCGCAGCATGTCGCCGAGCAGCTGCACGCGTCGCCGGCGTCGCCGCTCGTCCGCCGCCCCGCCCTGGAACTGGAAGCTGACGTAGGACTCGGTCAGCAGCTCCGAGAAATTGGCTTCGGCAAGCGCGAAGTGGTAACCGAGCCGCACGCTCAGGTTGCAGTATTTCCGCGACAGCAGGAAGTAATTGCGGTCGCCCATGTTCGAGCGCACCGAGGGGTCGAGCTGGGGATTCATCGCGGACTGCGCGATGATCGCGCCGAGGCCGCGCACGCTCACCGGCGGCGGGCCTTCCCAGGGCACCGCCGTCATGCCCGCCCAGATCGCCCGCATCGGCTCCGACACGATGTCGTCGAGCCGGATGAACTGAGTCGTCGGATCGATGCCCTCGCGATAGCCGTCCTTGAGGTTGACCACCCACCACTGGGCCGGACTGTTTCCGACATACAGCTGCTTGGCCGACTTGTCGCGCGCCCCGTGCCGCCGGCCGAAATTGAACATCTCGTGGATCGCCTTCTCGTGGCAGAAGCGCGTGATGTCGTGCAGGCTGCGGCAATTGGCCGCCTTGAAGAAAGGCGAAGCCGGGTCGGTCAGATGCAGGGGCGTGACATGGATCAGCGCCTCCTTCAGCAGGCCATGGATCGGGCTGCCCTTCATCAGGTTGGGCGGGCGCGGGGCGCTGGCCAGCAGCGCCTCGACGCGGCCGTCGAATACCTGGCGGGCGCTGGCGCAGACGGTCACCTGCTGGCCGTTTTCGAGGCGCGCCATGGCCCCTGCGGCGCCGAACAGGGCGGGGATGCCGAACTCGCGCGCCACGGTGGCCAGATGGGTGGCGATCTGCCCGGTTTCGCTGACGACCGCCACCGCGCGGCTGATCAGCACCGCCCATTCGGGATAGGGCGTTTCGACCACCAGCACGGCGCCCCTGGGAAACTCCAGAATGTCGAGCGCGCAGGTCACCTTGAACACCGCGCCGGCTGCCGCGCCATGGCTGGCCGTCACGCCCCCGGACAACAGGGGCGCGCTACCGGATACCTCCGCAAGCGCTGCGGGGAGAGATGACGCCTGTACGCTCTCGACCACCTCGAGCGGCCGCGCCTGCAGAATGTAGAGATCGCCGCGCCCGTCGATCGCCCATTCGATATCCTGCGGCACGCCGAAATGGGCCTCGATGCGCAGGGCAACGTCGGCCAGTTCGAGCGTTTCGGCCTCCGTCAGGCAGGACGCCTGGTCGGCTTGGGCGAGGCGCTGGGCGGTCACGGCATGGGGCGCGGCGCGGTCGACCCAGAGCAGATCGTAATCGGAACGGCCATCGACGATCTGGTCGCCAAGGCCGCGCGCGGCATGCACCACCAGTCGCGGCCCTTCCGGATCGCACGGGGGACGCGTGTAGATCACGCCGCTGGCGCGCGCATCGACCATCGCCAGGCAGCCGACGCACATGAGAATGTCCTGGTGGCGATAGCCGCGCTGCTGGTGATAGACGATGGCCTGGCTCTGGTATTTGCCGGCGACGATGTCGCGGTAGACCACCGGGATGTCGGTCACCGGCACACCCAGGCGGGTGCGGTACTGGCCGGCGAAGGAGCCATGGATGCTGTCCTCGCCGAGGGCGCTGGAGCGCAAGGCCACCTTGAAATCGGCGCCGCCGAGGCGCTGCACCAGCGCCGCGACCTGCTGCGCGATGGCCCGTTCGAGGTCGCTTGGCAGGGCGGCGGCGCGCACCAGGTCCTGGATGGCCGCGCTGACCGTATACAGAGCGCCGAGATCCTCGATGTCGAGCGTCTGCAGGCGCCGCGCGATCTCGATCTGGGTATGGCTCACCTCCATGAAGTGCTTGGCCGCCCAGGCCGTGATCGCGAAGCCTTCCGGCACGCGGACCCCGAGCCGGTTGCGCAATTCGCCCAGGTTGGCCATCTTGCCGCCGACACGGTCGATGTCGTCGCGGGTGATCTCGTCGAGGCCGAGCGCCAGCGGTCCGCTTTCCACCTCGGGCTGGCGCGACATGATCGCCTCGATCTCCCCGGTAATGTGCGCGAAACGGTCGTGCAAATCCCCGTAGCGACCGTCGGCCAGCGTCACCAGGCTGTGCACCATCTTGTAGACGTTGACCGTCAGCGCCGTCAGCTCGCCGCGCACGAAGGCCATGCCGAAGGGCTTGCCGGATTGGAGCATGTCCTCGGCCCGGGACATCAGCTCCAGCGCGTTGTTGTTGGCGGTCAGGAGCGCGCGGAAATTGCGGAACTGCTCCTGAAACGCCGACTGCAGGGCCTCGCCCCGCAGCCGGTCGCGGCGCCCGAACAGGCGCGCGAAGAACTCAAGCATCAATGCTCCAGCTTGAGACCCCAGCCCTCGAACAAATACAAGATGGCATAGCCGTACCAGATCGTATAGACGACGTAACCGACCAGCGCCGCCAGCACCACCCAGAGCATATCCTTCATGGGCACGGCCTTGACGCCGAAGTAATTGTAGGCCGGTTCGACGGCCTTGGTCATCACATCGCGCACCGTCTTGCTCTCGGCGAACAGTTGCTGCCCGTCGAGCTCCTTGGCGGCGGCGCCGAGCATACTGTGCCAGTCATGCCCGGTGCGCCGTGCCTCGACGGCGTATTTGCCTTGCAGGGCCGCGCCATCGTTCTTGAACAGCAGGTCGGCATCGGCCAGCGACACGCCGAGCAGCTTGCCGAGATCGACGCCGAACGCCAGCTGGGTTCCCGCGCGCTCGACGCTCGCCCCGGCCTGCGCCAGCAATTTCTCCATGCGCTGCGCCTGCCCTTCGTCGCTTGCCTTGATCTTCAGGCTGACTTGCTTGTCGACGTGGACGGCGGCCTTCTTGCCCAGCTCCGGGATATAGTAAGCCGAGTTTTTCGAGATCGCGTTGAAGACGTTGTCGAGATAGTCGATGGTATTTTTGCCGCCCTCGAACAGCGGCATGAAGATGACCGCCAGGACGATGAAAAATCCCGCCAGCAGGGCGAGACCGAGACCGAATTCCTTTTTGTCGTGAATCATGTTCAATCCT
>CAZPIE010000018.1:0-17696 GCA_964586275.1 uncultured Methyloversatilis sp. | reverse complement strand
GACTGCCGAGGGTCTTTTTCGGGGCGGCGCCTTGCCTTTGGACCCCGAAAGTCGGTGTGGGCGGGGCGGCGTTACCTCATTTTCCTGCACCAGCGCAAACCCCGACCTTCCGCCTGCGCGGAACGGGGTATTTCGATGCGGATGTTGCCATTGCGGATGACCCAGATGGCCTTGCCCTCGGCGCTCTTGCCATCGGCGATGAGTACCGGCCGCTGGCCGAGGCCACGGATGGTCAGGCTTTTCTGTTGCCAGACGGCGACGTCGCCGCGGTATTCGCCGGGAAGGATTTCAACCGTGTCGCCGTCCTTGGCCAGCTTGGCGGCTTCGGCAATGCGGGTAAGTTGTTCGCTGGGGCCGACACGCAGGGTGGCGGCGTGGGCAGCGGAAAGGCTGGTCGCAAAAAAGAGCGCCAGAAGGATGGCGGGTGCCGTCCAGTCAGTGCCGAGTTTCTGCACGGCGCTTGTGTATTAGCCAGCAGAGCCGGTTGGCAAGATGGCTTGCATGGCAATCACAAAAGCCTGTGCTTCGTTGACCGCCCAGCGGGCCTCTTCGATCTCGATAGGATCGCCCTTGTAATCGGCAATCAGGCGTAGCTCTCCAGCTTTATTGAGGGTCTTGCCAAGTTCGATCGCCACGAGGCGGGGTTTGACCAGGTGCATGCTGAATGCGGTTATCAGTCCGTTGTGTGTTTTTGCGATTTCTGGAGGTACGGGAGCCTTGGTTGCCAGGAGTGCGGCGCGTGCAGCATCGAACATGGCGTAATAGGCTCGATTGCAGGCACCATCGGCATCGCCGGTTTCCAGCAGCATCTTTGCAGACGCGGCCGCTTGCTTGGCCTTGGCCATCAGCTCTTCCACCTTCACAACCTGATTCCTTCGCGTTGGATGTTGTGCAGCAAGTACGGATTCGAGTAGGTCTCGGGATGCTTCCATTCATCCTCCCAGATTGGGAGGGGCTGGATACGAATACCGGTGTCCAGCAGCACTTCGTAGGCGATGTCCGCCATCTCCAGCTTGGTTGTCACAAATTTTCCGGGTTGGCCATGCAGGAGAACGGCGACGTCGGCATCGCTGTCAGGGTGGTGTGACTTGCGTGCGCGGCTGCCAAAGAGAATCGCCCCGGCGATGTCATAGCGGGTCGCCACTGCCCGGGCAAAGCTACGCACCGCGTTCAGTGTTTCGGTGTCGATGATCGATTGGTTGGAGATCATTGCATCTCCTTAGGCGTTATTGGAGAGGATGTTAAAGCGTTTCATGGTGGCATCAATTGTATCGGGATGCCGTCTCGCCAGCGCCGGGTTGCCTTGAGCACGATGCCGTCGAACCCGGTAGGCAGCAGCGGCACGCGCGGCCTGGGAAAGCCGCAGGGCGTGGGGTCGAAGATCAGGGTGTCGAGGGGCATGGCTGCGTTACTGAAGGGCGACCCGCAGCCTCTTCAGGGCCGCCGCGGCTTCCGGATTGATTTTTTTGAGCTTGTTCAAACCCGTCTCGATCCGTTTTCTCCATCCCGGTCCGCGCGTCCAGGCGTCCTGAAAGCTTTCCGCTATCTCGTCGGGCCGGTTGTCCAGATAGTATTGAACCAGGACGTTGGCCTGCCTGATGTCCTTGTTCGACTTGGCGGTTGCCGAGGTGTCGCGCTCCGCGGAAACGATGAGTTTGTGGATGGCGAAACGATCGGGCTTGGGAATGTTCACGATGACTGCGCCCTCGTTACAGAAGACTGCCGCCTGGGTGGTTTCGATCATCGAGAATTCCATGAACTTGAGCGGTTGCAGCGCGATCGAGAGACCTTCGATATGCACCGGCGCATCGGATTCCGCGGTTCTGGAAGTGAGGAAGTCCAGTCTGAAGGCGGGGTCGGTGGGGCTGAGGTAGGTCGAACCGGATGCGCCCGCCAGCCTGGCGATTGGAAGCAGGCCCATCTCGAGGGATTCGATGGCCGCGGCGGTTTCCACCTTGATATTGGCAGGCAGGGCGACAGAGATGTTCTTGCCGGCGTGGGCGAAATCGACATCCTGGGTTTGCATGCGCTCCGCCGACGATATGCCCAGCATGTTGCCCATGGCCGTGAACGCGTGCGTGCCGACAAGTATCCCGCCGCGCTTGAAGAAGCCGTATTCCGCCAATCGGCGGATGACGCGGAAGTGCTTGGGAAGCAGGGGGGCGCAGCCCAATGCGGTGGCGGCGGCGGCGAGGGGCTGCAGCGGCCTTGCGGAAAGGCCGGCGCGATCGCGATGGACCCGGATCAGGGCCTCCAGTTTTTCGCTCTGCGGGCCGACGTACAACTGCCTCACCGCGCCGCCGATGTCGCGATACTGGAAATACCAGTAAGTGTGACCATGCACCTTTTTTTTGCCAAAGCTGCCATTGAGTCCGGCGATGCTGCTGGAGAGATGCATGGCCAAGGCAGCGTCGAACAAATCGGCGTAGGCATTCTGGGCACTGGCAGTCAGGTCTTCGTAGGGTTTCATGCCCGAGATTTATACTACAAACAGGCTGACTGTTGTATAAATCGAACGACGGTTATTGCCGATGCTGCAAGGTGCCGGGCAGCCATTGCGATGGCGGTGTGAGCGGGCGGGTTCCGATCGGCTGCATGGAATCTGCCGCAGGCGGGACGAGGCCAGGGCCGACGGTGAGGTTGTTGAGGACGGTGACTTGGGGCGGCGTGGCGAATTTGTCTTCATGCACGTGCAGGAACCGCGCGCCCGGAAAGTGGTCGCTGATGAGGCTGTTGTGGGTCAGCGTCAGGCTGTTCTCCGGCCAGACCTTGCCTTCGGCGCCGTAGGAGATGAGCACGGGGTTCTGGGTCTTGGCGCTCTGGCCAACCGTGTTGCCCGCGATGTGCGCGATGCCGCCGTTGGGCAAGTCGATCTCGTAGGAGGCTTCGCCGTCCGGGCCGTCGACG
The DNA here is from genome assembly GCA_964586275.1 of uncultured Methyloversatilis sp. GTDB lineage: Bacteria > Pseudomonadota > Gammaproteobacteria > Burkholderiales > Rhodocyclaceae > Sulfuricystis. Next base: position 14,789 of record CAZPIE010000018.1, on the reverse strand, counting down.
ATGTGGTTGTCGCGGATGATGCTGTGCCGGGCGCGCGATTTGATCAGGTGGCCGCGATAGCCGTTCTCGAAGCGACTGCCGGTAATGACGGCTTTGGCGATGCTTCCTACATAGAGCAGATGCGGTAGCGAATGCGTCTGGCGCGGCGCATCGGCGAAACGGCTGTTTTCGATGTCGAGTTCGGTTGCTGGGTCGTTGCCGGTAAGGAGACCCATCTGGTTGTCGATAAAGGCACAGTCACGGACAGTGAGCTTGCCGCGTTCGAAGCGGATGCCCGCGCCGTTGCCGGCCGGCACGCGGCTGCCGCGGAATTCGATGTTCTCGATGCGGATGTCGCCATTGCGGATAACCCAGATGGCCTTGCCTTCGGCACTCATGCCGTCGGCGACGAGCACCGGCCGCTGCCCGATGCCGCGGAGGGTGAGTCGTTTTTGCTGCCAGACGGCGACGTCGCCACGGTATTCGCCGGGGAGGATTTCGACGGTGTCGCCGTCCTTGGCGAGCTTGGCGGCATCGGCGATGCGGGTGACGGCCTCGCCGGGGCCGACGCGCAGGGTGGCGGCGTGGGCCGCCGGGGTGGTGATGGCGAGCAGCAGGGCGGGAAGCAGATTGTGCAAGGCCATTTCAGGCAGGGTGTGCCGTCCTGCCAGCACCGACTTTTTCCTGGCGGGTTGTTCCATCGTGCGCCGTTGACTTCAGGTCGATGGTTCGCCATGCGCGCAGCTGGATGATGGCAATGGCGGCCGTGATGAGTGCGTAGGCGAGGGCATACCGGACCAGCAGGGCGGATGGCGGCAGATAGTGTTCGCGGTCGGGGCTGAGCAGAAACTGCGCTGCGGAAAAGACCTTGTCGTATTTGATGAGGGTGGATTCGAGGCCGGCGATAAAGCAGCTTGCAGCCAGCGGAGCAGAGAACAGAGCGGCAACGAGCAGCCAGCGGCGGCATCTCGGAATGGCGATCGCGGCTCCCAGGGCGGTGCCGCCGAGGCAGGCGAGCAGAGTGCCCGCGGCCAGCAGGCTGCTCGCGAGGAGGCTGCCGCCGTCGCGCATCAGTTCGGTGAGGTTGTCGGTAGCGGCCCAGTCGACCACGACGAGATGCAAGGGCCAGGCGAACAGCATCGCGATGACGACCCAGTAGATCAGGCCGACGAGGAGGGCGGGGCGGCACAGGGTGGCGGCGATGAGGACGGCGCCGACGATCTGTATCGCAAGCGCCTGATGAAGGGCGAGAAAGCGAAAGAGTGTTTCCCATTCCCACGGCCAGCCGAGGATTGGCGCGCCGACGATGTCGTGAATGCTTTCCATCGGAACCCCGATCCGCAGCAGCATCCAGATGATGGCTCCCTGAAGGGGCAGAAGCAGCGGGAAAAGCACCAGTCGCAGTCGCGTTTTTCCCGTGAACAGAAGGAGCGGGGAATTGGCCATCAGGTAGACCGCGACCGAGAGGCCGAGGGCGGCCAGGATTCCGCCAATGCCGTGCGGTAACAGTTCGCTGATGTTGTAGGGAATGCCCGGCAGTCTGGCCATGACATAAATCGCAGTGGCCAGCAGAGCGAGCGCAATGAGGTGTGTCGGTCCTGCGGGCAGGGACGCGCGTTCCCGGCGGCGGGGGTTCGCTCCGGGCGAGGCCGGATATCGATCGATCGTCATGCCTTGTCGGTCGCGGCAGGTCGCGGCGAAAGCTCCAAGCAGCGCGGCGATCAGGAGCGGGGTAGTGTCGCCGTGGAACCCGATCAGACGGACACGGATGACCTCAAGCAATGCGATGGTCAGGAAAGCCGAACCAATCCACAAGACGGGTCGCGAACGGAAGATGCCCGGCCCGGACAAGCCGGCCCAGAGCAGCGATCCGATAGCCAGCGCTTCAAAGGCGAGCGGCGGCAGTTCGCGCGTGACGTTAAGCCACATAAAACTGGAAAATGGCGTGAGGGTAAAGCCGGCATCGGCGATCTGGCCCCTGTAAGGCGTGAGCAGCGTTATCAGGTAGGCGCTCGCGGCCACGCTCGCTAACGCAATCATGGCCATCTTGTCACTGTTTCTGGCGAGCAGGTATCCGCCCGCGAGGCCGACCGTCATGCCGAGTAGGGTTTCACGACGCAACTGTCCATAGGCAACAAAGATTTCGAGCAGAACCGCCGCGATGCCCACAAGCGCGGTGATGAGTCCGCTGTGGCCGAACAGGCGAACGTGTTGTAGCGCGATGCCGCAGAGTATTGCCGCAAGCAGATGCTGGACAAAGCGCATCGTATCGAATGGCGGCGCGATTATCGCCGTCTTGACGTGATCGCGGAGCAGGCCGTAATCGAGCGTAGGCACAAAAGGAAAGGTTTCGTAGAAGAACCAGAGCAGCACGAGCAACAAGGCGAAAGGACTTGCATTTGCCCAGCTTGCCTGCTGCTTGGCCAGCCATTTCCGCGCAACACCTCCAGCCAGCAGTCCGACGGCGAGGCCAATACCATTCCAGATGACATCGGCGAGCGATGCCGTGCGAGTGGGCAGGTAGAGTTGAATCAACTGCAGGCCGAGTCCGAGCAACAGAACGGCCATAAACGAGGCGACCCAATAGTCTCGTGTGCGCCGAAAACAGATGCGCAAGGAAAAACCGAGGGGGATGAACAGCAGGTAGTTGTCGAGCGCATCCGCTTTGTTGTCGAAGAGATACGCTCGCGAAAACAGGTTGTTGATCGATTCGGGGGGGGAGCGGAAATCGAAGGGAAACAATGAGCCGTAGACGATGAAAACGACGACAAAGCCCAGAAAGGCCCATGCTGGTGCAAGTGTCGGTCTTTCAGTGTTATGCATGGATTGCGACTATCCCCGTCTTGCCCGCATTGACAGTTCCCGCATCGTCATGATCAATGCCAACGATTAACAACCCGACAGTCGGCGCCGAGTTGCGTCATTTTCCCACCAGACGTGCTTGAAGCCAGGCCGGGAAGGTATGCCACGGCAAGGCGAGGTGACCATGCGGCAGGGATTTCTGTGTCTCGGTGCGACAAACAAGAATGCCCTGCCCGGTAGCATCATTGCCTGCGGCGGCAACGAATCGGCTGAGAGGTTCGACATGACCGGCAGTGGGTGTGGCGGTCAGCTTGATCTCGACCGGTTGCAGCTTGCCGTCGATGACGATGAGCAGATCGACTTCGAGGCCATCGTGAGACCGCCAGTAGTAGATGTCGGGCTTGCGGCCAAGTGCCATGAATGCCTTGGCAGCTTCGGTGACCACCCAGCCTTCCAGCAGCGAACCGCCCATGGGGCCGGCCAGTGCCGCGACGGCATCCGGCTGGCGGGTCAGCATGGAGACCAGGGCGGAATCGAAGAAATACAGCTTGGCTGATTTGACGACGCGCTTGCCATAGTTGCGAAACCACGGTGGCAGTAGATAGGCGAGGTAGGAGGCTTCGAGTACGCCCGCCCAGGACTTGACCGTCGGCTGGCTGATGCCCAGTTCGCGGGCCAGATCGGCGGGATGGAATTCCTGCCCGTGCCGGGCGGCTGCCAAGCCAAGAAACTGGTTGAAGGTCCGCAGGTCGGGAATGTTGCGAATCTGCCGAACATCGCGCTCGATGTAGGTGGATACATAACTGCGCAGCCAGATGTCCCGCCGTTCCGGGTGCAAGGCGGGGATTGGATACGCCCCGTTCCACAAGATGGCATCGAGACTCGGGGAGGGGTGCTCGCCGTAGGAGAAAGGGGGCAGTTCCAGAATGGCCACCCGGCCGGCCAGCGATTCGCCGATATCCCGCATCAGGTTGAATTGCTGCGATCCTGTCAGCAGCCAACGACCGGAGAGTTGCGGTTTGGCGTCGATGCGCAATTTCAAGTACGGCAGTAGGGAGGGAACGTACTGGATTTCGTCGAGAATGACTGGCTGATCCTTGAATCGACCGAGGAAACCTTGGGGGTCGACTGTTGCGAAGTCGCGTTCGAGCGGATCATCGAAGCTGACGTAGTTGGCTGTTATCCCTGCCTCGTGGCGCAGGAATGTGGTTTTTCCTGACTGCCGCGGCCCCGTGACCAGGATGGCCGGAAAGCCGGCAAGGGCTTGCTGCAATGCGGCAGCGAGTTGGCGTTGGACATACATGTGGAAATACTAAAAACAGATTTTAGTATTGTCAATGCATGCTTTCAAGAAACTCGCCGGGCCGCCCCAAGAATTTCTGCCCCCTGGGGGGAGATCGCCGAAGGCGATTTCGGGGGGGGCTCATTTCCTTTGTGCCCGCATCCACAGCTCCAGCATCGTCATGATCCACACCAGTTCGCCGTAGAAGCCGGGGTGGGCCGGCAGGTGCTGCCTGAGCAGGACGTCGATGAATTCGCGGCGGATGATGTTGCGGTCGGCGAGGCCATGCAGCGCGTCGGTGGCGAGCTTGTTGAGCGGCGCGTGATTGACGGCCCAGGGGCCGAAGGGCAGGCCGAAGCCGTGCTTCTTCTTGACGAGGATCTCGTCGGGCAGGAAGCCGCGCAGCGCCTCCTTGAAGAACCAGCGCAGCTTGAGGCCCTTGAGCTTGTAGGAGGTGGGCAGCTTGAGCGAGAACTCGAGCAGCCGGTCGTCGAGCAGCGGAAAGCCGGCTTCGATGCCCGCCAGCCGGGCCGAGCCGACGACCTTGGGCAGGTCGTTCTCGGCGAGCGTGTAGCGCCAGTCGTAGGCGAGCATCTTGTTCACCAGCGAAGCGGAAGACGGGCAGGCGTTGTAGGTTTCGCGCTGGTGGCGCTCCGGTTCGCCGGCGTCGATCCGGCCGATGAAATCGGCGGGGAAGACGCTGTCGATGCCCATGCGCATGAGCAGGTTGTAGGTCTGCATGCGGTCGGGCATCGGCACGCGCGCCTGGCGCACGTAGCTGGCGCCTTTCTTCAGAAACGGTACGCGGTCGAATACCGTGTTGTCCGCGAGAGCGGGTTCGAGGATCGCCTTGCGCAGCACTGCGGGAATCTGGTCGTAGAGGCCGAAGACGCGCTGCTTGGCATAGCGCGTGTTGCCGCCGAAGAGTTCGTCGCCGCCGTCGCCGGCAAGCATGCGCTCGTAGCCGTCCTGTCGGGCCATGCGCGCGCAGTAGAAGGCCGGCACGGCGGAGGCATTGCCGAAGGGCTGGTCATAGCTGGCGGCCACGGCTGGCATGCCGGCGACGAGGTCGTCCGGCGTGACGTAGTACTCGTGGTGTTTTGTGCCGAAATGGCGCACGGCGATGCGCGCGAATTCCATCTCGTCGTAGCCGGCGACGGCGAAGCCGATCGAATAGGTGTCGGCCGGCTGGCCGGTGATCTGCGTGACCATGCCGGCGACGGTGGAGCTGTCGGTGCCGCCGCTCAGATAACAGCCGGCCGGGCCGGCGGCGAGCCGGTCGGCGACGGCATTCCTGACGATCTGGCGGAATTCGTCGCGCAGCGTGGCGAAGGATGCACCGCGGCCTTCCTCGAACTGCGGCTGCCAGTATGGGGCAACCGCGAGCTTGCCGTTCTCGAACAGCGCGCAATGGCCGGGCGGCAGGCGGAAGACGTCCTTGAAAATCGTGCGCGGCGAGGGAATGACGTGGAAATAGAGATAGTCGAAGAGCGCCTGCGGGTCGAGCTCGGTCGCGCCCAGTTCATCCGCGCGGGCGGCGACGCGCAACTGGCCGTCGACGATCCGGTAGCAGAGCGTCTGGATGGCGAACTTGTCGATGGCGAGGAAAGTGCCGCCGCTGGGCGTGTCGATGACGACGGCGAAATCGTTGCCGACATGGGCAGGGGCTTGCTTGCCGTAGCGCGTGAATGCTTCCCGCCAGGCGGCGAGGGCGCCTGCGCGAGCGGCGAGCGCAGCGAGATCACCATCCGTGAAACGCGGGTGGCCGAGGCAGAGGGTGTCGGGTGGGTTATTCATTTCGCTTGATCCAGTCGAGGCAGGCATTTTCCACGGAATTGCGCCACTTCTGTGAGGAAAATGTGTGATCGGCCTCCGGCACGTCGACGCGCGTGACGCCGGCCCGTTCCAGCAGGCCGCGCCAGTCTTGGCTGGATGCCGTGTATGCGAGGAACTCCTTTGCGGTGTAGTCGTCGCCGCTGAGGACGAGCAGGATCGGTCCGGTGAAATTTCGCCAGCCGCGCGCCATGCGTTCCTGGAAACCGGGCGTTGGTGCCGGCCGGGAGGATGCCTGCCCCAGCTTGCGCAGCAGTTCGGCCAGGGCGGCCAGAATGTTCAGCCGTCCGGAGAGCAGCTTCGCCCAGAATTCCCGTTGCAGCAGCCGCTGGCCGTAGTAATGCTTGACCTGGGTCTTGGCCAGGCTGGCTTCGGAACGCACCCAGGGATTGAGCAGGCAGAGGCCGGCAATGCGCGGGTCGCGCGTTTCGTCGCAATAGAGCAGCGCGGCGGAGGCCGCGTCGCATAGGCCCCACAGGACGACGCGGCGCACGGCGGGACATCGCGCCTGCAGCGCGTCGATGGCCGCAGAGATGTCCGGCGCGAGATGCTCGAAATTGCGTTGCGCGCCGGTGCTGTCGCCCATGCCGCGCACGTCGAAGCGCAGCGCCGGATGGCCGGCTGCGGCGAGCGCGCGCGCCAGCAGGACGAATTGCCGGTGGCTGCCGACGCGCGTCTGCGGACCGCCGACGACGATGACGATGCCGAGGTCGGCCGGCCGTTCAGGTCGGGCGAGGACGCCGAAGAGGGTTTCGCCCGCGCAGGCGAAGCGAACAGGTTCTTCGGTAAAGCTCATATGCGCAGCGCCGCCAGCGTGGCATCGAGCAATGCCGGGGCTTCCTCGATTTCGGTGGTCTGCCAGAAAGTCGGCGCTGGCAGGACGGCACTGTCGACCGCGCATCCCGCCGCCTGCCACTGTTCGATGCGCTTGATAGAGGCCGGCGCGAGCGTGGCCTCGGGGCGCGCGGACACTTCGAGCCAGTGCAGACGGCCCGGCCGGGCGGGGGGTGACAGTTCCGCGTTTTCCAGACCGGCCGCCATGCCGGCCGACAGCGCATAGCCGGCGACCTCGACGGACTGGCCGGCGGCGAGCTCTGCCTTCAGGGCGTCCATCACGCCCTTGCCGTCGCCGCTCAGCATTGCGCCGGCGACTTTCAGGCGCAGGAATTGCTGCAGGTACTGCTTGCCGGAAATCACCGGCTGCCAGAAGAGGAAATTGACCGGTACGTCGAGGTCCCGCGCGGCTTCCGCCGCGAGCAGGCAGCCGCTGCGCAGTCCCCACAGCCAAAGGGGCGCGTCGTGCTGTTCGCGCAGCCAGTCGATGGCAATGCCTGCGTCGGCCAGCCAGCTTGCCCAGGTGGCGTCGCCGAAATCGCCGCTGCTGTCGCCGCAGCCGTGCAGGTCGAGCTGCAGCACCGCGCAGCCGTTTTCGGCGAGCATGCGCGCCTGCAGGGCGGCCATGCGGCGCGCCTTGTTCATTTCCTCGGCGAAGGGATGAAGATAGAGCAGCGCGGCCTTGGCGCCGCCGCGCGGGACATGGTGGAGGCAGTGGCGTTGGCCCTTGGCGACCGGCAGGAAGAAGGCTTCGGGCGCCATCCGCGCAACAGCTCAGCCGGCCAGCTTGGATTCCACGAAGCCGACCAGCGAACCCACCGTGGCGAAGATGCTGCCGTCGATCTCGTCGTCATCGGTCGTGAAGCCGAAGCGCTCTTCCATGCCGGTGATCAGCGCGACGACGGCCATCGAGTCGAGTTCCGGGATCGCGCCGAGCAGCGGCGTGTCGGCGGTGAAGCTGCTGGCTCGCCCCTTGAGGCTGAGCGTTTCGTCGAGCAGACTAAGGACTAGACCAAGGACTTCTTGCTGGGTGTTCAAGGGCGGCTCCGGTGACTGGCTGAAACGGCGCGGATTATAGGCCATGGGCTGTGCGATACTTCTCTTTGTCATCGTTGTTGCCGGGCTTGTCATGCGCGATTCAATCCTCCTTCCCGACCTCATCGCCCTCGCCGCGGAGCGCGCTCCGCAGGCCCTTGCCCTGACTTACGGCAAGCAGTCGCTGGCCTATGGCGAGCTGCAGGATGCCGTGACGCGCTGCGCCAGCGGCCTGATGCAGCTTGGCCTGCAGCGTGGCGAACGCGTTGGCATCTATCTGGAAAAGCGCTTCGAGACCGTGATCGCCAGCTTCGGCGCGCCGGCGGCCGGCGGCGTCTTCGTGCCGCTCAATCCGCTGCTCAAGTCCGAGCAGGTCGGCTACATCCTGCGCGACTGCAACGTGCGCGTGCTGGTGACTTCGTCGGAGCGCCTGAAGCTGCTGGAGGGCGTGCTGCCCGAGTGCCACGACCTGCGCCAGATCGTCGTGGTCGATGCCAAAGCCGAGCTGCCCGCCGTCGGCTCGCTCGCCTGCCATCGTTGGGACGCGCTGCTGGCCGCGCCGCCACGGTCCGGCCATCGCGTCATCGATGCCGATGTGCTGGCGATCCTCTACACCTCGGGCAGCACCGGCAAGCCGAAGGGCGTGGTGCTCTCCCACCGCAACATGGTCGCGGGCGCCAAGAGCGTGGCTTCCTATCTGGAAAACCGGCCGGGCGACACGCTGCTCGCGGCCCTGCCGCTGTCCTTCGATGCCGGCTTTTCGCAGCTGACCACCGCCTTCCATGCCGGCGCGCGCGTGGTGCTGCTCAACTACCTGCTGCCGCGCGACGTGCTCAAGGCGCTGGAAAAGGAAAAGGTCACGGGACTTACGGCCGTGCCGCCGCTCTACATCCAGTTGTCGCAGCTCGACTGGCCGGCCACGATCACCGAGCACCTGCGCTATTTCGCCAACACCGGCGGCCGCATGCCGCGCGAGACGCTGGCGGCCCTGCGCGCGCGCCTGCCCAAGACGCAGCCCTTCCTGATGTACGGCCTGACCGAGGCCTTCCGCTCGACCTACCTGCCGCCGGCCGAAGTCGACCGGCGGCCGGATTCGATCGGCAAGGCGATCCCGAACGCCGAGATCCTCGTGCTGCGCGAGGACGGCACGCCCTGCGCGCCGAACGAGCCGGGCGAGCTGGTGCATCGCGGCGCGCTGGTCGGCATGGGCTACTGGAACGACCCGGAAAAGACCGCCGAGCGTTACAAACCCTTACCTCTTCATGTGGCGGGACGCGAGGCCGGGCTGGTGATTCCCGAACTGGCGGTGTTCTCCGGCGACACGGTGCGCCGGGACGAAGAGGGCTTTCTCTACTTCGTCGGCCGGCGCGACGAGATGATCAAGACCTCGGGCTATCGCGTCAGCCCGACCGAGGTCGAGGAAATCCTCTATGCGACGAAGCTCGTCGGCGAGTGCGTGGCCTTCGGCGTCGAGCATCCGACGCTCGGCCAGGCAATCCAGGTCATCGCCACGCCGCCGCAAGGCGATTCGCTGGATGTTGACGCGCTGCTGGCCGACTGCCGCGCGCGCATGCCGGCCTACATGGTGCCGGCGGGCATCGCTGTGCGCGCGGGCCCGCTGCCGCGCAACCCGAACGGCAAGATCGACCGCAAGACGCTCAGCACCGAATGGATGGAACAGCATGGCCACTGAAAAGACGCTGCCACAACATGCGCCGATGAACCAGTTCCGGAACGAAGGCGGCCAACTGGTCGTCGGCGGCCTGCCGCTCGCGCAACTGGCGGCGCGCGCCGGATCGACGCCCTTCTATGCCTACGACCGCGGCTTGTTGACTCGACGTGTCGCCGAGCTGCGCGCCGCCCTGCCCCAGGCGGTGAAGCTCCACTACGCGATGAAGGCGAATCCTCTGCCGGCCCTGGTGGCCCACATGGCCGGCCTGGTCGATGGCGTCGATGTGGCGTCGGGCGGCGAATTGGCCGTGGCGCTGGCCGCCGGCGCCGATCCGCGCAAGATCAGCTTCGCGGGGCCGGGCAAGCGCGCGGGCGAGCTGCGCCAGGCGGTCGAAGCGGGCATCCTCGTCAATGTCGAGTCGTTCCGCGAGATCGGGTTGCTGGCGGACATCGCGCGGGAACTCGGGCTGCCGGCCCGCGTGGCGGTGCGGGTCAATCCGGATTTCGAGCTGAAGGCGTCCGGCATGAAGATGGGCGGCGGGCCGAAGCAGTTCGGCATCGACGCCGAACAGGTGCCGCAGGCGCTGGCCGAAATCGGCAGGAAGGGTTTGGCCTTCGAAGGCTTTCATCTGTTCGCCGGCTCGCAGAACCTCAAGGCGGCGGCAATCGTCGAGGCGCAGCAGAAATCCTATGCACTCGCGCTGCGGCTGGCGCAGGATGCGCCCGCGCCGGTGCGCTTCCTCAATCTCGGCGGCGGCTTCGGCATTCCCTATTTCCCGGGGGAGCAGCGCCTCGAGCTCGCACCGATCGGCGCCAACCTCGCGGCGCTCGTCGAACGGGCACAGTGCGAGATGCCGCAGGCCGAGCTGGTGATCGAACTGGGGCGTTACCTCGTCGGCGAGGCGGGCATCTATGTGACGCGCGTTTTGGATCGAAAAATTTCGCGCGGCCAGGTCTTCCTCGTCTGCGACGGCGGGCTGAACCACCACCTCTCGGCCTCCGGCAACTTCGGCCAGGTGATCCGCAAGAACTATCCCGTCACCATCGGCAACAAGATGGATGCGACGGAAAAGGAAATCGCCTCGGTGGTCGGCCCGCTGTGCACGCCGCTCGATCTGCTCGCCGACCGCATGGAACTGGCCCGAGCCGAGCCCGGCGATCTCGTGGTGATCTTCCAGTCCGGCGCCTACGGCGCGAGCGCCAGCCCGCAGGCCTTCCTCGGCCATCCGCCGGTCGTCGAACTGCTTGTGTAGTGCCGTCCTGGCTGCGCCGACCTTCGGTTACGGCTGGTCGGGTTGCAGCGTCTGCTTCGCGCCGGGCAGCGTCGGTGTGCTCGTCAGCATGCGCGTCGCGGCGGGATGCACGTACTCGCGTTCCGGCGCCAGCGGGATGCCGCGGGCCGCTTCGGGAACGCGCCAGCCGCGGTGCAGCGGACTATCCCGCCGGATCCGGTAATCGTGGCGGTCGGCGAGGACGAAGCTGTCCTTGCCGACGTTCGGATTGTTGATGAATTCGCCGTCGATGCCGCCGCTGTTGAGCGGACGCTTGCCCAGCAGCAGGTTGTTCCAGGCCTTGACGACCTGGAAGCCGGGCCTGGCGGCGAGGAAGAAACCGGACTGCGGCAGGTTGTCGACCAGCGTGTTGTTGACCAGATAGAGCTCGTTGGCCGGATGCCGGTAGCCTTCGGCGCCGAACGAGACGAGGTAGGGATTTTCCGTGGTCGCGCTCTGTTCGATGATGTTGCCGATGACATAGGCGATGCCGCCGTTCGGAAATTCCAGCTCGTAGCTGGCGCGGCCGCCGGATTCGTCGGTCAGGCGGTTGTAGAGGATGTGGTTCTCGGCGGCGCGGCTTTTCAGCAGGTGCCCGACCTTCGCATGATGGAAGTAGCTGCCGGTCACGCGCAGCATGCGGATCGCGCCGACGTAGAGATTGTGGCTGTAGCCGTCGCCGGCGCCGTTGTCGGCGAACTCGCTGTTCTCGATCTCGAGATCCATATTGCCGCCGCCCGTGAGGATGCCGTTCTCGTTGCCTGCGAAGCGGCAGTTGCGGACGATCAGGTGGCCTTTCTCGAAGCGGATGCCGGCGCCGTTGCGATCCGGCACGCGGGCGCCGGTGAATTCGAGGTTCTCGACGGTGATCCGGCCGCCGCGCAGGACCCAGATGGCCTTGCCTTCCGCGCTGGCGCCGCCGGCCACCAGGCGGGCGCGGCCCCCGACGGCGCGGATGAGCAGACGGTTCTGCTTCCAGACGGCGACATCGCCGACATAGTCGCCGGCCTCGATTTCGACGATGTCGCCATCCTTGGCGAGGGCGGCGGCGGTCGCGATCATGCGAATGCCATGGCTCGGCCCGACGCGGATGACGTTGCCGGATGCCGCCTGTTGGGACGCGTTGACGGTGGCCGGCGCGGGCACGGTGACGAGCTTGCCGCCAGCATCGCGCCGGATCTCGCCGAGGTACTGCGATTCCCCCGGCAGCGAATCGGCCCGCGCCATGGAAAAGCACGCAAGCAGGCAGAGAACGAGGAGCGATCCGGAACGTTTCATCAGCCCATCATAGACGAATCGATGCGGGATAATGCGCATACCTGCCCCGCACACGCATGGAAACGCTGCCCTTCACCTTTCTGCTGAAAAAGTTCGTCGCTGCGCTGCTGCTACCGCCGCTGATGCCTTTGTTGTGCGTCGCGATAGGTTTGATGTTGTTGCGCAAACGGCCGCGACTGGGACGCACGCTGGCCTGGGGCGGATTGCTGGTTGCCTGGCTGTTCAGCACCCCGGTGGTGGTGAATCTGATCGCGACGCCCCTGGAGGATGTGCCGATCCTGCGTCCGGAGGGTCTCGCGCGCGGCGAGGCGATCGTCATCCTGGGAGCGGGCGCTCATCGCTTCATGCCCGAATATGGCGGGCCGGGGCCGAACCGTCTGGCGTTGGAAAGATTGCGCTTCGGGGCGCGCCTGGCGCGCGCCAGCGGACTGCCGGTGCTCGTCAGCGGCGAAGTCGTGCCGATGGCGGAGTCCTTGTGGTTGGATTTCGGCATCGAGCCGCGCTGGCGCGAAGGCGGTTCGCTGGACACCGAGGACAATGGCCGTAACACCGCGGACATCCTGCGTGGCGAAGGAATCGAACGGGTCGTACTGGTGACGCATGCGGCCCACATGCGTCGGGCCATGGCGGAATTCTCCGGACATGGCATCGAGGTGATTCCCGCGCCGACGGCATTTCTCAAAAACACTGAAGAAGGCGATGAGCCGCGGGTATGGTTTCTCGATTACCTGCCCGGTCCCGCGGCGGCTTACGCGGGCTGGTACGCCATGCACGAGTGGGTCGGCCTGCTGGCGGTAAAGCTGCGACCGTGGGTCCGCTGATCCGGGGCGTGCCGTCCCGCCAGCGCCGACTTTGCGTGCCAGTCGTATCTCCACGAGCATGTTGATCATAAGAAATATGGCAGGTTGCCCGCGTTATTATCTATTACTTTCTGCCTAGGTTGTGATACGGTGCGAGCGTTCGGTCAGACTCGGTGGGGGTCGCCATGCACAACATAATGCTCAAACAGGGAAATGCAGCGCTGATTGCCGGCCTTCTGGTGGTGCTGATGGTGGCCAGCCTTTTCAGGCTGCTGTGGCTGTCCATCAACGCGCCGATCGTCTGTGTCGTGCTGCTGGCCTGGCTCTTGCTGCCGGTGCTGCCCTTCGTCATCCGCGGGTTGGCGCTGCGCCCGTCGCCGCGAAAGCGCGAGGCAGACGGGATATGCTAAATTTTGCGCATGAGCGCATTCGTTCCCGTCATTCTGTCCGGCGGCGCCGGTACACGTCTTTGGCCGGTTTCCCGCGAGGCACTGCCCAAGCCCTTCATCAAGCTGCCTGACGGCGCAAGCCTGCTGCAGAAGACGCTGAGGCGCGCAGTCGCGCTGCCTGGCGTCACCGAAGTCCTCACTGTCACCAACCGCGACCATTTCTTCCTGACGCGCGACGAATACGGCGCGGCGGATGGCCTGCCCCCTCTCGACTATCTGCTCGAACCTTTCGGCCGCAATACCGCCCCGGCGATTGCCGCGGCAACCCTGCAGGCGGTCGGCCGCTTTGGCACCGACACCGTGCTGCTGGTGCTGCCGGCCGATCATCTGATCAGTGACCGGTCCGCTTTTGGCGTGGCGGTTGAGCAGGCACGGCAACTGGCGACGGATGGCTGGCTGGTCACCTTCGGCATCCGGCCGACCGCGCCGGAAACCGGTTTCGGTTACATCGAAGCGGGCGAGGCCCTCGGCGCAGCCGGCCACCGGGTGGCGCGCTTCGTCGAAAAGCCAAGCCGCGACAAGGCCGAGGCCTATCTCGCGGCGGGCAATTTCACCTGGAATTCCGGCATGTTCTGCTTCACCGCGGGGACGATGCTGGATGCCCTGCGCGCGCATGCGCCGGAACTGCTGGCCGCCGTCGAGGCGACGCTGGCCGCCACCGATTTCGCCAAGCTGCCGCCGGTGCTGGCGGCGGAGGCGTTCAAGCAGGTGCCCGATATTTCCATCGACTACGCGGTGATGGAGAAGGCGGGCAAGGTGGCGGTCGTGCCGGCCAGTTTCGACTGGAGCGATATCGGCTCATGGAATTCGCTGGCCGAATTGACCGCCGCCGACCGCAGCGGCAACCGTGTGGCCGGAGAGGCGGTGCTGGTCGATGCCTCCAACTGTTATGTGCAGGGCGAAGAGCGCATCGTCGCCGCCGTCGGCGTCGACAACCTGCTGATCGTCGATACGGCCGATGCGCTGCTGGTCGCGGACCGAAGCCGCGCTCAGGACGTCAAGGCCGTGGTGCAGCAACTCAAGCTGACGGCGCACGACAGCGTGCGCCACCACCGCACCGTGCATCGGCCCTGGGGCAGCTACACGGTGCTCGAGGAGGGAACGCGCTTCAAGATCAAGCGCATCGTCGTCAAGCCCGGCGCCAGCCTGTCGCTGCAGATGCACCACCACCGCAGCGAGCACTGGGTGGTCATCGCCGGCATGGCGCGCGTGGTGAATGGTGAGCGCGAGATTTTCGTGCGCACCGACGAATCGACCTACATCCCCGCCGGCACGGCGCACCGACTGGCCAATCCGGGCAAGATCGACTGCGTGATGATCGAGGTGCAGACCGGCGACTACGTCGGCGAGGACGACATCGTGCGCCTCGAAGACAACTACGGGCGCTGCTGAGTCCGAAGTCTGGCTGGCGGAGAGGGCGGGATTCGAACCCGCGTTAGGGTATTACCCTAAACACGCTTTCCAGGCGTGCGACTTAAACCACTCATCCACCTCTCCGCAGTGGTGTGCAGCAGGGCGCGGATTCTAGCAGAGAGTCAGTCTTCGCTGTGCCGCA
>CAZPIE010000017.1:0-19603 GCA_964586275.1 uncultured Methyloversatilis sp. | reverse complement strand
CCCGACGATGTTCGAAAGCTTCGTCAAGTAGATGGATTCGGTCAGGCGCTTCCTGCTCGAGGATCTCGACATCTGCCGGCAACACTGCCGTTTCGGCCACGAGATCGTCTCGCGCCTGTTCGATTAAAAGAGGGTGGGTAAAAATAACGACGGGCGCCGAAGCGCCCGCCGGCTTTTCTTTGGTTACAAGGCTCAAGCAGCCTCGGCATAGACCTTAAGCGGCCAGTGCAAAACGCTCATCGTTGGCGTTTGTGGATTTGCGCGGATTACGTCCGTCGCCTTTCGAGTCGCCTGCTCGCCTTGTTCGCCCCGTCGAAGCCAGTGCACCCCCGCAAATGCAACTGTCGAATGGTGGAGGTGGGCGGAATCGAACCGCCGTCCGAAACGCTTCCAGTTTGCCGGAATTACGACCATACTGACATTATCGGTGCAGACTGGATGTTTCTCAAGTGAAATGTGAAAAAATCATGGATGCTGCGATGCGGTATGGTCTGATCAACATATTGAATTCTTGAAATAGCGCTTTCTGGCACAATTATTCACGCGAACTGCCGTTAATCAAACAGGTGGACTTTGCTGCAGTGCCGCACCCACAGGAACCCTCATGGACATCAATCGAGTCGGGAAATTCGAAGCCCTGAAAATCGTCAATGCCTTCGATCAAGCGCTGATCGAAACCTACGGCATCAACATGACGGATGCCCATATCACCCGGTTCGAAGCGCTTACTGCCTACGAGAAAACCGGTTGTCCCCGCAAGGCGGTGGAACTGTTCGGTGAGCAGAAGGGGCTGAAGCCCATCCTCAAGTCGGCCCCCTGAGCCGACGCGTTCCGGCTCTTCAGAACAGGCTGGCGACCACGAACCGGTCGCGCGCGGCAAGTTTCTGCAGGCCGCGCCGCGTTTCCTCAGAAGCGCCCCACTTCATCGCGTGCGTGAGAAAGGTCGTCAGGGCCAGCGACAGGGCGTAGCCGGTTTCGTGCCAATCCCGGCGAAACTCTTCGAAGCCGATCGTCCGTGCGCCCAGCTTGCCGCTTTTCATCGGCACCAGCGTCACCTTGCGACCATCGTTGCGAATGACGATCGCCGTGCTGCGCTGATCGTTGGTGACGACCATGATCAATGCAGGCCGGCGGACGCCAGCATCTTCTCCGCCCGCTTGCGGCGGGCTTCCTCGGGGGTCAGGCCGATCAGCGACTCGGGGGGCAGCGGTACATCCCAATGCTGCTGGAAAAGGTCGATGTCCTCGCCCGTATCCATATGGGCCCGATAGACTTTTTCCTGATAGTCGGGCGCCCCGGGCAGCGCCACCAGCTCGACGGATTGGATGATCATGAGTTTCCTCGGTGCGAAAAAGCAGGATGACGCCGCGTATCCTGCGCCGCGAGCGGCAATCGCTCAAGCCGAAAAATGGGGAGAAAAACCCTGTTGCTTTGCGGCCGGAACGGAAAACGGCCGCTTGTGGCGGCCGTCTTTCTGTTCCTCCTCCGGTTCTGCGGATTCCGGCTCAGATGCCCTGTTTGAGCTGATCCAGAATCGCGGGGTTTTCGAGGGTGGACGTGTCCTGCGTGACTTCCTCGCCCTTGGCGAGGGAGCGCAGCAGGCGGCGCATGATCTTGCCGGAGCGCGTCTTCGGCAGGTTGTCGCCGAAACGGATGTCCTTCGGCTTGGCGATCGGACCGATCTCCTTGCCGACCCAGTTGCGCAGTTCGTTGGCGATCTTCTTGGCATCCTCACCCGACGGGCGGGTACCCTTGAGCACGACGAAGGCGCAGATCGCTTCGCCGGTCAGGTCGTCGGGACGGCCCACCACGGCGGCTTCGGCCACCAGGGGGTTGGCGACCAGCGCCGACTCGATTTCCATCGTGCCCATGCGGTGGCCGGACACGTTCAGCACGTCGTCGATGCGGCCCATGATGGTGAAGTAACCGGTCTTGGCATCGCGTACCGCGCCGTCGCCGGCGAGATACAGCTTGCCGCCGAAATCGGCCGGGTAGTAGGACTTCTTGAAGCGGTCGGGGTCGCCCCAGATGGTGCGGATCATCGACGGCCAGGGTTTCTTGACAACGAGAAAACCCCCGTTGCCCCAAGGGACGTCATTGCCGGTCTCGTCCACGATGGCGGCCTGGATGCCCGGGAAGGGCAGCGTGCAGGAACCCGGCACCAGCGGCGTGACGCCCGGCAGCGGCGTGATCATGTGGCCGCCCGTCTCCGTCTGCCAGAAAGTATCGACGATCGGGCAGCGGCTGCCACCGACATTGTCGTAATACCACATCCAGGCCTCGGGGTTGATCGGCTCGCCGACCGAACCGAGGATGCGCAGCGACCTGAGGTCGTAGTTGCGCGGATGGGTGGTCGGAGTGCCTTCGGAGGCCTTGATCAGCGAGCGGATCGCGGTCGGGGCGGTGTAGAAGACGGTGACCTTGTGGTCCTGGATCATGCGCCAGAAGCGGCCGGCGTCCGGATAGGTCGGCACGGATTCGAAGACGATCTCGGTCGCGCCGCAGGCGAGCGGGCCGTAGGTGATGTAGGTGTGGCCCGTGACCCAGCCGATGTCGGCGGTGCACCAGAAGACGTCGTCCTTCTTGATGTCGAAGGTCCACTTCATGGTCAGGATGGCATGCAGCAGGTAGCCGCCGGTGCTGTGCTGAACGCCCTTCGGTTTGCCGGTGGACCCGGAGGTGTAGAGCAGGAACAGCGGATGCTCGGCTTCGACCCACTCGGGTTCGCAGGTTTCCGGCTGGCTGGAGACGGCCTCGTGATACCAGACGTCGCGGCCGGCGACCATGTTGCAGTTGCCGCCGGTGCGCTTGATGACGAAGACCTTCTTGACCTGATGGCCGGCAGCCATGTTGAGGGCCTCATCGACGGCCGGCTTGAGCGGAATGGACTTGCCGCCGCGGCACTGCTCGTCCATGGTGATGACGGCAACGGCGCCGGCGTCGAGGATGCGCTCTTCGAGCGACTTGGCGGAGAAGCCGCCGAACACGACGGAGTGGATGGCGCCGATGCGGGCACAGGCCTGCATCGCGACGATGCCTTCGACCGACATGGCAACGTAGATCAGGACGCGGTCGCCCTTCTTGATGCCGCTGGCGCGCAGCGCGTTGGCGAACTTGCCGACACGGCCGAGCAGATCCTGGTAGGTCACCTTGGTGACGGTGCCGTCATCCGCCTCGAAGATCAAGGCGACCTTGTCGCCGAGACCGGCCTCGACGTTCTTGTCGAGGCAGTTGTAGGAGACGTTCAGCTTGCCGTCGGCAAACCACTGGTAGAACGGGGCGTTCGATTCGTCGAGGATCTGGGTGAAGGGCTGCTTCCAGACGACGTGCTCCCTGGCCAGGCGCCCCCAGTATCCCGTGTAATCCTGCTCGGCCTCCTTGCACAGCGCCTCGTAGGCGGCCATGCCGGAAATGGTGGCTTTCTTGACAGTCTCTTCGGAAGGCGGAAAAACGCGACTCTCCTGCATGACCGATTCGATGGCGCTCATTGGGATTTCTCCTCTCGCAATGACGTTGATGGGATTCCGGGCTTGTTCTTTTTGTGCAGCAATTTTAGCCGCTCATTTCAGCCCATGAATCTTACACAGCTCTTACGCAAGCGACCGTAATCGGGCGAAGGGTAGAATCGGCCGCCACGCCAGACCGGCCCCTAGCGAGGAAACGGATCATGTCCACCGCCATCAAGCAGGATGATTTCATCCAGTCGATCTTCGACGCCTTCCAGTTCATCAGCTACTACCATCCGCTCGACTACATCCAGGCCCTCGGTCGCGCCTGGGAGCGCGAGGAAAGCCCGGCAGCGAAGGACGCGATCGCCCAGATCCTCACCAACAGTCGCATGTGCGCCGAAGGCAAGCGGCCGATCTGCCAGGACACTGGCATCGCCGTGGTCTTCCTCAAGATCGGCATGAACGCACGCTGGGATGCGACCATGAACGTGCAGGAAATGGTCGATGAAGGGGTGCGCCGTGCCTACAACCACCCGGACAACAAGCTGCGCGCCTCGGTGCTGCTCGACCCGGCCGGCAGGCGCACCAACAGCAAGGACAACACACCCGCCGTGGTGCATGTCGAGATCGTCCCCGGCGACCATGTCGAAGTGATCTGCGCGGCCAAGGGCGGCGGCTCGGAAAACAAGGCCAAGATGGCGATGCTCAACCCCTCCGACTCGATCGTCGACTGGGTGCTGAAGACCGTGCCGACCATGGGCGCCGGCTGGTGCCCGCCGGGCATCCTCGGCATCGGCATCGGCGGCACACCGGAAAAGGCGATGCTGCTCGCCAAGGAGTCGCTGATGGCGCCGGTCGACATCGACGAGTTGATCGCGCGCGGGCCCATGAACCGTGTCGAAGAATTGCGCCTGGAACTCTACGAGAAGGTCAATGCGCTGGGCATCGGCGCCCAGGGCCTCGGCGGCCTGACCACCGTGCTCGACGTCAAGATCATGGATTACCCGACCCACGCCGCCAGCCTGCCGGTCGCGCTGATCCCGAACTGCGCCGCGACGCGCCACGTGCATTTCCACCTCGACGGCTCCGGTCCCGCCAAGCTCGAGCCGCCGCGTCTCGACCAGTGGCCGCAAGTCGCCTGGCGGCCGAATACCGAGCAGTCGACGCGCGTCAATCTCGACACCCTGACGCCCGCCGAGGTCGCTTCATGGAAGCCGGGGCAGACCTTGCTGCTCAATGGCAGGATGCTGACCGGCCGCGACGCCGCGCACAAGCGCATCCAGGACATGCTGGCCAAGGGCGAAAAGCTGCCGGTCGATTTCACGAATCGCGTCATCTACTACGTCGGCCCGGTCGACCCGGTGCGCGACGAAGCGGTCGGCCCGGCCGGCCCCACCACCGCCACGCGCATGGACAAGTTTACCGAGATGATGCTGGCGCAGACCGGCCTGATCGCGATGGTCGGCAAGGCAGAGCGCGGCCCGGTCGCCATCGAGTCCATCAAGAAACATAAATCGGCCTACCTGATGGCGGTCGGCGGCGCCGCCTACCTCGTGTCGAAAGCCATCAGGACTGCAAAGGTCGTCGGCTTCGCCGACCTTGGCATGGAAGCGATCTACGAATTCGACGTGAAGGACATGCCGGTCACCGTCGCCGTCGATGCGGCCGGCAGCTCGGTGCACCAGACCGGCCCGCAGGAATGGCAGGCCCGGATCGGCAAGATACCCGTGGTCAAGGCATGAACAATGCCGTCTCGCGAGCGCCGACTTTTGAAACTTCGGATGGAGCGTAGCGATCGCCCGGTCTCCCCCGCCGGAGGGCGGGGGCTGGGGGGTGGGAGCTGATTGTGATCGGGGTTTTTGATTCCGGCTTCGGCGGCCTTTCGGTACTGGACGCCATCGCGCAACGGCTGCCGCGCGCCGACCTGACCTATCTCGCCGATACCGCCCACGTCCCCTACGGCGACAAGCCCGACGACTTCATCACCGGCCGTGTGCTCGCCATCGGCCGCCATCTCGCCGCGCAGGGCTGCGACCTGATCGTCGTCGCCTGCAACACCGCGACCACGACGGCGATCCACGCCTTGCGCGACAACCTCCCCGGCATCCCTATCGTCGGCGTCGAGCCCGGCGTCAAGCCTGCCGCGCAAACTTCCCGAACGAAGCGCATCGCCGTGCTGGCCACCGAGGCGACGGCGCAAAGCAAACGCCTCGCCCAGTTGATCGAGTCCCACGCCGCGCATGTCCGGGTCGATGTCCTGCCCTGCCCCGGCTGGGCGACGCACGTGGAAACCCTGCGCCCCTTCACCGGCGAGTTTCGCGCCGAAGTCGCCGCCAGGATCCGCCCGCTGCTCGCTGCGGGCGTCGATCGCATCGTACTGGGCTGCACGCACTACGCCTTCCTGAAATCGATCATCCAGCCCTTGCTCGAAAAACACGCGGAACTCGTCGATGTCGCCGAAGCGGTGGCGCGACAGGTCGTGCGGCTGGGCGGCGAGCATGCCGGCACCGGCCAGCTTCGCTTGCTGGCGAGCGCGCGTCCCGAACGCCTGCAGGTCGCCCTGCCCATGCTCGGCCTGACCCTGCTGGCGGAACGCAGCGTGCCGGCGCAACTGGTCAGGCTCTAGTTTTCTCCGCTTCCTTCGCCCCATGGCGGGCGAGATAGATCACTGCCGCGAGGATCAGCGCGCCGCCCGCCACCTGCAGGCCGGTGATGGTTTCGCCGAGCACCAGCAGCGCGAGGCCGATGGTCACCAGCGGTTCGAGCGTCGACAACGTCGAGGCGTCCGAGGCGCCGAGCTTCTCCAGTCCCTTGAAGAAGCCGAGGATGGCGAGCAGGGTCGAAAAGATCGCAATCGCCAGCACCGCCAGCCAGCCCGCGAGCGAGTGAGGCAGGGCGAGGCCTTCGGCGGTCGCCGCGCCGCCATAGACGACGGCTGCGGAAAGCATCACGACGGTCGCTGCCGGCAAGGCGCCCACGCGCGGCATCACGCCCTCACCGGCAAGAATGTAGAGCGAATAGATCAGCGCCGCGCCGATGCCGAACACGATGCCCAGCGGCTGGCTCTGCAGATCGCCACCGACAGTAAGTGCCGTGCCGGCCAGCGCCGCGGCAATGGCCCAGCCGCGCGCCGCGCCGATCCTGCGCCGGTAGATCAGGGCCGACATGATCGTGACGAGGGCCGGATAGAGATAGAGCAGCAGGCCGACGAGGCCGGCGCTCGCATACTTGAGCGCAGAGAAGTAGCAGTAGGCCTGGCCGACGTAGCCGACCGCGCCCATCGCCGCGACCCAGAGCAGGTCCCTGCCGCGCGGCCAGCGCATGCCTTGCCGGATGCCCCAGGCGGCCAGCAGCAGGCCCGCGATCGCAAACCGCAGGAACAGCATGCTCGTCAGGGAAACCTCCTCGCGGTAGGCGATCTTGGCGAAGATCGCCATCGCGCCGAAGCCGGCGGCGGAAACCACGATCCACAACACGCCCTGCCAGCGTTCGGCGCTTGTTGTTCTTCCATTCATGGGGGCGGCAGTTTACCCGCGGCGACCTGCGCGATAATGCCCCCCATGAAATTTACCGTCGAAGAATTCCGCGCCTGGCCGCACAAGAAAATCACCCTGCTCGGCATGTCCGGTGTCGGCAAGACCTGGCTCTCGTCGCTGCTGCGCACGCACGACTGGTTCCACTACTCGGCCGACTACCGCATCGGCAAACGCTATCTCGACGAACCGATCCTCGACCTGATCAAGCAGCAGGCGATGCAGACGCCCTTCCTGCGCGACCTGCTGCGCCGCGACTGGATCGACATCAAGAACAACATCAAGATCGACGACCTCGGCCCGGTGCTGACCTTCGTCGGCAAGCTCGGCGACCCGGCGAAGGGCGGCATTCCCTTCGCCGAGTTCGCGCGCCGTCAGGCGATGTACCGCGAGGGCGAGATTGCCGCGATGCGCGACGTCCCCGCCTTCGTCGCCAAGGCCCAGGACATCTACGGCTATGCGCATTTCGTGAACGACGTCGGCGGCAGCCTGTGCGAGCTGGAGGAGCCGGCGGTGATCGAGCTGCTGGTCGAGCACACCCTGATCCTCTACATCCAGGTGACGACGCCGGAAGAGGAAGCGGAGCTGATCCGCCGCGCGCAGTCCGATCCGAAGCCGCTCTACTTCCGTCCCGCCTTCCTCGCCGAGCACCTGCCGAAGTTCCTCGTTGAGCGTAGCCTCGCCGACATTACGCTGGCGGACCCCGACGACTTCACGCGCTGGGTCTTCCCACACCTGTTCCGCTCACGCATCCCGCGCTACGAGGCGATCGCCCGGCCGCACGGCTATACCGTCACCTCGGCCGAGGTGGCCGGCGTCAGGGACGAGCAGGATTTTCTGGCGCTGCTGGAGCGCGCCATCGCGCGCGGCGGCTAGCGGAAAACGCCTTAATGGGTATGGCCTTCGGGGCCATGCACGTGGCCGCGGGCGATCTCCTCGTCGCTCGCGGCGCGGACTTCGCTCACCGTGCAGGAGAACACCAGCGCCAGCCCGGCCAGCGGATGGTTGCCGTCGAGCATCACCTTGTCGTCGACGATGTCGGTGACGCGATAGATGACGAAATCGTCCTCGGCCGACCCGGGTGGCGCGCCCTCGAACTGCATGCCCACCTGGATTTCGGCAGGAAAGCTGGAGCGCGGCTCGATCTGCACCAGATCGGCGTCATAATCGCCGAAGGCTTCGTCGGGCTGCAGCTTGACCTTGACGGCATCGCCGACCCGCTTGCCCTGCAGGGCTTCCTCGATCTTCGGAAAGATGTCGTCGAAGCCGCCGTGCAGGTAGACGATGGGGTGCTCGCCCGCATCGACCATTTCGCCGTCCGGATCGGTGACCTGATAGGCGAGGGTGACGACGGTATGGGGTCCGATTTGCATGCTGGCTCCTGTGGCGGTGGTCAGGCGTGAGCGCCCGACTTGTGATGGCCAAGCTGCTTGACCAACTGGAGGACTGCGGCGGCATGACCCTTGGCGGGAATGTCATAGAGCGCATGACGCACGATGCCCTGCTTGTCGATGATGAAGGTGGAACGGATCAGGCACAGCTTCTTGTGGCC
Organism: uncultured Methyloversatilis sp.; assembly: GCA_964586275.1. Lineage (GTDB taxonomy): Bacteria > Pseudomonadota > Gammaproteobacteria > Burkholderiales > Rhodocyclaceae > Sulfuricystis. The sequence continues at coordinate 11,069 of CAZPIE010000017.1, read as the reverse complement.
GTCGTGCTCGCGGAAATGCATTACCCCGAACTTGCGGCAGACCTCGCCATCCACGTCGGAAAGCAGGCGGATCGACAGGCCGTGCTTGTCGCGAAAATCGGCATGGGCGAGGCAATCGTCGCGCGAGACGCCGATCACCGCGCAGCCTTGCCGATTGAACTCGCTTTCATGGTCGGAGAAGTCGATGGCCTCGAGCGTGCAGTACGGGGTTCCGTCCTTGGGATAGAAGAACAGCACGACATGCTGCTTGCCGAGCAGCGAAGCCGAATCGAACAACTCCATGTCGGCGTCGGGCAAGGTGAAAAGCGGTGCAGCTTGTCCAGGCTGGAGCATGTCTGTCTCCGAAAAACGATGGCGGATTCTAACCGGAGAAAAGCGTGTCGCAACCGAAACCCTGCTACCCGAAAGGCTAGATCAGATTGGCCTGGGTCTTGCCATTGCGATTGAGCGGCGCGTAGATGCGATAGGTGTTGCGTCCCCCCTCCTTCGCCGCATAGAGGGCACTGTCGGCATTGCGCAGCAGCTGGTCGCTTTCGCGCCCGTGCACCGGATAGAGGGCGATGCCGACACAACCGGAGATGTGCACCGTTCCGGCATCGAGATGGTAGGGCTCGTTCAACAATTCCACGGCGCGCTGGGCAACCTGTTCCGCCTCGTCGTCGGCCGTCATCTCGGAAAGGATGATCGCGAATTCGTCGCCGCCGAGGCGCGCCACCGTGTCGGTTTCGCGCACGCAGCTGGTGAGCCGCTGCGCTGCCTCGACGAGCAACTGGTCGCCGGCGGTATGGCCCAGCGAATCATTCACGTCCTTGAAGCGGTCGAGGTCGATCAGCAGCAGCGCGAAGTTGCGGTGATAGCGCCGCGCCTGATTGATGGCCGTCTGCAGCCGATCCTTGAACAATTCGCGATTCGGCAGCTCGGTCAGGGCATCGTGATGCGCCTTGAAGCGCAGCAGTTCCTCGGCCTCCTTGCGCAGGGTGATGTCGTGGAAGACGGCGAGATGCTGCGCGACGCCCTTCCCGTCGCGGATCTTCGCGATCGACAGCCACTCGGCACGGATTTCGCCATTCTTGTAGCGGTTCCAGATCTCGCCCTCCCAGTGGCCGAGGCGGCTGATGTCATCCCACATCGCGCGGTAGAACTCCGGACCGTGGCGGCCGGATTTGAGCAGGCGCGGATTGCGGCCCGTCACCTCCGCGGGTGTGAATCCGGTGATCGCGGTGAAGGCCGGATTGACGCGCACGATGTTGTTGTCGGCGTCGGTGACGATGATCGCCTCCGCGGCGCTTTCGAAAACCGTGTCGGCAACCCGCAGTGCATCTTCCTGACGCTGCCGTTCCTCGATTTCACGCTGCAAGGCGGCATTGCGCCCCTCGACTTCACGCGTGCGCGCGGCCACGGTTTCCTCGAGCCGGGCGGTCATGTCGACCAGCAACCGATGCTCGCGCTGCGCACGGGAAAGCTGCAGGCGCCAGAAAACACCCATCAGCGCGGCAAGCAACAGCGCTGCCGCCAGCACCACCCAATACCATTCACATGCGGCCATATCGCCCATATGGGCATTATGGCAAACACGGCGGCGTTTGCGAGGCGAAACTCAGGCGCCGCGCAGGCGCTCGATGACGCGTCCCGAAAAGCCGCGGCGCGATGCCGCCATGCCGGCCAGGCTCACGCCGGCGAGACCCGCAACCACGCCGATCAGCACATATTCGGCCGACGGCAGGTAGTCGAGCTGGAACACCCAGCGGGCGAGCGCCGTGCCGATGGCGGTCGCGCCCAGCCCGGCCAGCAGCCCCGCCAGCAGGCCCAGCACGGCGAATTCGGCGAGCACCACCTGGCGTAACTGGGCCTGCCGTCCGCCGAGCGCGCGCAGGACCGCGAGTTCGTGGCCGCGCTCCCCGCTGCTCGCTTCGATGGCGGCATACAGCACCACCAAGCCGGCCAGCAGCGAAAACAGGAAGACGAGTTGTACCGCCCTCACCACCTGATCGAGCGTCGTCTGCAACTGCCGGACCAGCGCCGCCACGTCGATCACGGTGATGTTCGGAAACTGTCGCACCAGATCGCTCACCACGGCTTCGCTGCCGCCGGGCAAGTGGAAGCTGGTGATGTAGCTGGTCGGCTGGCTATCGAGCGCACCCGCCGGCGCGATGACGAAGAAATTGACGCGCATCGAATCCCAGTCGAGCTTGCGCAAGGACGTGATCGGACCGGAAAAATGCTGTCCGGCGACTTCGAAACCCAACTCGTCCGCCAGTTTCAGTCCGAGCGTATCGGCGAGTCCCTTTTCCACCGAGAACTGCATCGCTCCGCCTGCGGCATGCCAGCGTCCGGCGACGACGGCGTTGCCCCCGGGCAGGTCATCGCGACTCGACAGGTTGAATTCGCGCTCGACCAGGCGGCGCGCGCGGTCATCCGCATAATTCCGCGGCGCCACCGGGTTGCCGTTGACGGTCGTCAGGCGGCCGCGCACCATCGGCTCGAGTCGCGGGGCCGGCAAGCCGGCACGCGTGAAGAATTCGGCGATGGCAGGAAGCTGCTCGGGCTGGATGTTGATGAGAAAACGGTTCGGCGCATCGGGTGGCATCCTGGACTGCCAGGCCGTCAGCAGATCGTTCCGGGCCAGCGTCAGCAGCAGCAAGGTGGTCAGTCCCAGCGCCAGGGCGACGATCTGCACCAGGGTCGCGCCGCTGCGCCGGCGCAGGCTGGCGAAGCCGATGCGCCAGCCTCCCGAGGTCACGCGCGCCGACAGTCCCGCCGTCAAACCCAGCAGTCCCTGGCCCGCCAATGCGAATACCGCAACCGCGACCATGAACCCGCCGAGCACCACGGCGCCGAGCCGCAGCTCGCCCGCCATCCAGAACATCAGGCCGGCCAGGCAGGCCATGCCGACCAGATAGGAGGTGAAGGACAAGGGTTCGACGCCGCCCCATTCGCGCCGCAGCACGCGCACGGTCGGCACCGCCTTGAGCCGCAGCAGCGGCGGCACGACGAAGCCGACGACCAGCACGAGGCCGACGGCAAAGCCGTGCAGCCACGGCAGGCCGCCGGGCGCCGGCAGATCGCCGGCCACCAGCCCCGCCAGCAGCGCATGCAACAGGCCCTGCACGAGATAGCCGAGCGCACCGCCCGCGAGCGTCGCCGCGAGCCCGAGCACGACGAATTCGCCGCCATGGATCAGCAGGATCTGCCGTTCGCTGGCACCCAGGCAGCGCATCACCGCGCAGGCATCGAGGTGCCGCTGCATATAACGCCGCGCCGCCATGCCGACCGCGACAGCCGCCAGCACCACCGTCAGCAGCGCGGCGAGCCGCAGGAAGCGCTGGGCGCGCTCGATGATGTTGCGCACTTCGGGGCGCGCATTGTCGAGGCCTTCGAGCTTTTCGCCGCGGCCGAGCCGCGCCTTGGCCCATTGGCGGAATTTCTCCACGGCCGCCGCATCGCCGGCCACGTGCAGGCGCCAGCCGATGCGGCTGCCCGGCTGGATCAGGCGCGTCGCCGGCAGGTCGGCCAGATTGACGATTAGGCGCGGCGCGACGGCGAATGGGTTGATGCCGCGATCCGGCTCCAGCGTGACGATCGCCGCCACCCCTGCTTCCAGTTCGCCAATGCGCACACTGCTTCCCGAATCAATTCCAAGCGCACTGGCCAGCCGTTCGTCCGGCCAGACCGTGCCCGGCGCCGGGATCGATGCCGCCTCCCCATCGCCGACTTTCAAGCGCGGCGCGATGCGCAGCGCCCCGCGCAGCGGATAGCCTTCAGATACCGCCTTGATCTCGGTCAGCTGCACACCCTCGGCGCTACTCACCATGCTGAGCAGGTTGGCGCTTTCGGCGACGCGCAGGCCATGTTGCCGGGCCGCGTCGCGGAAGGCATCCGACCAGGGATGATCGGCCGTCAGCAGCAGGTCGCCGCCAAGGAGCTGGTGCGCCTGGCGTTCGACTGCCTTCTGGACGCGATCGGCGAGGAAACCCACGCTCGTCAGCGCGGCGACCGCCAGCACCAGCGCGAGGAACAGCACCGTCAGCTCGCCCGCACGCAGGTCGCGCGCCAGCATGCGTAGCATCAGGCGCAGCGTATTCACAGGCTCCTCAATACCTCGATGGCCTGCTCGACACGGTCGAGCGCAATTATTTGCATTGCCTCGATGCCCTTGATGGGCTGTTTCGGCGCGTTGGCCTTGGGAATCAGCGCACGCGCGAAACCGAGCTTGGCGGCTTCCTTGAGCCGCTCCTGGCCGCGCGGCGCGGGGCGGATCTCGCCGGCCAGGCCAACTTCGCCGAAGACGACCAGCTTCGCGGGCAGCGGCTGGTTGCGCAGGCTGGAGACGATCGCCAGCAGAACGGCCAGATCGGCAGCCGGCTCCTGGATGCGCACGCCGCCGACGGCATTCACGAACACGTCCTGGTCGCTGCAGACCACGCCGGCATGGCGATGCAATACCGCCAGCAGCATGGCCAGCCGCTGCGCTTCGAGGCCCACGGTCAGGCGGCGCGGATTGCCGCCCATCGCGTTGTCGACCAGCGCCTGGATCTCGACGAGCAAGGGGCGCGTGCCTTCCTGCGTGACCAGCACGCAGCTGCCGGCCACGTCCTGCGCATGCTGCGACAGGAAGAGCGCGGACGGGTTCGACACGCCCTTGAGCCCCTTGTCGGTCATGGCGAACACGCCGAGTTCATTGACCGCGCCGAAGCGGTTCTTGAAGGCGCGCACGAGGCGGAAGCTCGAATGCGTGTCGCCCTCGAAATACAGCACCGTATCGACGATGTGTTCGAGCACGCGCGGACCGGCCAGCGCGCCCTCCTTCGTCACGTGGCCGACGAAGATCACGCCGGTGCCGGTCTGCTTGGCGAAGCGCGTCAGCTGCGCCGCGCACTCGCGCACCTGCGCCACCGAACCGGGCGCCGACTGCAGCGCGTCCGACCAGAGCGTCTGGATCGAATCGATCACCGCGACCACCGGTTTTTCATTTTGCAGCGAGGCGATGATTTTTTCGAGGTTGATCTCGGGCAGCAGGCGCAAGCCGGCTGCCGGCAGCAGCAGGCGCTGCGCGCGCAGGGCGACCTGCTCCGCCGATTCCTCGCCGGAGACGTAGAGCGCCGGCTGACCGGCTTCGGCCAGCCGCGCCAGCGCCTGCAGCAGCAGCGTCGATTTGCCGATGCCCGGATCGCCGCCGATCAGCACCACGCCGCCGGCCACCAGCCCGCCGCCGAGGACGCGGTCGAACTCCTCGATGCCCGTCGGCAGGCGCGGTTCCTCGCGCGGACGGATGGACGCCAGATCCTGCGGTTTGCCCGTCGAGGCCAGCGGCGCGAAGCTCGCGCCGAAGCGTTTGCCGCTCGCCGGCGCGGTTTCGGCAATGCTTTCGACCAGGCTGTTCCACTGGCCGCAGCCGGGACACTGCCCCTGCCACTTCGTGGCGGTGGCGCCGCATTCGGTGCAGGAATAAATAGACTTTGGCTTTGCCATCTCAGCGCTTTTCGATGACCGGTACGCGCTGCGCCAGGGCGCAGAACAGCTCGTAGCTGATCGTTCCAGCCGCGGCCGCGACTTCATCGGCGGGCAGCCCCTCTCCCCACAAGGTTGCCGTCCCGCCAGCGCCGACTTTTGCAGGAAGACCGGTCAGGTCGACGCAGAGCTTGTCCATCGAGACGCGGCCGAGCGTGCGCGTGCGCCGCCCCTCGACCAGCACGGGGGTGCCGGTCGGCGCATGGCGCGGATAGGCGTCCGCATAACCACAGGCAACGACGCCGACGCGCATCGGTCGGTCTGCCGTGAAGGTGCAGCCGTAGCCGACGCTGTCGCCCGCACGCAAATCCTGCACGGCGATGATCTCGCTCTGCAGCGTCATCACCGGACGCAGATCGAGCGATTCAGCACTGCGCTCCGCGAAGGGCGAGCCACCGTAGAGCATGATGCCCGGCCGGGCCCAGTCGCCCTCGCCACCGATCGCATGGGCATGACGCAGCAGCGCGGCGGAGTTGGCCAGCGAACAGGGCGCATCCATGCCGGCAGTCATTGTGGCAAACCGCGCGAGTTGCCAGTCCACGCCGCGCGGCCCGTCGGCATCGGCGAAGTGGGTCATCAATACGGTAGTGGCGATCTTTCCGGCCAGCGCTTTTCTGGCAGCGGCAAGCCCGGCGGCATCGAAGCCGAGCCGGTTCATGCCGGTGTTCAGCTTGAGATAAACCGGCAGAGCCGCCGGCCAGCCGGCATCGAGGAGCATGCGCAGCTGATCGAGCCGATGCACGACGGGAATCAACCGATGGCGGATCAGCAGCGGCAGCTCGTCGGCCGAATAAAAACCTTCGAGCAGCAGGATGGGCAGTTCAAGGCCGGCCTCGCGCAAGGCGATCGCGCGCTCGAGTTCGATCAGCGCGAAGCCGTCCGCCACATCGACCAGCGCGGAGACCGCGCGCTCCAGACCATGACCGTAAGCGTTGGCCTTGACGACCGCCCAGAGCTTCGCTTTGCCGGCATGGCGACGGGCGACACCGAAGTTGTGCCGCAGCGCGGACAGGTCGATGACGGCGCGGATCGGGCGCGACATGCGTGATGGCGCCTCGCCCCGCCGCTCAGCGGGTTTTGTGTTCCTTGAGCTTCTCGGCGGCGAAGGAAACGAAGGACGTCACCAGGCGCGAGCGGAATTTTTCCTTCGGATAGACCATCGAGAGCTTGCGCACCAGCCGCGGCTTGAGCGGGATCGACACCAGCGAGCCGAGCCGCAGCGAATTGATCACCGAAGCGCGCGAGGCGATGGCGTAACCGAGGCCGGTCTCGACCACTTCCAGCAGCGCCAGCGGGCTGCCCAGCTCCATCACCGGCGCCAGATGGTCGACATCGATGCCGTGCTTGTGCAGGTAGACCTCGGTGAATTCGCGCGTGCCGGAACCCGGCTCGCGCGAGACGAAGGGATGGTCGACCAGGTTCTGCGGGGTGATTTCCTTGAGGCGGGCGAGCGGAAATTTCGGGCTGCAGACCACCTGCATCTCGTCCTCGCAGCAGACTTCGGTCTGCAGGTTGGGCTGATGCGTCGGCGACTCGATGAAACCGATGTCGAGCGTATGCTCGGCGACGCGCGTCTCGATGCTTTCGGAGTTGGCGACGACGAGTCGGGGCTTGACGTTCGGGTACTTGGTCTTGAATTCGCCCATGATGCGCGGCAGCAGGAACTCGGCGATCGTCGTGCTGGCGCCGACCAGCAGGGGACCGCCGATCTCGCCGGTCATTTCGGCGAGGCGCACATCCATTTCGCTGGACAGGCCGAGAATCTTCTCGGCATAGGACAGCACCAGCTCGCCGGCCGGCGTCAGGGAAATGCGGCCATGGCCGCGATCGAAGAGACGGGTATTGAAATGCTCTTCGAGCTGCTTGATCTGGAAAGTGACGGCAGGCTGCGTCATGAACAGGACTTCGGCAGCCTTGGTGAAGGAGAGCTGTTTGGCAACGGCATGGAATACCTGGAGCCTGCGATCAGCCATGGTCTCACCCCTTGTTGAGTTATTGGCGACGTGGGGCGCTATTGAAGCACAATTCCTGCATATAAGAAAGTCTGATAGCCCACGATCCATCCATTGGCAACGCTGCCTGCACGGCAGCCGGGAAACGTCACCGGGGCGCAATGACTTTCGTGATATAAAGCCGCGCCGATGACCGCCGCCTCCACCTCCCGCGCCTGGATGCACTATGCCAAGAAAGTTCTCTGGCTGGCCTGCGTTGGCCTCGTCGTCGGCTGGTCGCTCTGGCTGCTGTATTCGAAGCTGCGCGGGGAAGTGGCCGCCGACCCGGTGGCTAATGAGTTGCTGGCCTCGGGCGGGTTCTGGATCAGCCTCAAGGTCATCGCCGAGTCGATCGGCCAAAGCATCGGCGACGTACCGGCGACCGGCTACCTGCTGGCCGGCCTGTCCGCGCTGATAGCCTATGTCGCGCTGGCCTGGTACGACCGCATCGCCCTGATCCACCTGAACCGGCATCAGGAGATTTCCTGGCCCTTCATCGCCGCCTGCTCCTTCGTGACCTACGCGCTCGGCCACAATATCGGCGCCTCCGTGCTGTCCGGTGGCCTGGTGCGGCTGCGCGCCTATTGCGCGTCCGGCCTGACGGCCGTGGAAGTCGCGATTCTGGTCGCACTGTGCTCCTTCACCTTCGCCTTCGGCACGGTGCTGCTGCTGGGCATCACTTTCGTTGTCCATCCCGAGATCGTCCAGCCGCTCGACGCCCTGATCCCCTTCCTGGCGCTGCCGGCTCCCCTGGTGCAAGGGATTGGCGCGGTCATGCTCGGACTCTGCGGCCTCTACATCCTCGGTTCCTGGCTGCACTTCAAGCCCGTGCATTTTCGCTCGGTGCATATCGTCTATCCGCGGCTGCCGGTCGTGGTCCGCCAGTTGATGGCCGCGCCGCTGGAGTTGATCGCGGCGGCCGGCATCATCTATTTCGTGCTGCCCGACACGGGCAACCCCGGCTTCCTGATCGTCCTGGGCGCCTTCCTGCTCTCCTTCTCCGCCGGACTGATATCGCAGACTCCCGGCGGCATCGGCGTCATGGAAGCGGTCTTCCTCGCGGTACTGCATACCGTGCCGCCCTCCGACGTCATCGCCGCCCTGCTGATCTGGCGCCTGATGTATCTGCTGATCCCGCTGGCGATCTCGCTGCCGCTCGTGATTGCCTTCGAGCGCGCCCAGTTGCGCCGAACGGGCTGACCGCCCGGAAAGGAGAAAGCCGATGACCTTGCGGTCACCGGCTTTCGTGTTCTGGCGCGCCCGGAGCGATTCGAACGCCCGACCCCTTGGTTCGTAGCCAAGTACTCTATCCAACTGAGCTACGGGCGCCTTGAACGAGGCGCGCACTATAGCGGAAAAGCTTTTTGGCGTAAAGTCCGCCCCCACATTTTTTTAACAGCAGGCTTTCCCGGCCTCAATTCATCCCTTGCCTGCCTGACTACGGCAGGCAAGCTTGCACCCCGCCATGAGACAGACCTACGACGAATCCTCCTTCCGGGTCCTGAAGGGGCTGGAGCCCGTGCGCGAGCGGCCGGGCATGTACACGCGCACCGACTCGCCGGCCCACATCATCCAGGAAGTCATCGACAACGCCGCCGACGAAGCCCTGGCGGGCTTCGCCAAGCACATTCATGTCCTGGTCGACAAAGACGGTGCGATCACGGTAACCGATGACGGCCGCGGCATTCCGGTCGGACCGCATCCCGATGAGAAGATCCCGGTCGTCGTGCTCGCCTTCACGCGCCTGCATGCCGGCGGCAAGTTCGACAAGAAGGCCGGCAATGGCGCCTACGCCTTTTCCGGCGGCCTGCACGGCGTCGGCGTCGCGGTCACCAATGCGCTGTCCCTTGCCGTCGATGTCGAGGTGCGCCGCGAGGGCAGGATCCATGCGGTGAGCTTCGCGGAAGGCGGCGAAAAGGTCTCGGCGCTCAAGGTTCTCGGCGACTGCGGCAAGCAGACCGGCACGCGCGTCCGCGTGGCGCCCGACCCCAGGTATTTCGACTCGCCCAAGGTACCCCAGGCCGAACTGGAACGGCTTCTTCGTTCCAAGGCCGTGCTGCTGCCGGGCGTCAAGGTCACGCTCGCGGTCGAGCAGGCCGACGGCGCGCTGGCCGAAAAGACCTGGCGCTATCCCGAGGGCCTGGCCGGCTACCTCAAGGAAATCGCCGGCGAGGAACAGGCCGTGGCGCCGATCTACGCGGCCGAGAACCACGCGGGCAGCGACGACGCCCACTTCGCCGCCGGCGAAGGCGCGGCCTGGGCACTCGGCTGGTGGCAGGATAATGCGCCCTCCGAGTCCTACGTGAACCTGATCCCGACCGTGGCCGGCGGCACCCACGAATCCGGCCTGCGCGCCGGCGTGTTCGAGGCCGTGAAGTCGTTCATCGAGCACCACGCGCTGCTGCCGCGCGGCGTGAAGCTCCAGCAGGAGGACATCTGCGGCAGGATGGGCTTCGTGCTCTCGGCGCGCATCCTCGACCCGCAATTCCAGGGCCAGGTGAAGGAAAAGCTCAACTCAAGAGAAGCCGTAAAACTCGTCGCAGGCATGGTGCGCGACCCCTTCGAGATCTGGCTCAACCAGCACGTCGAGGCGGGCAAGGCGATTGCCGAACTCGCCATCAAGCAGGCCCTCGCCCGCCAGAAGAACGCCCAGAAGGTCGAGAAGAAGAAGCAGTCGGGCGTCGCCGTGCTGCCTGGCAAGCTCGCGGACTGCGAATCGACCGACATTTCAGAAAACGAGTTGTTCCTCGTCGAGGGCGACTCGGCCGGCGGCTCGGCCAAGATGGCCAGGAACCGCGAGACCCAGGCCATCCTGCCCCTGCGCGGCAAGGTGCAAAATTCCTGGGAGATCGAGGCCGACCGCCTGTTCGCCAACAACGAAATCCACGATATCGCGGTGGCACTGGGCATCGAGCCGCATGCGACCGCCGAAAATGTCGACCTGAGCAACCTCCGCTACGGCAAGGTCGTCATCATGTCCGACGCCGACGTGGATGGCGCCCACATCCAGACGCTGCTGCTCACCCTCTTCTACCGCCACTTCCCCGCGCTGATCGCTAAGGGCCACGTCTTCATCGCCCAGCCGCCGCTCTACCGTGTCGACGTGCCGGCCAGCGGCAAGAAGCGCCCGGCCAAGCGGCTCTACGCGCTTGACGAGGGCGAACTCGAGGCAATCAGGGACCGCCTCGCCAGGGAAGGCATCGCGCTCGACAAGATCGAGGTCGGCCGCTTCAAGGGGCTCGGCGAGATGAACCCCGAGCAGTTGCGCGAGACGGCGATGGACCCGGCGACGCGCCGCGTGCTGCCCGTCTTCGAGCGTGGCGAAGCCCATGACGACACGCTGAAACTCTTCAACCTGCTGATGGGCAAGGGCGAGGCCGCCGGCCGTCGCGCCTGGATGGAAAGCAAGGGCCATCTGGCCGAGGCTGACGTATGAACACTCCGGATTTATTTGAACAAGCCGCCGTTCCGCCAGCGCCGACTTTCGCCGAAGGCGAAGCGCTTCCGCTCGATTCCTACGCCGAGCGCGCCTACCTCGCCTACGCGATGAGCGTGGTGAAGTCGCGCGCC
>CAZPIE010000016.1:18415-20233 GCA_964586275.1 uncultured Methyloversatilis sp. | reverse complement strand
GGACAGGACGAATCCCGCCACGGCCGCTAGCGCAAGGCCGTTGGCGAGCCAGGCGGCCCATCCGGTCCAGCGCCACAGCCACTCGCCCGGAATCGCGTAGGTGGCCCAGACGAGGGGCAGTACCAGAATGACCGACTGCAGGTTGAACGCGAGCCGATAGTACGGCGCAAAGCCGGGCCAGCGGCGCGTGACCCAGGCCTTGCAGCGCAGCGAGGCGAGCAGCGAGTGGAGCAGCGCGTACGCCGCCCACCCGAGGACGAGCCAGCTCGGGTCATTCAACTCCGGTAATCCGCGTTGATCTTCACGTAGTCGTAGCTGAAGTCGCAGGTCCAGACATTCGCGGCGCGGCTGCCGCGGCCGAGGTCGACGCGGATGCGGATCTCGGCGGGCTTCATGGTACGCGCACCGTCCTCTTCGCGATAGCTCGCGGCGCGGCCGCCGTTTTCGGCGACCAGAACGTCGCCAAGCCAGACCTTGACCTTGTCGACGTCGAGATCGGCGAGCGCGGGGTCGTTGTTCCACGCATAGCCGATGGCGGCGAGGATGCGGCCGAGGTTGGGGTCGGAAGCGAAGAAGGCGGTCTTGACCAGCGGCGAATGGCCGATCGCGTAGCCGACGGCCTTGCATTCCTCGCGCGTGCGGCCGCCCTCGACCGCGACCTCGATGTACTTGGTGGCGCCTTCGCCGTCGCGGACGATGGCCTGCGCGAGTTCGCGCGCGACGGCGATGACGGCGCCCTTGAACTCGGCCCAGCCGGCATCTTGGGCGGACTCGAAACGCGCGCCGCCCTGGCCGCTGGCGATCAGGATGAAAGAGTCGTTCGTCGAGGTGTCGCCATCGACGGTGATGCAGTTGAAGGATTCGTCGGCGGCTTCCCTGACCAGTTGTTCGAGCAGCGGCTGGGCGACCGCCGCGTCGGTGGCGACGAAACCGAGCATGGTCGCCATGTTCGGGCGGATCATGCCCGCGCCCTTGGCCATGCCGGAGATGGTGCATGCCGTCTCGCCAGCGCCGACTTTGCGTGAAGCGGCCTTGGCGACCGTGTCGGTGGTCATGATCGCGTGCGCGGCCTCGTGCCAGCCGTCGGACTTGAGCGCGGCGTGCGCGGCGGGCAGGCCGGCGACGAGCCGTTCGACGGGCAGCGGTTCGAGGATCACGCCGGTGGAGAAGGGCAGCACCTGCGCCGGCTGGATGCCCATGAGTTGCGCGACCGCAGCGCAGGAGGCGCGCGCGGCGACGAGACCCGGCGCGCCGGTGCCCGCGTTGGCGACGCCGGTGTTGATGACGAGCGCGCGGATGCCTTCCCGTTTCAGGTGTTCGCGGCAGACGATCACGGGCGCGGCACAGAAGCGGTTTTGGGTGAACACGCCGGCGACGCGGCTGCCCGGCGCGAGCTCGATCAGCGTCAGGTCGCGGCGATTCGCCTTGCGGATGCCGGCCTCGGCGACGCCCAGGCGGACGCCGGCGACGGGGAAGAGTAGGTCGGGAGCGGGGGTGGCGTAATTGACGGGCATCTCAGTTTTCTCCAAACACGTGTTTCCAGAGGGTGCGTACCGCCGCGATGCGCTCGGCGTGCGGCGCGGCGTCGACGCGGCTGTCGAGGTTGTTGAGGCGGCGCAGGTGCTGCAGCCGGCGGTATTCGCGGTAGGCGTCGCGCGTCCGTTCGGCAAGCTCGGCGGGAATCAGCCCGCAGGCGGCGGCGCTGCGCAGCAGGGCGATGTTGCCGAGGTTGCCGGTCAGTTGCGGGAAGTCGCAGGCATGCGCGAGGACCAGGTACTGCACGATGAATTCGACATCGACGAGGCCGCCGAAATCGTG
>CAZPIE010000016.1:12047-18315 GCA_964586275.1 uncultured Methyloversatilis sp. | reverse complement strand
GCCGAGGTTTTCGTGCATCTTCTGGCGCATCGCGAGCACTTCCGTGCGGAGCTTGATGCGGTCGCGGCGCTGGCAGAGGAGCTCGCAGCGGATCTTCTCGAAGGCGGCGCCGATGGCCGGATCGCCGGCGACGAAGCGGGCGCGGGTCAGCGCCTGGTGCTCCCACACCCAGGCGTTTTCGAGCTGGTACTTGCGGAAGGCTTCCAGCGAACTGACGACGAGGCCGGCGTCGCCGTTCGGCCGCAGCCGCAGGTCGGTCTCGAACAGGATGCCGGCGGCGGTGCGCGTCGACAGCCAGGTGTTGAGGCGCGTGCCGAGCTTGGCATAGATGGCGCCAGCCTCCGGCGCAGGATCGTCGAACAGGTAGACGAGATCGAGGTCGGAAGCGTAGCCGAGTTCCTTGCCGCCAAGCTTGCCATAGCCGATCACCGCGAAGGCCGGCTGTTCGCGGTGCCGGGTGAGCAGTTTGCGCCAGGCCAGCTCGATGCTGCGCCCGACGAGGATGTCGGCGAGTTCCGAGAGGTGGTCGGAGAGCTTCTCCACGGTGAGCAGCCCGGCGATGTCCTGTGCGAGGAGGCGGAACACCTGCGCATGGTGCGCCTCGCGCAGCACGTCCATCTGCTGTTCGGTGTCGGGCTCGAGGGCGTCGGTTTGCTCGGCGAGCTGCTGGCGGAAGCCCGGCCAGTCGGGCGCCATCTGCAGGATGCGCGGATCGAGCAGTTCGTCGAGCAGGATCGGGTGGCGCAGCAGGTAGTCGGCCGCCCAGGACGAGGCGCCGGCGATCTTCGCGACCTGTTCGAGCGCCTGCGGATACTGCAGCAGCAGCGCGAGATAGGCGGCGCGGCGGCCGATCGCTTCGAGCAGGTCGAGCATGCGCGACAGCGTCTCGTCCGGATTGGGCATCGTCGCCGCCGCCTGGATGACGCGCGGCACGAGGGCGTCGAAGCGCGCCCTGGCCTGCTCGCCCATCTGCTGGTAGCGCAGGCCGCCGCGGATCGCGCAAAGCCGCGCGCAGAGGGATGCCGTCGCGCGAAAGCCGAGTCTGACGAGCTCCTCGCCGTGGCCGCCATCACCGCTGCCGGTCCAGACCTGTTCGAGCGCCTGGTTGCGTGCGTTGGGATCGGCGAAAATCCCCTCGAAATGGCGGGCGACGGTCTGGCGATGGTCGTCGAGCTCCATCAGCAGCGCTTCGTAGTCCGCGAAGCCCATCGCCCGCGCGACGCGCTGCTGGTCGTCCGGGTTTTCCGGCAGCGCATGCGTCTGGGCATCGTCGAGATATTGGAGGCGGTGTTCGAGGCGGCGCAGGAAACGGTAGGCGCCGGAGAGGGCGACCACGTCTTCAAGTTCGAGCTGGCCGCGATCGACGAGCCGCTTGAGCACTTCGAGCGTCGGCTTGACCTGCAAGGCGGTATCGCGGCCGCCGCGGATCAGCTGGAACGCCTGCGCGATGAACTCGATCTCGCGGATGCCGCCGGGACCGAGCTTGACGTTGTTCGCCATGTCCTTCCTGGCGACCTCGCGGCGAATCTGCGCATGCAGGTTGCGCATCGCGTCGATCGCGCCGAAGTCGAGATACTTGCGGAACACGAAGGCGGTGCGGATCTGCTCCAGCTCCGGCCAGCGGTCTCCGGTCAAGGGGCGCGCCTTGATCCAGGCGTAGCGTTCCCACTCGCGGCCCTGCGTGTAGAAGTAGTTCTCCAGCATGTCGAACGAGCAGGCCAGCGGCCCGGAGTCGCCGTTGGGGCGCAGCCGCATGTCGACGCGGAACACCTGCCCGTCGCCGGTGATGTCGGCCAGCGCGTTGATCAGGCTCTTGCCGAGGCGCGTGAAGAATTCGAAGTTGGAGATCGAGCGGCCCCCATCGGTGTCGCCGTCCTCGGGATAGACGAAGATCAGGTCGATGTCCGACGAGACGTTCAGCTCGCGGCCGCCGAGCTTGCCCATGCCGATGACGATGAGGCGCTGGCGTGCGCCCGCCGCGTTGCGCGGCACGCCGTAGCGGGCGACCAGCGCGGCTTCGGTGACCTCCAGCGCGGCGGCGACGGCGGCATCGGCGACCAGCGTCATGCTCTCGACGACCTCGGCCAGGTCGGCCCGTCCCGCGAGGTCGCGGCTGGCGATGCGCGCCATGGCGCGCTGCTTGAGACGGCGCAGCGCCGGCTTGAGCTTGTCTTCGGTGAGCGGCGTTTCCCCGAGCCAGGCTTGCAGCATGGCCGCATCGAGCGGCGCTGCGGCGCCGAGTTCGTCCTGCAGCTCGGGGCGGGCCTGCAGCAGGCGCTCGAGGTAACGGGAGTATTCGGTCGGCCAGCGTGGATGTTGCGGGAGGGTCATGGACTAGAATTTGTGTCCCATCGAACCGTGACATTCTAGTCCCGCCCACTCTCCCTTGCCCGCGTCCAATTTTCTTTCCGTCGGCATCGTCCGCGCCATGCTCCTCTGGACCGGCCGGCTGTTGCTGGTGGCCTATTTCGCGGCGGCGACGCTGATCCTCGTCGGCCGCCACTGGGTCGTGCCCGAAATCGGCGCCTGGCGCGGCACGATCGAACGGCAACTGTCGGAGGCCATCGGCCTGCGCGTCGAAATCGGCGCGCTGACGGCCGGCTGGCCCGGACTGCATCCGCACCTCGTCATCGAGAAGCTGCAGCTGCATGACCGGGCGGGGCGCCCGGCGCTCGCCCTGGAGCGCGTCGAGGCCGATATCGGCTGGTCGTCGCTGCTGTTCATGGAACCGCGCCTGCATCGGCTGGACATCATCGCGCCGACGCTCGACATCCGCCGCGATGCCGCCGGTACGCTGTTCGTCGCCGGCCTGCCGGTGCGCGGCGAAGGCGACAGCGGCTTCGCCGACTGGCTGCTGGAGCAATACCGCATCGTCGTGCGCGACGCCCGCATCACCTGGCGCGACGAACTGCGCGGCGCGCCGCCCCTCGAACTCGACAAGCTCAATCTCGTGCTGCGCAATCTTGGCCGGCATCACAGCGTCGGCCTGACCGCCGAGCCCTCGGGCGGGATCGCGGAGCGCATCGACCTGCGCGCCAACCTGGAAGGCCGCCGTTTTGCCGATTTCGCCGCATGGGAAGGCGCCAGCTATGCCGAGATCGCCGGGCTCGACCTCGCGGCGCTGGCGCCCTGGCTCGACCTGCCGCTGGAGCTCAAGCGCGGCGCGGGCGATGTGCGGCTCTGGCTCGATTTCGCCCAACGGATGCCGACTGGATTCGCCGCCGAGCTGCGGCTGGCCGACCTGAGCCTGCGGCTGCAGCCCGAGCTCGCGCCGCTGGAACTGAGCCGGATCGAGGGTCGCCTGGCCGGCCGCAAGACGGCGGAGGGCTATTTCGGCGAAGTCAAACGCCTGAGCCTCGCAACGGCCGGCGGCATCGAGATGCCGCCGACGCAGGCCAGCCTGAAGATCGCGACCGGCGGGCGCGCGGCGGGCGGCGAACAAGGAGGGGAACTGCGGGCCAGCCGGCTCGATCTGGCCGAGTTGGCCGCGCTGGCGGAGCATTTCCCGCTGCCGCGGAGCTGGCGCGAGCGTCTGCAGGCCCTGACGCCGCGGGGGCGGCTCGAAAACTTCAGCCTCGCCTGGCAGGGGCCGGCCGACGCGCCGACGCACTGGCGCGTGCAGGGCGGCTTCGCCGACCTGGCGCTCGCCGCGCACAAGGAACTGCCGGGGTTCAGCGGCATTGCGGGGCGGCTGGAGGGCGACGAGCGCAGCGGTCGGGCGAACATCGACAGCCGCAATGCGATGATCGACCTGCCTGCCGTCTTTCCGGAGCCGACGTTGGCGCTCGCGCGGCTCGAAGCCGAGATCGGCTGGCGCGGCAAGCCGGGCACGACCGAGATTCTGATCCAGCGCGCGAACTTCGCCAACGAAGATGCCCGGGGCGAGGCGACGGGCGCCTATCGCTACACGGGACGGGGACTGGGAGAGATCGACCTCTCCGCGAAACTCGTCGATGCCGCCGGCAATGCCGTGTGGCGCTACATGCCGCTGGCGGTGAACAAGGACGCGCGCGACTGGCTGCGCGCCAGCATCCGCGGCGGTCGCGCCGAGAGCGCAACGCTACGCCTCAAGGGACCGTTGGCCGAGTTTCCCTTCCGCAAGGGCAAGGGCGGTATTTTCCAGGTCAGGGGAACGTTTCGGGGAGTGCAGCTCGATTACGCCAGCGGCTGGCCGGGCATCACCGATATCGACGGGGAACTGTTGTTCGAGGGCGAGCGCATGCTGATCCGCGGCCAGCGCGCGACGATCATGGGCGTCGCGCTCGCCGACGTGCGCGCCGAGATCGCCGACCTCGAAGCGCCGGAGGAACGCCTCACCGTCACCGGACGCGCCAAGGGCGAAACGCAGCGCTTCCTCGATTTCATCGAGGCCAGCCCGGTCGGGGCGCGCATCGATCGCTTCACGGAAGCGATGGCCGCGACGGGCAACGGCGAGCTCGACCTCAAGCTGGTGCTGCCGCTGCGCCGCATCGACACTTCCCAGGTGCAGGGCCGCTACCGTTTCGCCGACAACCGGGTCGAGGTGCTGCGCGGGCTGCCGCCTTTCACGGCCGCCCAGGGCGAGATCTCCTTCACCGCCGACCGCCTGCAGGCAAAGAACCTGCGCGCGCGCTTCCTCGACCAGCCGCTGACCCTCGACATCGCTTCCCAGCCCGGCGGGACGGTGCGCATCGAGGCCGCCGGCAGTCTCGAAACGCATGCGTTGCGGCGCTTCTACGGCCTGCGCGCGCTCGACCATCTGTCCGGCGAAACCTCCTGGCGCGGCAGCCTGAGCGTGAAGAAGCCGGCGGCCGAGCTGCGCATCGAGTCCGACCTGCGCGGACTCGCGTCGAGCCTGCCCGAGCCCTTCAACAAGTCGGCGCTGACGGTGCTGCCCCTGAGCGTGCAGGGCTATATGGGTTCGCGCGAGCCGCGCCGCGACGAATGGACCGTGGCGCTGGGCGCCGTTGCCGGCCTGCGGCTGCAACAGAGCGGCGCGAGCTGGCGCGGCCGGCTGGCGCTCGGCGCGGCCGCGGTCAGGTCGGGCGGTCCCTTGCCGGCCCAGGGCATCGCCCTCGCGGTCGATCTGCCGCGCCTCGACATCGACCAGTGGCAATCGATCCTGCGCAATGACATTGGCAGTCCCGCGGACAAGCCGGACCGCCTGCCGTCCCTGGCGGCTATCGACATCCGCAGTCCCGAGCTGCGGGCCATGCATCGTCCGTTCCACGACGTGCAGCTGCAGGGCGCGCGCAGCGCAGCGCGCTGGCAGCTGGCGCTGGCCAGCCGGGAGGCGCAGGGCCAGCTGAGCTGGGATACCGCAGGACCGGGGCGCATCGCCGGCCGGCTGACGCGCCTCCATTTGCCCGCCGGCGAAGGCGCGGCCGGCGCGACCGGCACGGACGAGCCCGCGGAAGAGCCACGCGAGATGCCGGCGGTCGATCTTGTCATCGACAGCTTCCGGCTCGGCGACATGGCGCTCGGCGAAGTCAAGCTGAAGGCCGAGAACCGCGGCGGCAGCTGGCAGGCGAAGCTCGACGTGAAGAACGAGGCGGCCAGGCTGAATGGCGAAGGGCGCTGGCGTCCGCGGCGGGCCGCGCCGGAGACGACGCTCGCCTTCAAGCTCGACGTAAACAATGCCGAGAAACTGCTCGAGCGCATGGGCATGCCGGACGCGGTGCGGCGCGGCGAGGGCGAGCTCGAAGGCGAGCTGCGCTGGAGCGGCAGTCCCTTCGCCTTCGACCTGCCCAGCCTCGCCGGCCGCATCGAGGCGGACTTCGGCAAGGGGCAGTTCAAGAAGCTCGAGCCCGGCGTCGGCCGCCTGCTCGGCGTGCTGTCGCTGCAATCGCTGCCGCGCCGCATCACCCTCGATTTCCGCGACATCTTCAGCGAGGGCTTCGCCTTCGACAGCATCGCCGGCGAGGCGCGGATCGCCAGGGGCGTGATGACGACCGACGAGTTGCGCATCCGCGGGCCGTCGGCACAGGTCGTGCTCTCCGGCCAGGCCGACCTGGTGGCGGAAACGCAGAACCTCAAGGTGCGCGTACAGCCGGCCATCGGCGAGACGCTCGCGGTCGGCGCGATGATCGCCAGCCCCGTGGCGGGCGCCGTGGCCTGGGCCGCGCAGAAAGTCCTCAAGGATCCGCTCGACCAGATCTTCGCCTACGAGTACGCCGTGACCGGCGGCTGGAGCGATCCGCAGGTCGAAAAGCTCGTCCGCGAACCTCCCGAACCGCCCCCAACCGTTCCATCACCGCCATGACCGAACGCTTGCGCATCGCCGCCGTCC
>CAZPIE010000016.1:8860-11947 GCA_964586275.1 uncultured Methyloversatilis sp. | reverse complement strand
GCCCCCAACCGTTCCATCACCGCCATGACCGAACGCTTGCGCATCGCCGCCGTCCAGATGATCTCGACGCCCGAGGTCGCGCCCAATCTCGCCACCGCCGGGCGGCTCGTCGCCGCGGCCGCCGCGCAGGGCGCGCAACTCGTCGCCCTGCCCGAATATTTCCCGATCATCGGCGGCAGCGACGCCGACCGTCTGGCGGTGCGTGAGATCGAGGGCAGCGGCCCGATCCAGGATTTCCTCGCGGAAACCGCCGCGCGCCACGGCCTCTGGCTCGTCGGCGGCTCGATTCCCCTCACGGCGGACGATCCCGCGAAGCTCAGGAACGCCTGCCTGGTCTTCGATCCGGCGGGCCGCCGCGTCGCGCGCTACGACAAGATCCACCTGTTCGGTTTCCAGAAGGACACGGAGCGTTACGACGAGTCCGAAACCATCGAGGCCGGCCCGGCCGTGCCGGTGGCTTTCGCTACGCCGGGGGCGCGCGTCGGCCTGGGCATCTGCTACGACCTGCGCTTTCCCGAGCTGTTTCGGAAGCTCGGCCCGCTGGACCTGATCGCGCTGCCGGCGGCCTTCACCGACACGACGGGCAAGGCGCACTGGGAAATGCTGCTGCGCGCGCGCGCGGTCGAGAACCAGTGCTACGTGCTTGCCGCGGCGCAGGGCGGCCTGCATCCGACCGGGCGCATGACCCACGGGCACAGCATGATCGTCGATCCCTGGGGCGAGGTGCTGGCGCGCATGGAATACGGCGCAGGCGTCATCGTCGCCGACCTCGATCCGGAGCGCATCGCGGCGGTTCGGGCGAGCCTGCCGGCCCTGCGCCATGGAAGGCTGTAAACTTGCCACATGAACGCAAACACACATTTCTCTACCGCCGAACGCCACCTGTTGACGCCCTACGACTTGACCGCGAGCCAGCTGTCGCGCGTCTTCGGCGAACTGTTCGGCCACCGGCTCGACTTCGCCGACCTCTATTTCCAGTTCGCCCGTTCCGAGGCCTGGAGCCTCGAAGAGGGCATCGTCAAGTCCGGCAGTTTCAACATCGAACAGGGCGTCGGCGTGCGTGCGATCAGCGGCGAGAAGACCGCCTTCGCCTATTCCGACGAGATCAGCCTGCCGGCCTTGCTCTCCGCCGCGAAGGCGACGCGCGCGATTGCGGCAGCGGGCGGCAACGGCGCGCTGCCCCGCCTTGCGGGGTGTGGCGTGTCGGCGCTGTATGCCGGCGACGATCCGCTCGCTTCGCTGCCCGATGCCGAGAAGGTCGGGCTGCTGGAGCGCCTCGAAAGCCTCGCCCGCGCCCTCGATCCGCGCGTCACGCAGGTGATGGCGCACATCGCCGGCAGCTGGGAAACGATCCTGGTGGCGCGTTCCGACGGCCGCCTTGCAGCGGACGTGCGGCCGCTGTGCCGCGTATCGGTCACCGTGATCATGGAAGAGCACGGCCGCCGCGAGCAGGGCTCGGCGGGCGGCGGCGGCCGCTTCGACTACGGCTACTTCACCGACGCCGTGCTGCAGGACTACGCGGCGCAGGCCGTGCATCAGGCCAGCGTGAATCTCGGTGCCGGACCGGCGCCGGCCGGCGAGATGACCGTGGTGCTCGGCAGCGGCTGGCCCGGCATCCTGCTGCACGAGGCGATCGGCCACGGGCTCGAGGGCGACTTCAACCGCAAGGGCAGCTCGGCCTTCTCCGGCCGCATCGGCGAGCGCGTCGCGGCCAGGGGCGTCACGGTCGTCGACGACGGCAGCATCCCGCACCGGCGCGGTTCGCTCTCCGTCGACGACGAAGGCAACCCGACGCAACGCACCGTGCTGATCGAGGACGGCATCCTCGTCGGCTACCTGCAGGACACGCTCAATGCGCGCCTGATGGGCGTCAAGCCGACCGGCAACGGCCGGCGCGAATCCTTTGCCCACCTGCCGCTGCCGCGCATGACCAACACGACGATGGAAGCGGGCGACAGAGATCCGCAGGAGATCGTCGCCGCGGTGAAAAAGGGTCTCTATGCTGCCAACTTCGGCGGCGGGCAGGTCGACATCACCAGCGGCAAGTTCGTCTTCTCGGCGGCCGAGGCCTACCTGATCGAAAACGGCAAGATCACCCGGCCGGTGAAAGGGGCGACGCTGATCGGCAACGGCCCGGACGTGCTGACGCGCGTCTCGATGATCGGCAACGACCTCGCGCTCGACCCCGGCGTCGGCACCTGCGGCAAGGAAGGCCAGAGCGTGCCGGTCGGCGTCGGCCAGCCGACCGTGCGCATCGACGGGATGACTGTGGGGGGAACGGCTTAACGCCGCATCGCTTACCAGAACGCCTTGGCGTAATGGGCCAGTATGTTCTGGTCGGCGGTGAGCAAGGGCGCCCGGCCATGGCTGGCTTGGGCGACGATCAGGCGATCGAACGGGTCGCGCGTCCAGGTCAGTCCGACGGCTGCCCCGACCACCGAGGCGAAGGGCAGCCTGCAAGTATCCAGGTCGAGGTCGCGCCGCAAGGTGTCGAGTATCGTGCCGGCCGTGCGCGTGACGCGACCGATTTCGCGCAGGTAGGCCAGTTCCAGTTCGACGATGGGCGAAATGAGCAGGCGGTCGGCTGTGTCGATGGCATGGCAACCGGCAGGCGTCAGCCGCGTCGCGCCGTCCTGGTACAGCCAGACCAGAACATGGGTATCGAGATAGAGAGGCGCGCTCACGGCCGCCAAGCATTCGCCCAGCCGACTTGCGCCAGATCGGCCGCATCGCCGACGATCGCGCCGGAGTGGGGCCGCAGGCGGGCCAGCCGGCTGCCCGGCGAGCTTGCGACGATGCGTACGGTGCCCGCTGGACGGGCCACTTCCACCGGTTCGCCCGTGGCGGCGACCCGATCCAGGGTCTTGAACAGTTCGGCGCGCAGGTGCGTGGCGCTAAGCGGCTTGTTCATGTGGTTTCCTTGGGAGGGTTTCCTTGGGAGGTAGCAATGTACATGATAGCACCCTGTATGTACGTGGTAGCGATGAGGACAACCGAGCGCATGCAACGCTGCGGCGAGAACGTTGCCGATTCGCTGCGGTAAAATTGCCTGATTTCGTTCGGACACCACCATCATGAAACACATCG
>CAZPIE010000016.1:0-8760 GCA_964586275.1 uncultured Methyloversatilis sp. | reverse complement strand
CGCTGCGGTAAAATTGCCTGATTTCGTTCGGACACCACCATCATGAAACACATCGTCGACGACGTCCGCATCCGGGAAATCAAGGAACTCTCGCCGCCGGGACACGTCCTGCGCGAGTTTCCGGCGACCGAAAAGGCCGCGCTCACAACCTACAACGCGCGCGCGGCGATCCACCGCATCCTGCACGGCGCCGACAGCCGCCTGCTGGTCGTGGTCGGGCCCTGCTCGATCCACGACTTCGATTCGGCGCTCGAATATGCCCGCCGGCTCAAGGAAGTGCACGATCGCCTCGACGCGGACCTGCTGATCCTGATGCGCGTCTATTTCGAGAAGCCGCGCACCACCGTCGGCTGGAAGGGCCTGATCAACGATCCGCGCCTGGACGGCAGCTACAGGATCAACGAAGGCCTGCGCCTCGCGCGCCGCCTGCTGTGGGAACTCGCCCAGATGGGGCTGCCCTGCGCCACCGAGTTCCTCGACACGATCTCCCCGCAATACACCGCCGACCTGATCAGCTGGGGCGCGATCGGCGCGCGCACCACCGAGAGCCAGGTGCATCGCGAACTGGCCTCCGGTCTGTCCTGCCCGGTCGGCTTCAAGAACGGCACCGACGGCAACATCCGGATCGCCGTCGATGCGATCCGCGCGGCGCAGGCGCCGCACCATTTCCTCTCGGTCACGAAGGCCGGCCACTCGGCGATCGTCTCGACCAACGGCAACGAGGACTGCCACGTCATCCTGCGCGGCGGCAAGCACACCAACTACGACCACGCCAGCATCGACGCCGCCTGCACCGAACTCGGCAAATCGGGCCTCGCGGCGCGCGTGATGGTCGACTTTTCGCACGGCAACAGCCGCAAGGATTTCAAGCGCCAGATGGAAGTGGCGGCCGATGTCGCGGGCCAGCTCGCCGCCGGCGAGGAGCGCATCTTCGGCGTGATGATCGAGTCCCACCTCAACGAGGGCCGCCAGGACCTCAAGCCGGGCAAGCCGCTCGCCTACGGCCAGTCGATCACCGACGCCTGCCTCGGCTGGGACGACACCGTCGTCGTGCTCGAACAGCTCGCCGAAGCGGTGCGGCAGCGCCGCGCCGCGCTCGCCGCGCGCTGAGGCCTGTCTTGACGACTTTCGCCGGCCGCCTCTTTCTCGCGGTAGCGGCGCTGACCCTCGCCTTCCGCTTCTGGCTGGCGAGCGCCTTCCCCATCAGCGGGGACGAAGCCTATTTCATCTGGTGGGGCAGGTTCCCGGACTGGGGCTTCTACGACCATCCGCCGCTGATCGGCTGGTGGCTTGCCGTGCTCCTGGCGGTGTGCGATGCCGAGTGGTGGCTGCGGCTGCCGCAGATCGTCCAGCCGCTGTTGCTCGCACTGGCAGTCCGCTGGGCCTGGCCCCGGATGTTTCCGGAGCGGGCGGACTGCCGGGATTGGGTGGCGCTGCTGGTCCTGCTGGCGCCGGTGAATGTCTGGAACGTCTTCGTCACCACCGATACCGCGCTGGTGTATTGCGCGGCGCTCTCCGGACTGGCCTGGCTGCGCGCCGCGCGTGACGACAGCCTGCGCTGGTACCTGGTCGCCGGCCTGTTCCTCGCCGGCGCGGTGCTGGCGAAGTACTTCGCTGCGCTGCTCGGCTTCGCCTACCTCGTCGATGTGCTGATGCGGCGCACGCGCGGCGCCTGGCGGGGACTGTTCATCGCCTATGCCTGCTGCGTGCCCGCCCTGCTGCTGATGGCCTGGTGGAACAGCGGGCATTGCTGGACCAACTACCTGTTCAACTTCGTCAATCGCCACGACCGCGGCAATACCGGCCTCAACCTGAGGACGCCGCTGCTCTACCCGGCGATGCTGCTGTACGTCCTGACGCCGCCGGTGATGTGGGCCCTGTTCCGGCGTCCGCTGTCCCGTACGGACGGGGTCAGCGACCGCACGCTGCTCGTGCTGGCGGCGGCGCCCCTGCTGCTGTTCGCCCTGCTGTCGCTGGCCAAGACCATCGGTCTGCACTGGGTGCTGTCCTTCGTGCCCTTTGCCCTGCTGCTCGCGGCGCGGCGCCTGACGCCGCGCGGCGTGCAAAAGCTCGGTGTTTTCTTCCTCGGGTTCGCGGCCTTGCACATCGCACTGGCGGTCGGTCTGTCGCGCCTGCCGCTGGAAACCTGGCGCACGCTGAGCTGGTATCCCGGCCTCGTGCTGACCTTCGCGAGCCGGGAACTGGTCGAGCGCGCCGCGCCAGGGGAAACCTTGCTGGCCTCCGACGGCTATTCGAACGCGGTGACGCTGGGCTACAACCTGCGCCGCTACGTGCCGGTGCTCGGGCCTGGCTCGGGCAAGGCGCGCCACGACGACATCCTCACCGACTGGCGCGCGCATGACGGGCGCGACATCACCGTGCTGCGCAAGACTGCGCCGCAGGAGGGCGAATACACCCCCTGGTTCCGCAGCGTGACGATAGACAGCTTCGAGCACCGCGGCGCGCGCTTCTGGGTGGTGCGCGGCCAGGGCTTCGATTACCCGCGCTATCGTGATACGGTACTGGCCGAGGTGCGGCGCCGCTACTATGCCGTGCCGGACTGGCTGCCGCTTGCCGGTTGTTATTTTTGCGAGCGTTACTTCGAGAAGGAACAATGCCGCCGCTGATCCAGCTACTACGGCCGCACCAGTGGGTGAAAAACGGCTTCGTGCTGGTCGGCCTGCTGTTCGGCCATGCCTGGACGAACCCGGAGATGCGCGCGCAGGCGCTGGCGGCTTTCGTCGCCTTCTGCCTGATCTCGTCGGCGGTGTATGTGATGAACGACATCCTCGACCGGGAAGCCGACCGGCGCCATCCCGAGAAGCGCCGGCGGCCCATCGCCAGCGGCAGGGTCGGCATCGGGGCGGCCGTCGCCCTTGCCGGGATCTGCCTGCTCGCCGGCGGCGGGCTGGTTTTGGGACTGTTTGGCGTTCCTCCCTCGCGGGCGCCGTGGATCTTCGTCGCCTACGTGCTGATGAACATCGGCTACAGCCTCGGGCTCAAGCACGTCGTGATCCTCGACGTCTTCATCATCGCCGCCGGCTTCATGCTGCGCATCTTCGCCGGCACGCTCGGCGTGGGCATCGAGCCCTCCCATTGGCTGGTGCTCTGCGGCCTGATGCTGACCTTGTTCCTCGGCTTCGCCAAGCGGCGCGCCGAAACGGGAGTGCCGGCGGAAGCAGGCAAGCCGCACCGGCGCGTGCTCGACCACTACTCGGCGCCGATGCTCGACCAGTTCATCACGTTGACCGGCGGCGCGACGGTGATCGCCTACAGCCTTTACACGGTCAGCGAAGAAACCATCGCGCTGCACGGCACGCCCTGGCTGATCGCCACCGTGCCCTGCGTTCTTTATGGACTGCTGCGCTACCTGTATCGCCTGCACCGGGCCGGCGGCGGAGGCGATCCGGCGCGCGAACTGCTGAATGACCCGCATTTAATGGGCGTATTCGGGCTTTGGCTGCTCATGGTCATCTGGCTGCTGGCCGGCTAGAATGACGCATCCTGTTGATTCGTCTATGCCATGGCCAGTGCCTATCCCAACGATCCTTTCGCCGCCCTGCAAGCGCTGGGCAATGCGACCGTCCATGTCGATCGCATCATGGAGATCATCGAACACATCCGGCTGTTCGAGGATTTCGACCGTGCGGAAATCGAACTGCTGGCCCACTACATGCACTGCTATCGCGCCGACATCGGCATCGAGATCATCCGCGAGGACGAGCTCGGCGATTGCATGCTGCTGCTGATCGAGGGCAGCGTCGAGATCCTCAAGCGCGACCGCCAGGGCCTGCCGCAGCGGCTGGCCGTCGATGGCCCCGGCAAGACGCTCGGCGAGATGTCGCTGATCGACGGCGAGCCGCGCTTCGCCAGCTGCGTCACGCTCGCGCCGACCCTGTTCGCGGTGCTCGACCGCGATGCCCTGACCCGCCTGGTGGCGGAGCACCCCAAGATCGGCGTCAAGATCCTCATGGAACTGATGATGCTGCTCAACCAGCGCCTGCGCGCGGTGAGCGGCGAACTGATGAAGTGTCTCGACAATCAACGCTTACGTATCAGGTAAGCGGTGATTGCGGCGCAGGCTAACTTCGGCCTCGGCCGAAGTCAAGCGTAGCGGCTGGAGCCATAATCAGCGGCTCCGCATCCGCTGAAAGTCGGCGCTGGCGGGACGGCGCCCTGGCCGTCCTCTTTCTGTCTTTTAGCAGACCGCGTAGTTCTACGTAGCGCCCTACCTCAAAGTGCCCATGGACGGGGCAGAGCGGTTCACTAGAATGCCCACAGACCCACAGCGGAGGCATGACATGTTCGCCTGGTTCCTCGAATGGACGACCCAGCTCAATCAGACCAACCCTCTGGGCTTCGCCATCGTCACGGTGCTGACGATGGCCATCGTCGGCATCGGCATCGCCGTGCTGGCCGAGGCGCTTCTGAAGCGATTCGGCGCGGCCAAGTCCGGCGCGCCCGAACACCACCACTGAACGCAGCGGGAGAGGTTCATCATGTTCGACTGGGCGGTCCATCTGCCGATCTCGGGCACCGAGGTCAATGGCTACGCGCTGATCCTGCTCGGCTTCACCGTCGGGGTCATCGGCGGCTTCTTTGGCGTCGGCGGCGCCTTCATGGTCACGCCGGCGCTCAACGTCTTCGGTTTCCCGATGGCCTACGCGATCGGCACCGACATGGCGCACATCGCCGGCAAGTCGATCGTCGCCACCTTCAAGCACCGCAAGTTCGGCAATGTCGATTTACGCCTCGGGCTGCTGATGATCATCGGCACCGTGATCGGCATCGAACTCGGCGCCACGCTCATCATGTATCTGGAGAAGATCGGCCGCATCGGGCCGATCGTGCGGGTGATCTACATGTGCCTGCTGTTCGGGCTGGGCTTCTACATGTGGTACGAGTACGTGGTCGGCGCCCGCCGGGCCGTGAAGCAAGGAGCCGTGGATGCCCATGCCGACGCGGGCAAGTCCAGGCTCGCGCTCTGGATGCAGGGCATCAGGCTGCGGCCGATGGTGCATCTCAAGGTATCGGGCTTCCATATCTCGATCTGGGTGATCATCGGGGTCGGGGTGTTCACTGGCT
The DNA here is from genome assembly GCA_964586275.1 of uncultured Methyloversatilis sp. Lineage (GTDB taxonomy): Bacteria > Pseudomonadota > Gammaproteobacteria > Burkholderiales > Rhodocyclaceae > Sulfuricystis. The sequence goes on along the minus strand of CAZPIE010000016.1, from coordinate 3,675 downwards.
TCCTGGCGGGTTTCCTCGGCGTGGGCGGCGGCTTCATCCGCATGCCGGCGCTGATGTACGTCATCGGCGCGCCGACCAAGGTGGCGGTGGGCACCGACCTGTTCGAGGTGATGATCTCCGGCGCCTACGGCGCCTTCACCTACGCCTACAAGGGGCGCGTCGAGCTGCTGGCGGCGCTGATCATGCTGGTCGGCGCGGCGGTCGGCGCGCAGTTCGGCGCGACGGCGACGCTCTATGCGCGCGGCGCCATCATCCGCCTGTACTTCGCCATCACCATGATCTGTGGCGGCGTTTCGGTCGTCTTCAAGCACCTTTCCGAAGGCAACAAGGACATCTACCGCGCTGCCCTCGACGAATGGGCGCGCGCCACCTCGGGCATCACCGACCGCATCGAGCTGGGCGCCTGGCTGCACAACAACAAGGCGGCCGTGCAGGCCTGGCTGGCCCAGCAGCCGGACCTCCTGCAGCAGGCCCATGCCGCGGAAAAGATGTGGGCGGCGTACTCCGGCTTCCTGATGCTCGGCTCGGCCACCGGCCTCTCCGCGGTGATCATCTTCTGGCTGGTGCGCGGCGTCATGCGCGAGCGCGCCGAAGCGGCGGGCGTGCAGGCCGAAGCGGGGCTGGCAGAGCTGACGCCGGGCAGCGGCCTGATGATCGCCGCCAGTTGCACGCCGAACGACCTGCCCGCGGTGCGCATGGGCGCGCAGATCGCGGCCGGCCTGAAGCAGTCCGCGACGCTGCTGGTCTGCGAGGACGCCGGCGTCTGCGAAGCGACGCTGCAGGAAGGCCGCCAGACCCTCGAGCGTTTGGGCCTGCCGCCCAGGGTGGTGTTCGCCACTGGCAAGCCCTATCAGGAAATCCTGCGGCGTTCCGCCGATCAACGTCTCTTGGTGATCGGTTCGCGTCCGCTGACCGGTTTCGATCCGAAGTGGCACCTGGGCGACAACGCCACCCGGATCGTGCGTCACATGACCACTTCGACGCTGGTGGTGCGCGGGCGGCAGCAGCTGCGCAAGATCCTGCTCAGCGTCGACCTGCCGCCCAGCCAGGCGACGGTGCGGATGGCGCTGGATGTGGCCCTGGCCACGGGTGCCAGCGTCGAGATTCTCTACATCGTTTCGGTGCCGACCATGTACACCGCCGAAACGCCTCCCGAAGTGACCGACATCGTGCAGGATGCGCTGCGTCTGGGCGTCCAGGACGAGAAACTGGCCCAGCTGGAAACGATCCGGGACGGCCTGTCCACCGCTGGCGTCCCGCAGGCGACGATCAGGCTGCGCGAGGGCATCGTCGAGGAAGAGATCATCAAGGAGTCCGTCGAGGGCGATTTCGACCTGATCGTACTGAAGGAAGGCTTCATGAAGACGCCGTTCGGCATCTGGCTCGGCCGCCTCTCGACCAACATCGCGACCCGTTCGCCGCAGGCCTCGGTGCTGATCGTCAAGCGCTGAGACCGCTTTCGCGAAGCATCGGGATACACGGCAAAGGGGGCAGCTAAGGGGTACGCGTTACCCCCCATGCAGTACCGCCAAGCCGGCAAAGCGGGTTGTATCAGAAATTTCTACTCCCGGCTTAAGGATTTTTCTCTCCTCCCTTGTGCGGCGGGGGGATAATCGCCGACTAATGAACGCCAAGCCACGCGAACACTATTACGCCCGACAGAAGTATCTGTTCGCGGCGGTATTCATCGCGGTGTCGGTGATTCCGCTGCTGGTGCTCAACTACAACACGGCGCATGTCTACCAGGCTTCCTGGATCGAAAAGACCAAGCTCGAGATCGCCAGCCTCGCGAGCGACCGCAAGCTGCTGATCGATCGCTTTCTCGCCGAGCAGGAGGAACGGCTGGCGGGGCATCTGGCCCTCGATTCGGTGCGCACCCTTGCCCAGCCCCACCGCATCGACGCCTTGCATGCCGCCCTGAGCCGTGGCGGCGTGATTGCCGATATCGGGGTCATCGACCGGCACGGCAACCATCTGGCCTACCGCGGACCGTTCGAAAAGGCGCTGGCCGGCAAGAACTACGCCGATGCCGAATGGTTCGCCGCTACCCTGAAGAACGGCCGCTATGCCAGCGACGTGTTCCTCGGCTATCGCAACGTGCCGCACATGATCGTCGCGGTGGCCGATCCTTCCGGAGACGGCATCCTGCGCGCGACGATCGATTCCAGCTTTTTCAACAATCTGGTGGCCAGCGCGAACGTCGGCCCCGACGGCGATGCTTTCATCGTCAATCGGCGCGGGGAGTTCCAGACGCCGGGCCGGCTCGGCCGCACCGCCCTGTCGGCCGACGAGCTGGCGCGCTTCGGGGCGCTCGCCGAGGCGGACGGCATTGCCGTCTGGCAGGACGAGCGCATTCACGGCGCCGTCACCCTCAACAGCGGGCAGTGGCTGCTGGTGCTCGAAACCAACGTGGCTTCGTCGCTGGCTTCCTGGCAACAGGCCCGGACTCGCGATACCGCGCTGGTGGCCGTCGCCGCGGTGCTGATCGTCCTCGTCGCCGTACTGGTGACGCGTACCCTGGTGGGTAATCTGGAACGTGCCGAGCGCGAACACAATCTGTTGACCCATCAGGTGCGCGAAGTCGAGAAACTTGCGCTGATCGGGCGGCTGTCGGCGAGCGTGGCGCACGAAGTGAACAACCCCCTGCAGATCATTTCCGATCAGGCCGGCCTGATGGACGACCTGCTCGACGAGGGCGACTCCGGGGATTCCCCTGCCCTGCGCGACGAATTGCGCCAGACGGTGAAAAAGATCCGCAACCAGGTGCGGCGTACCGCGACCATCACGCGCCGCCTGCTCGGTTTTTCCCATCCGCTCGACAACCAGGTCGTGCCGACGGACATCAACCAGGCGGTCGAGGAAACCGTCGCCCTGCTCGAACACGAGGCCAGCCGCCAGCACATCGCCGTCGAGCGGCGTTACCAGGCGCAGCTGCCGGCGATTCCCGTCGATGCCTCCCAGTTTCAGCAAGTCGTGCTCAATATCCTGCATAACGCGCTGGACGCCATCGGCCGCGGCGGCAGGATCCTGGTGACGAGCCGCCTGGAGGGCGATCATGTGCTCGTTTCGTTCGCCGACAGCGGTCCGGGGCTGACCCCGGAGGTCATCGAGCATCTTTACGATCCGTTCTTCACCACCAAACCGAAGGGCAAGGGCACCGGTCTCGGTCTGTTCGTCTCGCGCGACATCATGGCGCGCTGCGGCGGACGGCTGACCGCCGCCAATCGTCCGGAGGGTGGCGCGGTGTTCACGGTGCACTTGCCGCTCACCGGTCCGCCGCCCGCGGGCGGCGAGGCATGAAGCACGGCGTACCGACTTGAAGCAGTTTTTTTAGAGGGGGGAGTGAAACAATGCAATTTTTTCGCGATTTTTATTCATTGATGATGCAGGGCGCGCGCGGCTTCGCGCAGTGGGAGATCGAAACCTCGCAACGCATCCTGCACGAGCGGTGGCGCCTGGCGCTGCTTGGCATGATGCTGCTGCCGATCGCCCTGATCGGCGTCGCCTACGCCGACCAGGTGAACGCGGCGCTGCCAGCGATGCTTGGCAGCAAGCAGGCCTTCAGCCCGGCCTACTACAGCACGACGATCTTCATGGCCTCGGTCGCGGTGGGTGTGGTCGCCGGCCTGATCACCGGCTGCATCGGCGCCGGCGGCGGCTTCATCATCGCGCCGG
>CAZPIE010000015.1:18407-21370 GCA_964586275.1 uncultured Methyloversatilis sp. | reverse complement strand
AGCGCGCGCAGCGTCTCGACGTCGAGGTCGTTCGACGGTTCGTCGAGCAGCAGCACGTTGCCGCCCTGGATCAGGGTCGAGGCCAGATGCAGGCGGCCGCGCTCGCCGCCGGAGAGGTTGCCGACAATCTTCTGCTGGTCGCCCCCCTTGAAGTTGAAGCGGCCGAGGTAGGCGCGCGCCGGCATCTCGAACTTGCCGACGGTCAGGATGTCCTGTCCCTTCGATACCGCCTCGAAGACGGTCTTGTCGTTTGCCAGCCCCTCGCGCGACTGGTCCACCGAGGCGATCTTGACCGTCGGGCCGATGACGATTTCGCCGCTGTCCGGTTTTTCCTTCTGCTGGATCATGCGGAACAGCGTCGACTTGCCGGCGCCGTTCGGGCCGATGATGCCGACGATGGCGCCGCGCGGGATGCGGAAGGAGAGCTTGTCGATCAGCAGCCGGTCGCCGAAGGCCTTGCTGACGTTCTTGAACTCGATCACCTCGTTGCCGAGCCGTTCGCCGGGCGGGATGAAGATTTCCTGCGTCTCGTTGCGCTTCTGGTAGTCGAAGCTGGCCATTTCCTCGTAGCGGGCGAGGCGGGCCTTCGACTTGGCCTGGCGCGCCTTCGGGTTGCTGCGCACCCATTCGAGCTCGACCTTCATCGCTTTCATGTGGGCGTCGACCTGCTTCTGCTCCTGTTCCAGCCGCGCCTCCTTCTGCTCGAGCCACGATGAATAGTTGCCCTTCCACGGGATGCCGTGGCCGCGGTCGAGTTCGAGGATCCACTCCGCTGCGTTGTCGAGGAAGTAGCGGTCGTGGGTGACGGCGACCACGGTGCCGGGGAAGCGCACGAGGAACTGCTCGAGCCACTCGACCGACTCAGCGTCGAGGTGGTTGGTCGGTTCGTCGAGCAGCAGCATGTCGGGTTTCGACAGCAATAATTTGCACAGCGCCACGCGGCGCTTCTCGCCGCCGGAGAGCTGGCCGATCTTCGCCTCCCAGGGTGGCAGGCGCAGCGCGTCGGCGGCGATCTCCATCTGGTTCTCGACATCGGCGCCGGCCACGGCAATGATCGCCTCGTACTTCGCCTGCTCTTCGGCCAGCTTGTCGAAGTCGGCATCCGGCTCGGCGTAGGCGGCGTAGATCTCATCGAGTTTTTGTTTCGCCTCGACGATGGCGCCGAGGCCGGCCTCGACCTCTTCCCTGACGGTCTTGGCCGCGTCGAGCGCGGGCTCCTGCGGCAGGTAGCCGATCGAGATGCCGGGCTGCCACTGGACCTCGCCGTCGAACTCCTTGTCGGCGCCGGCCATGATCTTCATCACGGTCGACTTGCCGGAGCCGTTGAGGCCGAGCAGGCCGATCTTGGCGCCGGGGAAGAAGGACAGGGAGATGTCCTTGATGATCTGGCGCTTCGGGGGGACGATCTTGCTCACGCGGAGCATCGACATGACGTATTGGGCCATTTTTAAAATCCAGTGAAAAGAAAATCGATGGCGGCGAGGATTTCCTCGCGCTGGGGGGAAATGTTGCCGATGCTGCCGGGCAGCCCGCGGCGCGACACGGCCGAAAGATCCTGCGTCAGCAACACGAGCGATTCGTCATTGAATTTCAGTGCCGGATTCAGGCGTGGGAGGGACAGCCGGTCGAGGCTGTCCATGCGCGCCAGCGGCACGAGCACTGTCGAGGGCATGGAGGCCAGCAGGTCGCTCTGAATCTCGACAGCATAGGGCCGCGAGCGGTTGGTGCGGGTGTCGCGGTTGGGATAGACATCGAATTGCGCCATCAACCGTCCTCGCGCATGAAGGTGCGATAGCTATCCGAAAACAGACCCTCGCGCTCGATCAGACGGTTATAGGCGTCGATGGCGGCGCGATTCTCCTCCAGCCAGCGGCGTTCCTTTTCCTTCTTGAGTTCGACCTGCAAGGCGGCTTCCAGCGTCTGCGACAGGTTGATCTTGTAGGCGCGCGCCTCCTCGAGCAGGTCGGCGCGCACGCTGAGATTGGCGGCTTTTTTGGGGGTGCTCATGGCGATATCCTTTGTGAATGATGCGCATAGATTACGCGCATGAAGATTGCGCGTCAATGGCGGTGCCGTCCAGCCAGCGCCGAGTTTTGCGCTCAGTCCTCGACCATCTTGCGGATCACGCGGTTGAAGGGTTCGATCCATTCGGCGGCGAACTGGTTGTCGCAGGCGTTGATTTCGGCGATGGCCCGGATCAGCGAACGGCTCTGGCCGCGATGGCTGTGCTTGAGCGTAACGGCCTCGAAGGCATCGATGATGGCGAGAATCTTGGCGCCGGCGCAGATGGCGTCGCCCGCGAGCCCTTCCGGATAGCCCTTGCCGTCGGGCATTTCGTGGTGCTGCCGCACCATTTCCGCCGCGGCGGTCCAGCCGGGCATGCGCTGCAGCAGGCCGGCGGCCAGCAGCGGATGTTCGCGCAGCCGCTGCCGGTCGCTGTCGCTCAACAGGCCGGAGGTGAGCCAGGCGTGCTCCGGCAGGAACATCATGCCGATGTCGTGCATGTAGACGGCCGCGGCGAGCTGCGTGGTATCGACCGGATTGCCGGCGGCGGCATTCGTGTCGAGGGCAAGGCGCAGGAGCCGGCCGGTGCGTCCGCTGAAGAGGGGCGAGCGGGCCTCGAGCCGCAGGGCGAGCATGGAGAAGAACCGCAGGTCGGCGGCGAGGTCGTCGTGGCCGGGCATGAACGACGTTCCCCGCGCGATCTCTTGTCCGGTCTGCAGCGGCCGGAAACCGGTGACGGCCTCGATGACCTGGGCGGCGCGGGCGGCGATCTCGCCGGCCGGCGCACGCGCCAGGTTTTCCAGGCCGCCGACCAGTTGCGGCAGCTTGAGATGGTCGACCGCGCGACCGCCGTCCATGGCCTCGACGGTCAGTTCCAGCCGGTCGAGGGTCAGCAGCATCAGTTCGGCGAGCAGGTCGGAAAACAGGACGTCGCCGTCGCGGCAGCGGGCCAGCAGCGA
>CAZPIE010000015.1:1522-18307 GCA_964586275.1 uncultured Methyloversatilis sp. | reverse complement strand
CGGCGAGCAGGTCGGAAAACAGGACGTCGCCGTCGCGGCAGCGGGCCAGCAGCGATTCGAGCGGATGGCTGATCGCCACGCCCGCATCGACCTTGCACAGCGCCGCGTCGCCCTTGATGGTGTGCAGGGCGCGGAACAGCCGGGCGATCAGGTCCCGATCATGCGGCGCCTTGCGCAGCGCCGCGATGTCGCGCTCGATGCCGGGCGCCTGGTCGTCGAGCGCCTCGACGAAATCACGAAAACTTTCGCGATCGGCGATGCGCGGCTGCAGGAGGGCGACGAGATCGGCCATGAAAGTCTCCGGGGATTACAGGATCGGCACGCTCTGCGCCTCGCCCTGCTCGTAGACCACGTTGGCGCGGCCGACGATCAGCGGATCGAGGGCGCCGATGCGCTCGGGATCCTTGTTCTTGTAAGGCAGGCGGTGCAGCACGTAGCGCATCGCCTGCAGCCGCGCGCGCTTCTTGCAGTCGGACTTGACGACCGTCCAGGGCGCGTCGGCGGTGTCGGTGTAGAAGAACATCGCTTCCTTGGCCTTGGTGTACTCGTCCCATTTGTCGAGCGAGGCAAGGTCGATCGGCGAGAGCTTCCACTGCTTGAGCGGGTGCACGCGGCGCTCCTTGAAGCGGCGGCGCTGTTCCTCGCGCGAGACCGAGAACCAGAACTTGATGAGGTGCGTCCCGTTCCTGACCATCATGCGCTCGAACTCCGGCACCTGGCGCATGAACTCCTGGTATTCGGCATCGGTGCAGAAGCCCATCACGCGTTCGACGCCGGCGCGGTTGTACCAGGAACGGTCGAACAGCACGATTTCGCCGGCGGTCGGCAGGTGCTGCACGTAGCGCTGGAAGTACCATTGGCCGCGCTCGGTCTCGCTGGGTTTTTCCAGCGCGACCACGCGCGCGCCCCGCGGATTCAGGTGTTCCATGAAGCGCTTGATGGTGCCGCCCTTGCCGGCCGCGTCGCGGCCCTCGAAGAGGATCACGACGCGCTGCCCGGTTTCCTTCACCCAGGCCTGCAGTTTGAGCAACTCGACCTGCAGGCGGTATTTCTGCCGCTCGTAATTGCGGCGCGTCATCAGGTTCTTGTAGGGGTAGCCACCCTCGCGCCAGTCCGACGCGAGTTCCTGGTCGGGATTCGCGGACTTCTCCAGCGCTAACTTCTGTTCGCGTAGCAGGTTGCGCAGCAGGCGCTGACTTTCCTCCGGCGTGCAGCCCGAAACGATGTCGCGCAGGGCGGCCAGGCGCGCCTGCTGGGCGGCGTCGACGGCCTGGCCGACGACGTTGGCTTCGATTTTCTCTTGCGAGCCGAGCGGGCCGATGTCGCCGGCGCTGGCGGGGCGGACCTTCGCGGTGGGGCGGCGCGGCGCGCGCGGCTTGGGCGCCGGGGTCTCGGCGGCGGCCTTGGCAGGAGTTTTGGCAGCGGTCTTGGTAACGGGTTTGCGGGCAGGAGTGCGCATGTGGGTTCCTTCCTATCGGTAGCGGTTGATCGCGTCGCGCGTTGCCAGCGCGACCCGGCGCGCGGCGGCGGCGAAGTCCTCGCCCTGGCCGGCGTAGAGGATCGCGCGCGAGGAATTGATCATCAGGCCGGCGCCGGCGGCCGTTTTCCCAGCCCTTACCGTCGCCTCGATGTCGCCGCCCTGGGCGCCGATGCCGGGGACGAGCAGCGGCATCTCGCCGACGATGGCGCGCACGCGGGCGAGTTCGGCGGGGAAGGTGGCGCCGACGACGAGGGCGCACTGGCCTGTTGTGTTCCACTGCGTGGCAACCAGCTCGGCGACACGTTCGTACAGTGCCGTGCCTTGTGCCGTCCCGCCAGCGCCGACTTTCTGGAATTGCAGATCGCTGCCGCCGGGATTCGAGGTGCGGCACAGCAGGATCACGCCCTTGTCCGGATAGGCCAGCCAGGGCTCGACCGAGTCGCGCCCCATGTAGGGATTCACGGTGACCGCGTCGGCCCGGTAACGCTCGAAGGCCTCGATGGCGTACTGCTCTGCCGTGCTGCCGATGTCGCCGCGCTTGGCATCGAGGATGACGGGGATGCCCGGATGCTTTTCATGGATGTGGGCGATCAGCGCTTCGAGCGGGTCTTCGGCGCGGTGCGCGGCGAAGTAGGCGATCTGCGGCTTGAAGGCGCAGGCGAGGTCGGCGGTCGCGTCGGCGATCTCGGCGCAGAAGCGGAAGATGTCGCCTTTCAGGTGGACCGGGAACTTTGCAGGATCGGGGTCGAGGCCGACGCAGAGCAGCGAATTGTTCTTCGCCCACGCGGCGGCGAGCATCTCGGTGAATTTCATTTCCAGCCGTCCTTCAGGGTCACCGTGCGGTTGAACACCGGTGCGCCCGGCTTCGAATCGACGCGGTCGGCGACGAAGTAGCCGTGACGCTCGAACTGGAAGCGTTCCTCGGGCGCGGCATCCTTGAGGGCGGGCTCGAGTTGCGCCGCGATGACTTGCACCGAATCGGGATTGATGTCTTCCAGGAAGTCATGTTCCGCGCCGGGATTCGCCACCTTGAACAGGCGGTCGTAGAGCCGCACGTCCGCCCGATAGGCATGCCGTGCCGAAACCCAGTGGAGGTTGCCCTTGACCTTGTAATTGTCGGCGCCCGGCGTGCCCGACTTGGAATCCGCGTAGTAATTGCAATGCACGGCCGTGACGTTGCCGGCGGCATCCTTGTCGCAGCCCGTGCATTCGACGACGAAACCGTAGCGCAAGCGCACCTTGTTGCCCGGGAACAGCCTGAAATAGCCTTTGGGCGGGTTCTCGGCGAAATCCTCGCGCTCGATCCACAGTTCGCGCGAGAACGGCACGGCGCGTTTGCCGAGCTCGGGCTGCTGCGGATGGTTGGGCGCGAAGCATTCCTCCTCCTGCCCTTCCGGATAGTTGTCGATGACGAGCTTGAGCGGGTCGAGCACGGCGATGCGGCGCAGGGCCGTCTCGTTGAGCACGTCGCGCTGGCATTCCTCGAAGACGCCATAGTCGATCAGGGAATCCGACTTGGAGACGCCGATCGTCTCGGCGAACTTGCGGAAACCCGCGGGCGTGTAGCCGCGGCGCCGCGCGCCGACCAGCGTCGGCAGGCGCGGATCGTCCCAGCCGTTGACATGCCCTTCCTCGACGAGCTGGATCAGCTTGCGCTTGGACAGCACGACATAGGTCAGGTTGAGGCGCGCGAACTCGATCTGCTGCGGCAGCGGTCGCGGCAGGCAGCCGAGCTCGGCGAGCTTGCCCAGCAGCCAGTCGTAGAATGGCCGCTGGTCCTCGAACTCGAGCGTGCAGATCGAGTGGGTGATGCGCTCGATGGCGTCCTCGATCGGGTGCGCGTAGGTGTACATCGGATAGATGCACCAGGCATTGCCGGTGTTGTGATGCTCGACGTGGCGGATGCGGTAGATCACCGGGTCGCGCAGGTTGATGTTGGGCGCGGCCATGTCGATCTTGGCGCGCAGCACGTGGGCGCCGTCGGGGAATGCGCCGGCCTTCATGCGGCGGAACAGGTCGAGGTTCTCGGCGGGCGTGCGGTCGCGGAACGGAGAGTTCCGGCCGGGTTCGGTCAGGGTGCCGCGATTGGCGCGCATCTCCTCGGCGCTCTGCGAATCGACGTAGGCGAGACCGGCCTGGATGAGCGCTTCCGCGCAGTCGTACATTTTCTGGAAGTAGTTCGAGGCGTAGAAAAGATTGCCGTTCCAGTCCCAGCCGAGCCACTTCACCGCATCGATGATCGAATCGACGTATTCCTGTTCCTCCTTCTCCGGGTTGGTGTCGTCGAAGCGCAGGTGGCAGGCGCCGCCGTAGTCCTGCGCGAGGCCGAAGTTCAGGCAGATCGACTTGGCATGGCCGAAATGCAGGTAGCCGTTCGGCTCGGGCGGAAAGCGCGTGCGGACCGCGGCGTGCTTGCCGGCGGCGAGGTCGGCGTCGATGAGGTTGCGGATGAAGTTGGCGGCTTTGCTTTCGGGTTCGGCCATGATCTGCAAGACATTGATTCGAATCCTCGATTCTACCGTCGGGACGTAGAATGCGTGCCCATGAACATGGGCGCATTTCTCGCCATCGGCATCGGCGCCGTGCTGGGCGCCTGGCTGCGTTATGGCCTCGGATTGTGGCTGAACCCCCTGTTCGCGACGGTGCCGCTCGGCACCCTTGCCGCCAACCTGATCGGCGGTTATCTCGTCGGCGCGGCGGTCGCGGTGTTCCATATCAACGTCGAGCTGCCGCCCGAACTCAAGCTGTTCTTCATCACCGGCTTCCTCGGTGCGCTGACGACCTTTTCAACGTTCTCCGCCGAAGTCGTGCATCTGCTCCAGAACGCGCGCTACGGCTGGGCGGCCGGCGCCGCGAGCCTGCATCTGTTCGGCTCGCTGCTGATGACCGGGCTGGGCATCCTCACCATCCACAAGCTGGCCCAGTAAGCCAGCCGCGCGCCCAGGCCAGGGCCGCTTCGAGATGGCTGGCCGCCGCGGGACTCAAATCCGTGCCCAAGCCGAAATGCTCGCCACGAATCGCGAGCAGATGGCAAGGGGGCGGCGCGGCGCCGTGCAGATCGACATAGACCTGCATGACCGCCGCGGGCGTGATGGCGTGGGTGCTGAAGCTGGCATCGCGCGACGGGGCCAGCGGCGACACGCTAAAGGGAGCCACGGCAGTCAGGCTGGCATCGACGAAGAGGATGCGCTGGCGGCCTTGCAGCTCGAGCGCATCCTCCACCTGCAACTGGAAGTCGGTCAGGCATTCGATGTCCGGCAGGCCGAGCGCGGCGATGCGCTCGCTGAACAGCGGCCCGAGCGCGTCGTCGCCGCGCGACGGGTTGCCCCAGCCAAAGACGAGGATCGGCGCCGTCACGGGCGTCGGCAATGTCCGTGCGCGTCGCGCGCCAGGCGATCGAGCGTCATCCCGTCGGCGGCGATCAACTCAATCTCGAGCGGCATCTTGCCGAGCGCGTGGGTGGCGCAGGACAGGCAGGGATCGAAACAGCGGATCGCCACCTCGATGTGGTTGAGCAGACCCTCGGTGAGCTCCTTGCCGTCGAGGTATTGCCGGGCGACGACGCGGATCGCCTCGTTCATCGCCTGGTTGTTGTGGGTGGTCGAGACGATCAGGTTGGCGCGGATCACCAGGTCGTGCTCGTCGACGCGGTAGTGGTGGATCAAGGTACCGCGCGGCGCCTCGATGACGCCCACTCCACGTTCGGCGCGCTCCTGCCGCTGGCCGGTGGCCATGAGTTCGGCGCCGACGATGTCGTCGTCCTGCAACAAGCCCTTGATCTCCTCGGCCGCGTGCAGCATCTCGATCATGCGCGCCCAGTGGTAGCCCAGCGTCGCGCCTGCGGCGCCGGGGAAGGCGAGGAACGCCTGACGCTCCTTGTCCGCGAGCGGCGTGGGAATGAAGTCGCACAGCGTGACGCGCGACAGCGGGCCGACGCGGTACCAGCCCTCGTCGGAATTGCCCAGAGCCTTGAAAAAAGGAAATTTCATGTAGCTCCAGGGTTTGACGTCCTCGGCGATCACCTCCCAGTAGCGGCTATAGTCGAAGTGGTCGAACAGCGTGCTGCCGTCGCTGCGGCGTGCGCGCAGGCCGCCGTGGTAAAGATCCATTGCGCCATCGGCGCGCACCAGTCCCATGCTGTGGGCGGTGAAGCGGCCGAAGGCGTTGTAGAAATCCGCGTTTTGCTCGAACAGGCGCTTGATCAGATGGACCGCATCGCGACTCCAGCCGATCATCTGGTAGATGTCCTTCTGGAGCACGGAGCGCTCCTCGGCGGTCAGCGATTTGTTGACGCCGCCCGGGACGGAACCGGTGCCGTGCACGCGCTTGCCGGCGGTCATGCGGATCGCTTCCTGGCCGTACTTGCGCAGCAGCACTCCCTTCTTGGCCAACTCCGGCGCGGCAGCGATCACGCCGACGATATTGCGTTGCGCCACATCGGAGTCGAAACCGAACAGCAGGTCGGGCGAAGACAGGTGGAAGAAATGCAGCGCGTGCGACTGCAAAATCTGGCCGTGGTGCATCAGGCGGCGGATTTTCTCGGCGGTGGGCGTCAGGTTCGCGCCGACAACCTGGTCCAGCGCCTTCGAGGCGGCGAGGTGGTGCGAGACGGGACAGATGCCGCACAGGCGCTGCACCGTCACCGGCACTTCCCAGTAGGGGCGGCCTTCGATGAACTTCTCGAAGCCGCGGAACTCGACGATGTGCAGACGCACCTGCTGGACGCGGTTGGCCTCGTCGAGCAGCAGCGTTACCTTGCCGTGGCCCTCGACGCGCGAGAGCGGTTCGATGGCGACGCGGCGCAGGTTCTCGGGGTGGGTGGCGGTTTCGAGGCTAGTCATAACGCAACAGGTGTGGGCTAAGGTGCGGAGTGCGGCCGGCGATCAGGTCGGTGAGGAACTTCCAGATGGCGTCGCCCGCGGGCGGACAGCCCGGCAGGAAGTAGTCGACCTTCACCACTTCGTGGATCGGGTGCACCTGGTTGAGCGGCAGCGGCAGCTCGGGGTCGTCTGGAATGCGCACATTGCGCGCGAGGCCGCCTTCGGTCTGGTACACGGCGGTGAGGATATCGTGCAGCTCGAGGCGGTTGCGCTGTGCCGGCAGGCCGCCATTGACTGCGCAGGCGCCCAAAGCGACGAGGATCTTGCAGTTCTTCCGGAACTCGCGCAGCACGAGCACGTTCTCCGCGTTGCAGACGCCGCCTTCGACCAGGCCGATGTCGCAGGTTCCGCAATGCTTGATGTCGTTGAGCGGCGAGCGGTCGAACTCGACCAGATCGAGCAGGTCGAGGATGCGCTCGTCGATGTCGAGGAGGGACATGTGGCAGCCAAAGCAGCCAGCCAGCGAGGTGGTTGCGACCCGGAGTTTCTGCTTCCCGCTCACTTGTTCGCCACCCCCGCAATCGAGGCGGGCGCCTTGTCGTAGGTGCGCTGGCCATAGGGTACGGCGAAGCCGACGCGCTTCTTCAGGATCGCGCCGACCGGGCAGATGTCGGCGGCGCGATCCTCAACCGAAAAGTCGGTGTCGCCGAGCCGGCCGGATTCGCTGTTGATGATGATCTTGCGGCCGCGCATGCCGCGCCCGCCCATGACGAAGACGAACTTGCCGTCGGCTGCCGACGCCTGCACGCACAGCGAGCAGAGGATGCAGCGGTTGAAGTCGAGCATCACGTCGGGGTGCGAGGCATCGACCGGCCGGTTCGGGTAGAAGTGGTCGAAGTGCGGACTCATCATGCCCAGGTCGTAGGCGGTGGCCTGCAGCAGGCAGTCGCCGCTCCTCTCGCAGCTCGGGCAGAAATGGTTGCCCTCGACGAACAGCAGCTGCAGCAGGGTGCGCCGTATGTCGTCGAGTTCGGCAGTCCGGTTCTCGACGTTCAGGCCGGCGGCGGCCTGCAGCGTGCAGGAGGAGCCGAAGCGGCCGCCATGGGAATCGATCAGTTTCACCGTGCATAGCTTGCAGGAACCGTGCGGCTTGTAGTCCGGATGCCAGCACAGGTGCGGGATGTACTTGCCGGCGGCCTTGGCCGCTTCCATGATCGTCTGGCCAGGGACGAAGGGAATCTCTTCGCCGTCGAGATTGAAGGTGTTCTGTGCGCTCATGGTCATACCCCGGGGGTATTCTCGGTGGGCAAATGCGCGCCGGCATCGTCGCGCCCGGTCATCTGGCGCGCCTGCGACAGTGCGGCGTCGAGATCGAAAGCCGGCTCGAAATCGAGTGACTTGAGGCGCCGCTCGTAGGCCGGCCGGAACTTGCCCAGCGTATCGAAAACCGGGTTGCAGGCCGTGCTGCCGAGGCCGCAGTGGCTGGCGCCCTGCATCAGGCGGTGCATCTTGAACAGTTCGTCGAGGTCGTATTGCGAACCGCGACTTGCCGCCAGCTTGTCCATCAGTCGTGCCACCACCTGCGTGCCGACGCGGCAGGGCGTGCAAAAGCCGCAGGACTCGTGCGCGAAGAAGCGGGCGAAGTTGCGCGCCACCTCGAACATGTCGCGCGTGCAATCGAACACCATGAAGGCGCCGGCAGTCGGAATGTCCTCGAAGCAGATGCGGCGGCCGGTCTCGTCGCCGGTCAGCGTCAGGCCCGACGGCCCGGAAATCTGGATGCCCTGCACGCAGTGTGTTGCGCCGGCGTCGTCCAGTACCTGCCGCACCGTTACGCCGAACGGGTATTCGTAGAGGCCGGGCCTCTCGACGTCGCCGGAAACCGAGAGAATCTTGGTGCCGGTCGATTGCGGCGTGCCGATCCGCGCGAACCACGCGCCGCCGTTCAGGGCGATCAAGGCCGCGCTGGCGAAGGTCTCGACGTTGTTCACGATGGTCGGCTGGTCGAGGTAGCCGTTGGTGACCGGAAAGGGCGGACGCACGCGCGGCCGGCCCGGATTGCCTTCGAGCGATTCGATCAGCGCCGACTCCTCGCCGCAGACGTAGGCGCCGGCGCCGAGGAATACCTCGATGTCGAAGTCGAAGCCCGCCGCGCCCAGCACGGCTTTTCCCAGCAGCCGCGCCTGGCGGCGGCGTTCCAGTACGGCGTTGAGCGGTTCCAGCAGATGGCGATACTCGCCGCGCAGGTAGACGAAACCTTTCGTCGCGCCGATCGCGTAGGCGGCGACAGTCATGCCCTCGAACACAAGGTCGGCGTGCGCGGCCAGCAGCACGCGATCCTTGAAGGTGCCCGGCTCGCCTTCATCCGCATTGCATACCACCACGCGCGTTTGCCCTTCCTTGAGTGGCGCGTTGCGGCAGGCCTCCCATTTCAGCCGCGTCGGGAAGCCAGCGCCGCCCCGGCCACGCAGGCTCGACTTGCGCATCTCTTCGAGCGTCGCGTCCGCGCCCCGTGCCAATGTCGCGGCCAGCGCGGCGCCAGGCGCCATGACATTGCCGAGCAGGATGTCGGCGCGGCGGACGTTGTCGGCAACGGCGAACCATTCCGCGGGCCACTGTTCGAGCGGCGTGTCGCTACGGATCAGCTCGACCATCTGTTCGACGCGCTGCTTGTCCATGCGGGTGATCGCGCGGTAATTGACCAGCACGGCCGGCCCCTGGTCGCACATGCCGGTACAGGAGGTGGTATTGACGCTGACCAGCCCGTCTTCGGAAACACGGCCGGGTTCGAGCCACAGCTCCTCGCACATCTGTGCCATCAGCTCGCGGTTGCCGAGCATGCGGTCGGTGATGTTGTCCGACCACAGCACGCAGAACTTTCCGCGTGGTCGGGTATGGAAAAAGCTGTAGAACGCTGCGGTAGCCTCGACCCTGGCCCGCGGCCAGTTCACGCCCCCGGCGATCGCCGTGAGCGTCGCCGGGGCCAGCCAGCCGAGCGCATCCTGCGTCTCGCGTAGAATTTGCATCAGGCGCGTGCCATTGTTGTCATGGCGGGCGAGAATGGCGTCGATCGTGTCTGTGTTGTTCATGCCTACCTCGTGATGCGCTGCGGCAATGATCCCATGCTACGCTTCCCGACTACATAATATCCGAGCTGGATCAATGGAAGTATCCGACGCAGCTGCGATGCTGCAAGCGCACAACCTTGCCCCGCCCGCCCGTCGATGAGCTTCGATGCGGAAGTCCGCCGGGCTGCTCTTCCGACGATCGTCTACGATGAAGCCTTGCCCGTCAACGCGCGCCGCGCCGAGATCGCGGCGGCGATCCGGACGCATCGGGTCGTCGTCGTCTGCGGCGAGACGGGTTCGGGCAAGACGACCCAGCTGCCGAAAATCTGCCTCGAACTGGGCAGGGGGCTGAATGGGCTGATCGGCCACACCCAGCCGCGCCGCATCGCCGCGCGCGCCACTGCTGCACGCATCGCGCAGGAACTGAAATCCGAGCTGGGCAAATACGTCGGCTACAAGATCCGCTTCACCGACAAGACCACGCCGTCCTCGTACATCAAGCTGATGACCGACGGCATCCTGCTCGCCGAGACGCAGACCGACCCCCTGCTCAGGCAGTACGACACGATCCTCATCGACGAGGCGCACGAGCGCTCGCTCAACATCGATTTCCTGCTCGGCTATCTGAAGTCGGTGCTGGCGCGACGGCATGATCTCAAGCTGATCGTGACTTCGGCGACGCTCGACGCCGAACGCTTCTCGAAGCATTTCGACGGGGCGCCGATCATCGAGGTGTCGGGCCGCCTCTACCCGATCGAGACGCGCTGGCGCCCCTTCGATGACCGCAAGGACGCGGACCTCAATGACGCCATCGTCGACGCCGTCGATGAGGCGCATCGCACCGGGCCGGGCGACGTGCTGGTCTTCCTGCCCGGCGAGCGCGAGATCCGCGAGGCGGCGGAAGCGCTCAGGAAACGCCACCCTCCGGGATTGGAAATCCTGCCGCTGTTCGCGCGCCAGACCGCGCAGGAACAAAGCCGCGTCTTCGCGCCGCATCAGGGGCGCCGCGTCGTGCTGGCGACCAACGTTGCCGAGACCTCGCTGACGGTGCCGGGCATCCGCTACGTGATCGACAGCGGCCTCGCTCGCGTCAAGCGCTACTCGCATCGCAACAAGGTCGAGCAGCTGCAGGTCGAAGCGATCTCGCGCGCGGCGGCGAACCAGCGCGCCGGCCGCTGCGGCCGGGTGTCTTCCGGCGTCTGCTTCCGCCTCTACTCGGAAGAGGATTTCCAGAAACGCACGCCTTATACCGATCCCGAGATCCTGCGTTCCTCGCTGGCCGGCGTGATCCTGCGCATGAAGTCGCTCAAGCTCGGCGATGTCGAGGACTTCCCCTTCCTCGATCGCCCGCTGCCGCGTATGGTCGCCGATGGCTACACGCTGCTCGCCGAGTTGGGTGCGATCGACGAAACCTCGAAGGAGCTGACGCCTGTCGGCCGCGAGCTGGCCAAGCTGCCGCTCGATCCCAAGATCGGCCGCATGCTCCTCGCGGCGCGCGAGCAGGGTTGCCTGAAGGAAATGCTGGTCATCGCCGCCGCGCTGGCCACGCAGGATCCGCGCGACCGGCCGCAGGAGGGTGCGGCGGCGGCGGATCAGGCCCACTCGAAATGGAAAGACGAGAAATCCGAGTTCCTCGCCTACCTCAAGTTGTGGAATGCCGCCGATGAAATCTGGAAGCACGAGACCTCCAGCAAGCGGAAAGCCTGGTGCCGGTCGAACTTCATCAACTGGCTGCGGCTGCGCGAGTGGCGGGACGTGCATGGCCAGCTGATGACCCTCTGCCACGAGCATGCATGGAAAGAAAACCAGTTGCCGGCCAGCTACGAGGCGATCCACAAGGCGCTCTTGACCGGCCTGCTCGGCCACATCGGCCTGATCAACGAGGAAGACAAGAACTATTTCGGCGCGCGCGGCATCAAGTTCTTCATCCACCCCGGCTCGGCGTTGGCCAGGAAGGCCGGACGCTGGATCGTCGCCGCCGAGCTGGTCGAGACCTCGCGGCTGTTCGCGCGCTGCATCGCGAAGATCGAGCCGGAGTGGCTGGAGCAGGTCGGCGCGCATCTGCTGCGCAAGCATGTCTATGGGCCGCACTGGGAGAAGAATGCCGGCCAGGTCGTCGCCTGGGAGCGCGTGACGCTGCACGGCCTGACATTGCATGCGAAGCGCCGCATCCACTACGGCCCCAAGGACCCCAAACTGGCGCGCGAACTGCTGATCCGCGGCGCGCTGGTCGAGGGCCAGGTCCAGGATGAATGGCTGAGGAAATGGGCGTTCCTGCGGCACTACCAGAAACTGAAAGCGGAGATCGAACGCCTCGAGCACAAGTCGCGCCGTCCCGACGTGCTCGTCGACGACGAGTTGGTGTACGCCTTCTTCGCTGCCGTCGTGCCGGAAGGCATCGCCACGCTCGCCGCCTTCGACAAGTGGCGGCGGGATGCGGAGCGGGAAAACCCTCGACTGCTGTTCCTCGACAAGGAACAATTGATGCGTCATGAGGCGGCGGGCATCACGACCGATGCCTTCCCGCCGACCTTCGAGTTTCGCGGCCTCAAGTGCAAGCTGTCCTACAAGCATGATCCGGGTGCTGCGGACGATGGCGTAACGCTGTCGCTGCCACTCGCGGTTCTGAATCGGGCGCCTGCCACAAGGCTCGACTGGCTGGTGCCTGGCCTGCTCAAGGAGAAGGTCGTCGCGCTGCTCAAGACCTTGCCGCAAAAATACCGCCACCGCTGCCAGCCGCTCGACGGTTTTGCCGATGCATTTTGCGATGCGGAGCACGACTGTGACGAAGCCTTGGCGAAGGCGCTGACGCGCGCGGTCGAGGACAGGATCGCCCTGAAACTGCCGCTCGACGCCTTGCGCCCCGGCGAGCTGCGGCCGCACTTGTCCATGAACATCCGGCTGCTCGACGAGCATGGCGCGACGCTGGCCATGTCGCGCAACCTGGCCGAGCTGCGCGCCGATTACGGCGACTTGGCCGCGCCGTCGGAGGAAAAGGCGGCCGAGATGCAGCGGTCCGACTTGCGCGGCCAGTTCGCGCTGGCGCTGAAAGAGCAGCTGAAGTTCGTGGAGAAGAACCTGCCGCGCGAACTGGGCCTGCAGTTCATGCAATTCGGCACGGAACAGGAGCTCAAGGAGCAGATCGCCGCCGTGGCGCTCGACCGCAGCTGTTTTGCGTCCGACGGGCCTGCCGACTTCGACGCGCGTGTCATGCAGGCGAAAGGCCGCGTGGTACTGGTGGCGCAGGAGGTCGCGCGGCTGCTCGGAACGATCCTCGCCGAGCATGCCGGCGTGCAGAAGAAACTGGCGGCCGCGCAAAAGGCCTTTCCGCAGGCCAGCGCCGACATCTCCGCGCAGCTTGCCGCGCTGTTGCACAAACGTTTCATCGTCGCCACGCCCTACGAACGGCTGCAGCACTTCCCGCGCTACCTTAAGGCCATCGTCATGCGCCTCGACAAGGCGAAGAACGATGCGGCGCGCGACGCGCGCTGGATGGCCGACTGGCAGGCGCTCGCCCGCCCGTGGGAACGCGAATACGGCCAGATGCGAAAAGCGGGAAGCATCGATCCGTTTCTGGAGGAGTTCCGCTGGCTGCTGGAGGAGTTGCGCGTGGCCCTGTTCGCGCAGGAACTCCGCACGCCGAGCCCGGTCTCGGTGAAACGTTTGCAAAAGATGTGGGAGGGACGACCCAGATGAACCTGCGCATTGAAAGCCTGATGCAAACGCTGGTCCGCGCCGCGCGCGACCTGGCTCGGCCGGCCATCCTGTTCCAGGCGATCTGGCCGCCGCTCGCGGCCTTCGCGCTGTGGTCGGTGGTCGCCTGGTTTGCCTGGCTGCCGGCGGCCGACTGGATCGTGACGCAGCTTCCCGACTGGTCGTGGCTGGACTGGTTCGGTCCCTGGCTCGCGCATGTCGCGGTGTTCCTCGTCTTCGCGCCGCTGATTTATGTGACGGCCCTGCTGTTCATCGCCGCCTTCGCCCTGCCGCGCATGATGGCGATTGTCGCGGCACGCGATTACCCGCAGCTGTCGCGCCGCGGTTCGCCGCAGGCCGCGCTGTGGGGCAGTGTGTGGAATACGCTCGCGGCAGGCACGATCTTCGTCATCGGCTGGCTCCTCAGCCTGCCCTTGCTGCTGATCCCCGGCGCGTTGTTCGTGCTGCCCCTGCTCTGGTCGGCCTGGCTCAACCAGCGCGCCTTCCGTTTCGACGCGCTGGCCGAGCACGCGCTGCCATCGGAACGTGAAGCGATATACCGGCGCGAACGCGGCAATCTGTTCGCCGCCGGCCTGGCCAGCGCGCTGGTCGGCTACGTGCCCGTCATCCATCTGCTGGCGCCGGGCTTCACGGCGCTGCTGTTCGTCCATCTGTGCCTCGCGTCCTTGCGCGAGCTGCGCAAACGGGAAGGAATCGTGCTATGAGGACTTACGGGCTCATCGTCATCGGCGACGAGATCATGCGCGGCAAGCGCCAGGACAAGCACATGGCGAAGTTTGTCGAGATCTTTGCCGCGCGCGGACTCCATCTTTCATGGGTCGAGTATCTTGGCGATGAGCGGCCGCGCCTGATCGAGACGCTGAGGCGCACCTTGAGCAGCGACGATGTGGTGTTCAGCTGCGGTGGCATCGGCGTGACGCCCGACGACCACACGCGTCAGGCCGCTGCGGCGGCGGCCGGCGTGCCGCTCGAGCTGAATCCCGATGCCGAGCGCGAGATCCGCGCGCGCATGGCCGAGATGGGCCAGCCGGTGACGGCTGCGCGTCTGGAGTTGGGAACGGTTCCACAAGGCAGCCGCATCATCCCGAACCCGTTCAACCGCATTCCGGGTTTCTCGTATCGCGACCACCATTTCCTGCCCGGTTTTCCGCAGATGGCCTGGCCAATGGCGGAGTGGGTGCTCGACACCCACTACGCCGACGACTTTCGCAAGAATGCCGAGGCCGAGGCGGCGATCCTCGTCTGGGACGGGCTCGAAGGCAACATGCTCGAGCTGATGCGCCGGACCGAGGCGGACTTCCCCGGCATCGTCGTCTTCAGCCTGCCGACTTTCGGCAGCGAGACCGTGCGCCGGCATGTCGAACTCGGCGTGCGCGGCGAACCGGCGGCGGTCGCCAAGGCGATCGAGGTTCTCAAGGCTGGAGTGACCTCACTCGGCTACAGCTACGACATCAAAGCTTAAAAGTCGGCGCTGGCGGGACGGCACGAAAAAAAGCCCAGACCTGAGGCCTGGGCTGAAACGGTTCCTTTGCGGAACCGGAGGAGGAGACGTCGAAACTATCTACGGCGATGATGCCGTAAGAATTAAGCGGCTTTCTTGGTCTTCGGCGCGGCGGCGCCGACAGCCTTGACGGTCGCGGTGGTCGCGGCGGCAACGTTCGCTTCGGCCATCTCGGCAACCTGCTTGGCGGCCTTGTTCATGGTCTCGTAGGCGGAGTTGGCGGCGGCGATCGCGGACTTGACGGCGGCGACGGCGACATCGGAGCCGGCGGGGGCGTTCTTGACGGCCTTGTCCAGGACGGAGGTGACGTTCTTGTTCATCTCGACGTACTGGCTGTCGAAGATCTTGGAGAACTCTTCCTGGGTCTGGCTGGCGATTTCATACACGCTGCGCGAGTAGGCGACGGCCTTCTCGAAAGCGGGCTGGGCCAGGGCGGCTTGCGTGCTCGCCAGTTCCTGCACATCCTTGACGCCCAGCAGAACCTTGGCGTTATTGACGCTGTCTTCCAGCAGGATGCGGGCGGTGTTCAGGTTGAGGGCGGCAAGGCGCTCGGCGCTGGCGAACGCTGTGTTGGCGAAGGTCAGCAGGGTTTCGATATTGGCCTTGTTGGCGTCGGCGAGTTGTTCGGGGGTCGTGTACATGGCGCGATCTCCTAAAAATGAAGGTTCAAGTTCGAAGGTTCGAGAATCGTGGTGCAAACAGGCTGGAAACGATCTATTGCAGTGCAGCATGAACTTCATTATAGGGATGGGTTTTTCGAAGTCAAGCAAAACTTTGTGCGCTGCAGC
This sequence comes from uncultured Methyloversatilis sp., assembly GCA_964586275.1. Lineage (GTDB taxonomy): Bacteria > Pseudomonadota > Gammaproteobacteria > Burkholderiales > Rhodocyclaceae > Sulfuricystis. The sequence continues at coordinate 2,936 of CAZPIE010000015.1, read as the reverse complement.
AAATAATATTTGAACAGGTATATCTATTCAAATTAATCATACGGTTAAAAGTATAGACGAAGCAGCAAAAATGGCAATTGCCGGCGCAACAACGCCCTTGCGGCAAGGCTTGTTGCCCTGCCACATAAGTTGTGCGATGAAAGGAAGCGTCAGCGTGCCGGAGCGGGAGCAGCCGGTTTGGCGTTCTTGGGCTGGATGATCGCGGTGACGCGGCCATCCTTGCTGCCCGGCCCGGCCCCCGGCGTCGCGGTCACGAGATACTGCTCGGTGCGGCCATCGTAGGAGATGTAGTGGCCGCGGACTTCGTCGGCGCCGCTCTTGACGAAGGCCCGGGTGAAGAACTCGGCCTTCTCGCTGCGCGCGTCGTACTCGATGCGCTCGGCCTCGCCCTCGATGTACTCGTCCCTGCCTTCGCGCTTCTGGCGGAAGCGCGCCAGTCCGCCCTCGCCGCCCGTCGCCACGCCTTTCTGGAATCCCTCGGCATCCTGCGTCACGACCAGCCTGGCGGTACGGATTACCAGGGTGCCCTGGGTCAGCACGACATTGCCTTCGAAGACATGCGTGCGCTTGACGTCATCCACGGTGACGCGCGCCGCTTCGAGGTGGACCGGCTTGTCGCGGTCGGCACGTTCGGCGCAGGCGGAACCGGAAACGAATAGCAGAACGGCAAACAGGGGTGGGAGAGTGGTTTTCATGTCAGCGGGTGGCATTGGGTTTCTTGGCGGCTTTCACGGCAGCGGGCGGGGGTGCCGGAGCGGCTGTCGCGGCATTTTCCTTGCGGAAGAATACGCCCTTGACCGGCCCTTCGAGGATATAGACCGATGTCTTGTTATCGACGCTCAGGCCGCTGCCCTCGACCTTGGTCTGGCCCTGTGAGATCGTCACTGGGACGTTCGACTTCGCGATCTCCTCGTCGGGCCAGGCATCGAGAAGCGCGGTGGTCAGCACCGTGTCGGGCTTGCCGCGCACGCCGCTGCGGGTGACACGCACGTCGTCGATGAGCCGGACATGCTCGCCCTTGCTGCTGATCTGGGCCTCGCGGGCTTGAATGAAGGTCGGTGGCTCGCGGTGGTAGGTGATGCGCGGTGCGAGCACGACCGTGCTGTCGTCGTCCGGATAGTGGCGCATCAGGTCGGCAACGACCGTGTGCTGCAGATTGCCTTGCGGGTCGAAGCGGCGCACCTCGAAATTCTTGACGATGTAGTCGGGATCGTGGCGCGACTTGCCGTCGGTCGCCGTCGCCGGGGCGCGGCTCGCCAGCTCGAGCCAGTAGCTCATGCCGGCCAGCAGGCCGACCAGCAGCAAGGGGAATATCCCCCCCCCGAAAGCGCCGCTACGCGACGCTCTCCCCCCCGGGGGGGCGGCAGCGTTGGCGCGGGCGGCAGACATGAGTTCAGGCGAGGTAGGGGGCCAT
>CAZPIE010000015.1:0-1422 GCA_964586275.1 uncultured Methyloversatilis sp. | reverse complement strand
GGCGGCAGCGTTGGCGCGGGCGGCAGACATGAGTTCAGGCGAGGTAGGGGGCCATCACGCGCTCCCAGGCGCCTTGCGCGTGCAGGAGAAGTTCGCAGACTTCGCGTACCGCGCCGGCGCCGGCAGGCGCGCGGGTGACGTAGCAGACGTGGCGCCGCACCATCTCGTGCCCGTCCGGGACTGTGACGGAAAATCCGCAGGCCTTGAGCAGGGGGAGGTCGATCATGTCGTCGCCCATGTACCCGCATTGATCGAAAGAGAGGTTTTCGCGCGCCAGCAGCGAGGCCATGGCGGCGCGCTTGTCCTCGATGCCCTGGAGGACGAGGCCGATGCCGAGGTTGGCGGCGCGCGTCGTGACGATGGTCGAGTCGCGGCCGGTGATGATCGCGAGCTTGACGCCGGATTTCGCCAGCAGCTTGAGACCGAGCCCGTCGCGGCTGAAGAAGGCCTTGCAGAAATCGCCCTCGGGGCCGAAGTAGAGCCGGCCGTCGGTCATCACGCCATCGATGTCGAAGCCCATGAGCCGGACTTTGGAGGCTTGTGCGAAACAGTCCATCAGACCACCTTGGCGCGGAAAAGGTCGTGCATGTTGAGGGCCCCGGCCAGCCGGCCGGCGGCGTCGATGACGAGTAGCTGATTGACCTTGTGGCGCTCCATCATCTCGACGGCCTCGACGGCCAGCCGCTCCGGGCCGATGGTACGCGGGTTGCGGCTCATGATGTCGCCAACCGCGACCGGGCGCAGGTCGCCGAGTTTTTCCAGCGCGCGGCGCAAATCGCCATCGGTGAAGATGCCGGCGAGCTTGCCGGCGCCGTCGAGCACGGCGACCATGCCCATGCCGCCGCGCGACATCGCCGCCAGCACCGCCGGGATTGCCGTGTCCGTGCCGACGCTGGCCACCCGCTCCGCGGCTTGCATGACGTCGCGGACATGGGTCAGCAGCTTGCGGCCCAGGGCGCCGCCCGGATGGGAGCGCGCGAAATCCTTGGCATCGAAGCCGCGCGCGTCGAGCAGCGCCACGGCGAGCGCGTCGCCGAGCGCCAGCGCCGCGGTGGTGCTGGCGGTGGGGGCGAGGTTCAGCGGGCAGGCTTCCTCGTCGACCCGGGCGTCGAGATGGACGTCGGCTTCCTTCGCCAGCGCGGAATCCGGGTTGCCGGTGAGGGCGATCAGCTTGCCGCCCTGGCGCTTGACCAGCGGAACGATGGTGAGCAATTCGTCGTTCTCGCCCGAATTCGAGAGTGCGATCAGCACGTCGTCGCGCGCGATCATGCCGAGGTCGCCGTGCACCGCCTCGGCGGCATGGACGAAATAGGCGGGCGTGCCGGTGCTGGCCATGGTCGCGGCGATCTTGCGCGCGATGTGGCCGGACTTGCCGATGCCGCTGACGACCACGCGGCCATGGCAGGCGAGGATCAGGCCGAC
>CAZPIE010000014.1:0-21691 GCA_964586275.1 uncultured Methyloversatilis sp. | reverse complement strand
GGAAGGCGCGCCAGGAAGCCGAGCGGGCGATCCGGCGCGTCGAACTGGAAGCCGTGGACATCGACCGGCGCCTGCGCGTGCAGGCGTACGAAGCCAAGCTCAGGCGCCGCGCCGAGCAGGACCGCGAACGGGAGATCCAGGCCGCTGCACGCGCGGAAGAGATCCGCCGCGAAGACGAACAACGCCGGCTGAAGAACGAAAAGCGCGCCGCCGAGGAAGAGCGGCGGCGCCAGAAGACGCAGGGAGAATAAGTTCCCCTATTTTATGGATGTAACAAAGCCTTGCCAGTTCGCCCATTCGGTGCGGCAGGCTTCGGGCACCGGCAAGGTGGAGGGGATCGCGAGGCACTCGAAGGGAGACATGGCCTGCGCCACGCGCACGGCGCGCGCCAGCACGTCGTACCACTGCCGATCGACATCGTTGCGGCCCGCGGCCGCGGCCGAAACCGACTCGGGAAATTCGAAGCGCTGCAGGTAGCGCTCGGACACCTTGCAGATCTCGCAGGGGAAGATCTCGCGCTGCGCCCGCACCTTGGAAACCGGATCGGCATCCTTGCAGCGCTCGAGATAGCGCGCCATCAGGGCAGGGTAGGTTTCCGCCACCGCCAGCCAGCCGATGCCGGAGACCAGGCCGGTGGTGAAGGCTTCGTCGGCGCGCGCCGCGGAAATTTCATGCTCGGGCAGCAGGGCGCGCATCGCCGCGCCGGTGGCGACGGCATTGAGCCAGTAGGCACGGTAGTCGAATTCCGGGCAGGCGCCCTTCTGGTAGCGCACCATCATCTCGGCGACGAACACCACGCGCTTGACGAAGCTGGTGCCGAGCCGCGTCACCGCCAGCGGCACCGAGGCGGTCTTGCCGCCGGCGGCGAAGCGCGCCGCGTTGGCATAATTGATCAGCGCGGCAGAAATCACCGGGTCGGGCTGGATCACGTTGGCGACCATGCGTGCGTCGCCTTCCTCGGCGGCGAGGGCAACCTTGCGGAAAATCAGGCCGGGCGCGGGCAGGCTGCTGTGGGACTCGATCGCATCGAGGAATTCCGCCATCGGCGGGGTGATCGGAATCTGGCTGGGCTGTTCGACAAGCGCCGAGAGCAGTTCGATCGAGGCCTCCCCGGCCGCGCCGACATCGCCGTAGAAAGCATCGATGCTGACGCCGCTGCTGAAGCGCTTGAAAACGACCTGTGGTGCCGGCCCGCCAGCACCGACTTTTGCGGGGAAATTGGGCACCGCACGGTAGAAGCGGCCGAAGTTGTCGATCACCACCCACACCGCGTCCTTCACGGCGCCCGCGAGCTCCGCACCGAGCCAGGCGATGGCCTGGGGCGCGAGCTCCTGGACCGTGCGGCCGGGATCGTGGCGCGGATCGCAGGCCAGCGCCACCACCGGCGGTTCGTCGCCGGTCGCCGGCACGAAGGACGCCACGAGGCCGGGGCCGGGGCCGGTCACGCCATTCTCGCCAACCGCGAGTTCAAATGTCCGGGGATTCAATGCATCCATTTGGCAGCTCCTATTTTTGGCCGATTCTACGTCCTGGCCCCGGAGCTGTCGGGAGCGCTGGTGTAACATCGTTCGTCATGGTTCCCCAACTCGCCACCGCGCTGACCGGCCCCCTGCTGGCCCTCGAAAAGCGCTTCCTCGACAACGAGACGACCATCGAACGCTGGCTGCGCGGCCAGTGGCTCGAACACACGCCGCCGTTCTACTGCTCGGTCGACCTGCGCAACAGCGGCTTCAAGCTCGCGCCGGTGGACACCAACCTGTTTCCCGGCGGCTTCAACAACCTCGATTCCGCGCTGCTGCCGCTGTGCGTGCAGGCGGCGATGGTCGCCATCGAAAAGATCTGCCCCGAGGCGAAGAACCTGCTGCTGGTGCCCGAGAACCACACGCGCAACCCGTTCTACCTGATGAACGTCGCGCGGCTGGCGACGCTCCTGCGCCATACCGGCCTGAACGTGCGCATCGGCTCCCTGCTGCCCGAGATCGGGAAACCCACCGTCCTCGACCTGCCCGACGGACAGGCGCTGACGCTCGAACCGCTGCGGCGCTTCGGCTCGACCGGCAAGGACGGGCTTGGCCGCCGGCTGGGCGTGGCGAGCGACGAAGGTTTCGATCCCTGCGCGATCCTGCTCAACAACGATCTTTCGGCCGGGGTGCCGCCGATCCTGCAGAACCTGCACGAGCAGTTCGTCATCCCGCCGCTGCACGCCGGCTGGCACGTGCGCCGCAAGTCGCAGCACTTCGCCGCCTACCGCCGCGTCGCGCGCGAGTTCGCTGCGCTGATCGGCATCGACCCCTGGCTGCTCGATCCGGAATTTGCCGTCTGCGGCGAGATCAATTTCCAGGAGCGGGCGGGGACGGAATGCCTCGCGGCGAACGTCGACAAGCTGCTGTTCCACATCCGCGCCAAATACCGGGAATATGGCATCGCCGCCACCCCCTTCGTCGTCGTCAAGGCCGACGCCGGCACCTACGGCATGGGCATCATGACCGTCAAGGACGCCAGCGAAGTCAAGGACCTCAACCGCCGCCAGCGCAACAAGATGGCCGTGGTCAAGGAGGGCCTGCAGGTCAGCGAGGTCATCATCCAGGAGGGCGTGCCGACCTTCGAGACGGTGGACGAAGGCGTCGCCGAGCCGGTGGTTTACATGATCGACCGCCATGTCGTCGGCGGCTTCTATCGCGTCCACACGCAGCGCGGCATCGACGAGAACCTGAACGCCCCGGGCATGCATTTCAAGCCGCTCGCCTTCGAGACCGGCTGCACCCTGCCCGACAGCGCGCAGGCCCCCGACGCGCCGCCCAACCGCTTCTACGCCTATGGCGTCGTGGCGCGCCTGGCGCTGCTGGCCGCGGCCATCGAACTGGAGCAAAACCAGGACGCATGAAGCTGTGGTGCGCCGGTTTGCTTTGCCTGTTGCTGGCTGCCTGCGGCAAGCCCATGCCCGTCGCGCAGGAAGCTTTCGTCTTCGGCACCCGCGTCGAAGTGCTGGTCGCCGGGGTGCGCGAGGCCGAGGCCCATGCCGCGCTCGGCGAGGTGCTGCGCGAGTTCGACCGCCTGCACCGAACCTACCACGCCTGGCAGCCCTCGGAACTGACGGCCCTGAACGCGGCGCTCGCCGCCGGGAAACGACACGAGGTTTCCGCCGAACTGGCGGGCTTCCTCCGCAACGCGCAGGACTTGTCGCGGCGCAGCGACGGGCTGTTCGACCCGGCCCTCGGCAGGTTCGTCGCGCTGTGGGGCTTCCACGGCGACGACTTCAAGCCGGCGCTGCCTGACAGCGATGCGCTGAAGGCCCTGGTCGCCGCCAGGCCGTCGAGCGCCGACCTCGTCATCGCGGGCAACACGGTCGGTTCGACCAACCCCGCCGTGGCGCTCGACTTCGGCGGCTACCTGAAGGGCGTCGCGCTCGACCGCGCCGCCGACCTGCTCAAGGCGCGCGGCATCCGCAACGCGCTGATCAACATCGGCGGCAACGTTCTCGCCCTGGGCAGCAAGGGCGGGATTCCCTGGCGCGTCGGCATCCGCCATCCGCGCGTCGAGCTGTCCGGCGAAGGGGTGCTCGCCACCCTCGAACTGCGCGATGGCGAGGCCATCGGCACCTCGGGCGACTACCAGCGCTATTTCGAGCTGGCAGGACGGCGCTACAGCCACCTGATCGATCCGCGCAACGGCGAACCGGCGCAGGGCACGCAGTCGCTGACCGTGCTGATTCCGCCGGCAGACGATGCCGGCTTGCGTTCGGACGTGCTGACCAAGCCGCTGTTCATCGCCGGGGACCGCTGGCGGGAGCTGGCGCGCCGGCTCGAGCTCACCCAGGTATTGCGCGTCGATGCGCAGGGACGGATTTTCGTCACCGCCGCGATGCAGGGCCGGCTCCGTTTCGAGCAGGACGGCTTGAACGTCAAACTGGTGCAATAATTCCCGCGATGATCGGCATCCTCCTCATCACCCACGACACGCTCGGCGAAGCGCTGCTGCAGTGCGCCTGCCACGTGCTCAACAAGCGACCCGAACAGTTGCTGCAACTCGGCGTGGCCGCCGGCGACGACCCCAACGACCTGCTGCCGCTCGCGCAGAAGCTGCTCAAGCTCGTCGATAGCGGCGAAGGCGTGCTGGTGCTGACCGACATTTATGGCGCCTCGCCGGCCAACCTCGCCGGCAAGCTGCTGCAGCCGGGCCGGGTCGAGGGACTGGCCGGCGTCAACCTGCCGATGCTGCTGCGCGCCCTCAGCTATCGCGACAAGGGCATGGCGACGCTGCTGGCCCGCGCCACCGGCGGCGGCCGCGACGGCGTGCTCAACATGCTGAGGCTTTGAACATGCCGCGCGCCGAGACCGAAATCGTGAACAAGCTGGGCCTGCATGCGCGCGCCTCGGCCAAGCTGACGCAACTGGCGGGCAGTTTCCCCTGCGAGGTCTGGATGGAGAAGAACGGCCGGCGCATCAACGCCAAGAGCATCATGGGCGTGATGATGCTGGCGGCCGGCAAGGGCAGCAGCGTCTCCGTCGACACCGTCGGCGAGCAGGCGGACGAGGCGCTGGCGGCCATCCTCGCGCTGATCGCCGATCGCTTCGGGGAAGAAGAATGAGTTTTTCCCTGCACGGCCTCGCCGTCTCCTCCGGCATCGCCATCGGCCGCGCCCACCTGATTTCCCATGCCACCCTCGAGGTCGCCCACTATGCGATCCGGGCGCGCGACGTGCCGCGCGAGATCGCCCGTTTCGAGGAAGCGCTGGCCACGGTGCGCAACGAGCTGGGCGCGCTCAACGCCGAGGCCTCGGCGCCCGGCACGCCGAGCGAGCTGTCGGCGCTCGTCGGCGTGCATGCGCTGTTCCTCGACGATCCGCTGATCGCCGCGGCGCCCAAGGAGCTGATCCGCACGCGCCTGTGCAATGCCGAATGGGCGCTGGTGCAACAGATGGAGCTGCTGGTTGCGCAGTTCGAGGAAATCGACGACAGCTACCTGCGCGAGCGCAAGCACGACATCGTGCAGGTGGTCGAGCGGGTACTGCGCGCCCTGCTCGGCAAGCCGCGGCGCCTGACGAAGAAGGGCGTCGACAACGAAATCGTCATCGTCGCGCACGACCTGTCGCCGGCCGACACGATCCAGTTCAAGAACCTCAAGATCGCCGGCTTCGTCACCGATCTCGGCGGATCGACCTCGCACACCGCGATCGTCGCGCGCAGCCTCGCCATCCCCGCCGTGGTTGGCCTGCACCATGCGCGCCCGCTGGTGCGCGAGGACGACCTGATCATCGTCGACGGCACCCGTGGCGTATTGATCGTCGATCCGGACGCGCGCGTGCTGGAAGAGTACCGGCTCAGGAAGCGCGAGGTCGAACTCGAGCGCTCGAAGCTCAAGCGCCTGAAGACCGCGCGCGCCACCACGCTCGACGATGTCGACATCAGCCTGCAGGCGAACATCGAGCTGCCGCAGGACATCGAGCAGGTGAAGGACGCGGGCGCCGATGGCATCGGCCTGTTCCGCACCGAATTCCTGTTCATGAACCGCGACACGCTGCCGGGCGAGGACGAACAGTTCGAAGCCTATCGCCTCGTCGCGAAGGCGCTCGCCGGCAAGCCGGTCACGATCCGCACGCTCGACATCGGCGCCGACAAGACGGCGCGCGCGCTGGTCGGCGCGGAACGCCAGGCGCCCAATCCCGCCCTCGGCCTGCGCGCCATCCGCTACTGCCTGGCCGAACCGCAGATCTTCCTCGCCCAGCTGCGCGCCATCCTGCGCGCTTCCAACTACGGCAGGGTGCAGATCCTCGTGCCGATGCTCGCGCACGCCACCGAGATCGCCCAGACGCTGGCGATGGTCGAACAGGCCAAGAAGCAATTACGCGAGCGGCGCTGCAAATTCGACGAGAACATCGCGATCGGCGGCATGATCGAGATTCCCGCGGCCGCGCTGGCGCTGGAACCCTTCGTCAAGCGCCTGCAATTCCTCTCGATCGGCACCAATGACCTGATCCAGTACCTGCTGGCCATCGACCGCACCGACGAATCGGTGTCGCATCTCTACGATCCCCTGCACCCTGCCGTCCTGCAACTGCTGGCGCAGGTCATCCAGGCGGCCCGCAAGGCGGAGATGCCGGTGGCCATCTGCGGCGAACTGGCCGGCGATCCGCGCATGACCCGGCTGCTGCTCGGCATGGGACTGCGCCAGTTTTCGATGCACCCGACCCAGCTGCTCGAAGTGAAACAGCAGATCGTGATGGCGGACACCGGGCAACTGGCGGCGAAGGTGGCAAGAATCCTGCGCCTCGACGAACCGGAGCGCATCCGCGAGCAGGTCGAGAAGCTCTGAGCTCTCGAACCCGGAATAGCGTTGCCCCCTGTCTGCCTGAGCAGTTACGTTTGCTCTGGATTATTCCAGCCAGTTTTCAACTTTCAATCCGGATACGCGCTCGAATTCCCGCACATTGTCGGTGACCAGGGTTCTATCCAACGCGCGCGCATGGGCGGCAATGAACAGGTCATTCGGCCCGATGGGCGTGCCGCTGCGTTCCAGGGCATTCCGGATGTCCGCATAGTGCATGTCAACCGGGGCTTCCAGCGGCAGGATCTCCAGGTTGTCGAGAATGAGGCCGAGGTTTTCGATCAGGCGCGGCGAGTTGCTTTTGGCAAGGCCGAAACGGATTTCGCTGGCGACGATGAGGCTGGTTGCGATCTGCTCCGGCTTGAGTTTCTGGATCTTCCTTGCAACGACGCCATCCGGCTGTCGGGCGAGCGCTGAAACGATATTGGTATCGAGAAGATAGAGCCTGGCGCTGCTCATAATTTGACGTCATCGAGGGGCGGAAGTCCGCTATCCACATCCGGGAACTCGTCTGTCACGGGTTTGAGCGTGGCAAGGGTCGCCAGGAGTTTGCGTGTCTTGAGAGGTTCAAGAACCAGCCGGTCGCCTTCCTTGTGGATGACGACCACCTCTCCCGGCAACTCGAATTCACGCGGGATGCGCAGGGCCTGGTTGCGGCCGTTTAGAAACAGACGGGCGTGACGTTGGGATTGCATGGGTATCCTCCTGTACCAGCATATGCCCGAACATATGCCAAGCATGTCCCGGCTGTCAAGGTGTTTCCGACAGCAAATGCGTACCCTCGCCGCGCCCCAGCCAGCGCCGCCTTTTGCGGACATTTTCTGCTACAGTTCGCCGCCATGCGAAAAACCCTGACCGCAATCCTGATCGCGCTGTGCGCCGTCGCCGCTCCCGCGCAGGCCGGCGAGACGGCCGCGCAGCTGCCCGACTCGTTGATGTCGCGTGCGGTCGGCAACGTCGAAAGCATGCTCGATCGCGCCCTTAACTACATCGGCGTCCGCTACAAGCGCGGCGGCAGCGCGCCGGAAACCGGCTTCGACTGCTCCGGCTTCGTCAAATACCTGTACGACGAAACCCTCGGGCTGGTCCTGCCCCACAACGCCAAGGCCATCGCCCAGCAGGGCGAGCGCGTCGAGAAAGCGGAACTGCAGCCAGGCGACCTGGTGTTCTTTAACACCATGCGCCGCGCCTTCTCCCATGTCGGCATCTATCTGGGCGACAACCAGTTCATCCATGCCCCGCGCACCGGCGCCCGCGTGCGCATCGAGGACATGTCCGACCGTTACTGGAGCCGCCGCTTCAACGGCGCGCGCCGCATCAGGCCGTAATTCCCCGCATGTCCGAGCGCGGCAGCATTGGCCCGGTCGAGGCGCGGCGGCAGGTTTTCGACGCACCCCTCACGCTCGCCGCCGGCACCACCCTGCCGCAATGGGAACTGGCCTACGAAACCTACGGCACGCTGAACGCAGAGCGCTCGAACGCCATCCTCGTCTGCCACGCGCTTTCCGGCCACCACCACGTCGCCGGCTGGTATGCCGACAACCCGAAGAATGTCGGCTGGTGGGACAACATGATCGGCCCCGGCAAGCCGATCGACACCAACCGCTTCTTCGTCGTCGGCGTCAACAATCTCGGCGGCTGCCATGGCTCGACCGGCCCCGCGACCGTCAACCCGGCCACCGGCCAGCCCTGGGGGGCGGATTTTCCCGTCGTCACCGTCGCTGACTGGGTCAAGGCGCAGGCGCATCTGGCCGACGCGCTGGCCATCGAACAATGGGCCGCGGTCATGGGCGGTAGCTTGGGCGGCATGCAGGCCTTGCAATGGACGATCGACCTGCCGGCGCGCGTGCGCCATGCGCTGGTCATCGCCGCCGCACCGAAGCTCACCGCCGAGAACATCGCCTTCAACGACGTCGCCCGCCAGGCGATCCTGACCGATCCGGATTTCCACGGCGGCCACTTCTACCGCCATGGCACCCGGCCGACCCGCGGCCTGCGGCTGGCGCGCATGCTCGGCCACATCACCTATCTCTCCGACGACCAGATGGCCGAGAAATTCGGCCGCAAGCGGCGCCCCGAGGCCGGCAGCTACGGCTTCGGCGTCGAGTTCGAGATCGAGTCCTACCTGCGCTACCAGGGCGACAAGTTCGCCGGCTGGTTCGACGCCAACACCTACCTGCTGATGACCAAGGCGCTCGACTACTTCGACCCGGCGGAAGCTTTCGGCGGCGATCTCGCCGCCGCGCTGGCCGCCGCACGCGCCAAATACCTGGTCGTCGCCTTCAGTACCGACTGGCGTTTTTCGCCGGCCAGGAGCCGCGAAATCGTCAATGCGCTGGTGAAGAACCAGCACGCCGTCAGCTATGCCGAGATCACCAGCCCGCACGGCCATGACGGCTTCCTGATGGACGACCGCCACTACCATGCCGTCGTGGCGGCTTACATGCGGAACGTGGAGACATGAGCCCACCCCGCAAACCTTCGCTGCGCTTGGTTCTCCCCTCAAGGGGCAAGAAACTATGATCCACGCCATGAAGCGCCCCGACTTCGCGGTCATTGCCGGCTGGATGAAGGCCGGCGAGAGCGTGCTCGACCTCGGCTGCGGCGAGGGCGAGCTCTTGCGCCTGTTGGCCACCCGCGGCCTACGCGGCTGGGGCATCGAACGCGATCCCGGTCACGTGCTCGCCGCCATCGAGAACGGCGTCAATGTCATCCAGAGCGACCTCGAAGCGGGACTCGCCGGCTTCGAGGACGACGCCTTCGACCATGTCGTGCTCTCGCGCACGCTGCAGACCGTGCGCCACACCCAGCAGATCCTCGCCGAAATGCTGCGCGTGGGCCGCGAGGCGGTGGTGTCCTTCCCGAACTTCGCCTACTGGAAGAACCGCATGGCGGTCATGGGCGGCCGCATGCCGGTCTCCGAGGACCTGCCCTACCAGTGGTACGACACGCCGAACGTGCGCTTCTTCACCATGCTCGACTTCGAGAGCCTCTGCGACGGCATGGGCATCGTCATCCGCGACCGCCAGGTGCTCGACGAGCGCGGTGCGCTGGTCGCCGAGGAACACAATTTCCTCGGCAGCCTCGCCGTCTATCGCATCGGCCGGGGCAGCTGACCGTCCCCCCAAAAAAACAGGCGGCCGGGTTGCGGTCGCCTGAGCTTTTCACTCCCTGCTTGTTGTTGTTCAGGCGGGCTCCGGCACGCGGGTACCGAGCGGACGATCGGCCAGCAGCCGCGCGCAGGCCGGGCACAGTTCGCGCTCCATATGCAGGCCCATGTGATAGCTGGGCATGCGGTTATAGACGAATTGGCGATGCGCGACGGTCTGGTAGGGCCTGCCGCAGCCGTTGCACTTCACCAGCGGCTGCTCGCGCACTACCGTGCCGGTGATGACCGTGCGGCGCACGCCGTCGTCATCCTCGATGCGGATCGCGCCGGTCGGGCAGACCTGGGCGCAGGCGCCGCAGCCGATGCACAGTTCCGCCGGCCGCGTGAAGTCGAAGTAGGCGAGACGGCCAGCCGTGGTGTCGGCCATGCGCAGGGCCTCGATGCCCATCTCGCTGCAGGCGAGCTGGCACAGGCCGCAGCCGATGCAGACGTCGCAGCGCAGACAGCGGCTGGCTTCGTCGTGCGCCATGCCGTCGGTCAGGCCCAGCTCGACCTTGGCGTAGTTGCCGTCGCCGAGCCGTTCCCCGATGTCCTTTTCGGGCATCTCGGCACGATGCAGGTAGCTGCGGTCGCGCGCCGCCACCTGGAGCGGGATCACCTCGGCACGCCGCTGCGGCTTGCCGACCCCGCTGTCGAGGCGCGCGCCGTTTAACCATGCATCGATCGCATACGCCGCGATCTTGCCCGAGCGGATCGCCTCGACCACGGTGCGCGGCCCGTGAGCGACGTCGCCGCCGGCGAACACGCCCGGCACCTTGGTCATCAGGCTGCGCGGGTCGGTGACGATGAAGCCGCGCGTCACTTCGAGATCGCTGCCCTCGATGCTGGTCAGGTCGGTGCCCTGGCCGACGGCGAAGATGATGTGATCGGCTTCGAGCGTCAGCTTGCGGTTGGCGTCGAACTTCGGGTTGAAGCGCTTCTGCCCGGCCGCCTCCTCGAACACCTGGAGGCATTGCTGGAAGACCATCTCGCCTTCCTCGCCGATGCTCACCGGGCCCCAGCCCGGATACAGTCTGACCCCTTCGGCGACGCACTGCTCGATCTCGTGATGGCTGGCGGGCATTTCGCGGCGTTTCTCCAGGCAGACCATGTCGACCTGCTTGGCGCCCTGCCGCACCGCCGTCAGTGCCACGTCGATCGCGACGTTGCCGCCGCCGATGACGATCACGCGCGGACCGACCTGCACCTCCATGCCGCTGCGCACGTTGCGCAGGAAGTCGATGCCGCCGAGCACGAAGGGCTGATGCACGCCCTCGACCGGCACGAAGCGCGAGGTCTGCGTGCCGAGGCCGAGGAAGACCGCGTCGAAGTCCTTGCGGAAGGCATCGAGGCTGGCCACCTTGGCGTCGCAGTGGATCGGGATCCCGAGCATCCGGATCTGCTCGATTTCCTGGTCGAGCAGATCGGGCGGCATGCGGTAGGCGGGGATGCCGTAGCGCAGCATGCCGCCCGCCTTGGCCTGCGCTTCGAACACCACCGGCGTGTGGCCGAGGATGCGCAGGTAATAGGCGGCGGACAGGCCGGCCGGGCCGGAGCCAACGATGCCGATCTTCTTGCCGGTCGGGGGCGCCAGTTCGGGCTTGGGATAGCCGCCTTCGGCGAGACAGTGCTCGGCCGCCTTGGCCTTCATCGGGCGGATGAACACCGCGCCATTGCTGCCGTTGCGGATGCAGGCGGATTCGCAGGGTGCCGGGCAGACCAGGCCGCAGGTCAGCGGGAAGGGGTTGTCGCGCCTGATGACGTCGATCGCCGACCGGTAGTCGCCATGGCCGATATGCGCCATGAAGCTCGGGATGTCGATGTTGGCCGGGCAGGTGCTGTGGCAGGGCGCGGCTTTGCGCCCCCCCGCCAATTGGCAGACCGCCTCGGGACAGAATTCGCGCTTGGCGTGCGCCACCCAGTCGTCGCGGAAATAGCGCAAGGCGCTGCCCAGCGGCCAGGCCGCGGCGAGTCCCTGCGTCGCCAGTTCGATCACCAGTTCGTCGAGTTCGTCGAGATGCGAGGGCCGACCATTGCCAACGGTGATCTCGGCGACGAGCCGCGCGACGCGTGCCAGCAAGGTGCGCACCGGTACCGGCTCATGGTCGGCGAGTTGCCAGTAGCGATAAAGCGCGCGCCGCGTCTGCTCGACGATGCACACCCCTTCGGCCAGCATCATCAGGCTGACGGGTGCCGGCACGACGCCGGCTGCCGCCAGCGCAAGCGGCCGGCAGGACAGGTCGGCTTCGGAGAGGGGCAGGAAACCGCCCATGCCATTGTCGAAGACCAGCACCGCGTCGCGGCCCTCGACTTCGACGCCGCCGCCCCAGTCGTAAATCAGGCGGCGCAGCATGTCGTTGCGCTTAACCTCGATCAGGCCGCGCTGCTTGAGACCCCGCCGCAGGGTCAGCAAACCGGCATTGAGTGATTCGACGCTCTCGCCGGCGAACAGCAGCGCGATCCGACACCAGGTTTCCGGCGTATGCACCAGCCGGTCGCTGTTGGTGTCATGACCCTCGCTCCAGCAGCTTGGCTGTCTGTTGCGTTTGACCTCGACCTGCAGACGGCGCCCGCCGGCCAAGCCTTTCTGGCGGATGGCATCGAGCGCGTTGAGGAGCTTGGCTTCCTGTCCGGTCAATTCCGGCGGCAGGCGCAATTCGACCTTGCACAGATTGTTGCCCGGGCGCAGGCCGGCGGCGATCAGCAGCCCCTCGGCCAGCCGCCAAGGCGCGCTGTTCAGGACAGTTTCATTGGCGCGCGCGCGCGCGTCGAGGCTGGCCGCGTCGATGACCAGCGTCGCGGCGCCATGGCCGCGCAGGAACTGCCGCCACGCCAGGTAGATCGGCTCGCCGGAATAGCCGCAGCGGGTCAATCCCGATTCCTGCAACCGTTGCAGGCATTGCAGGGGGCTGAGCTGCTGGGCCTGCGCGAGCCCGGGCAGCGTCCCCGCCAAAGTCGGCGCCGGCGCGACGGCACCGGCCAGCGCCGCGGCGTCGACATCAAGCCACGCCGGCAGTATTTGGAGATCGTTCATGTTCGCTCCCTCGGCCCGTCAGGCGCCGGATTCGTTCATCGACTCGGCGACGATCTGGCGGGCATAGCGCTCGCGGCGCGGATCGGGCAGTTCGTTGGCCACTCCAAACGACAGGCAGCCGGTGACGCACTTGGTGACGCAGGCCGGTTCCAGCCCGGCGTCGAGGCGATCCTTGCAGTAATCGCACTTGACCACCTTGCGCGTGGCCGGATCCCACTGCGGCGTGCCCCACGGACAGGCGGCAATGCAGCTCTTGCAGCCGACGCAGAGGCTGGCCTGAACGAAGACAATGCCGTCCTTCTCGCGCCGCTGCATGGCACCGGTCGGACAGGCCTTCGCGCACCAGGCTTCCTCGCAGTGAAAACAGGGCATGAATACGTAGCGCATGCGCGGCCGGCCGCCGATCTGGACCGGACCGACCGCAATGATCTTGCAGGGCAGGGCGCCGGGGCCAAGACCCTTGTTGGTCTTGCAATGCAACTCGCAGGCTTCGCAGCCGATGCAGTTGGCCTCGTCGTGGCGCAGGATGTATTTGCTCATGTTATTTCGCTCCCTTGCGCTTGATCTGGACAATCGTCTCGGTCATGGCATTGCCGCCACCGGCCGGATCGAAATCGTACAACTTGCCGTGCTGCAGGCGCTGGTCCGCCACGCCCAGGCCGCAGGCGCGCGTGGCGACGGGCACCGTGGCACCGTAGCCGTGCAGCATGAAGACGGCATCGGGATGGATCAGCGGTGTCACCTTGGCCTTGATGAAGGCGTGGTAACGGCCGCCGCCGCTGATCTCGACCTCGTCGCCGTCGGCAATGCCGAGCGGCTTGGCGCGCTCGGGATGGATCCACAATTTCTGTTCGGGCGCGATTTCGTTGAGCAGCGGGTTGTTCAGCGACTGGCCATGCGAGAGCACGGGCGAGCGGCCGAACAGCAGGCGGAAGCTGTCCCCGGTGGGGGACGCGCTCGGCTGGTAGGGCGCCAGGCTGGGAATCCCGGCCTTCTTGAGCGTCTCGCTTTCGATCTCGACCTTGCCCGAAGGCGTCTTGAACTTGAGTGCATCGCGGGAACGGATGAAGGGTGCGGAGGCGAAGCTGACCGCGCCCTTCTCGCGCATCTGCGCGACGGTGACGCCGGTGCCTTCGAGCTGGTAGTCCCAGAGCTCCTCGATGGTTTCGAAATCGAGCGCTTCGCCCTTGCCCATGCGGCGCAGGATCTCGCGAAAGATCCACCAGGCCGGGCGGCTGTCGAAGCGCGGCGCGACCGCTTGGTCGCGCAGGGCGATGCCGGGTTTCGGGCCGGTCACCTGGGCGAGGATGTTGGCGCGCTCGAGATAGGACGCCTCGGGCAGGATGACGTCGGCAAACCAGCTGGTTTCCGAAAAGCGCACGTCGATGGCGACCAGTAGCTTGAGCTTGTCGAGCGCGCGCTGGGCCGCCTCGGGATCGGGCATGCCGGTCAGCGGATCATGCCGGTAGGCGAAATAGGCGCCAATGCCGTAGGGCTGGCCGGTTTCCATCGCGGCGAACACCTGGTGCAGCGCGCCGGCGTTCGGATCCCAGCTCGGATGCGTCGTGCCGGCGCCGTCGACGCGTGGCTCCTTGACCTTGGGGGCACGCTCGGACAGCTTCTTCAGGCTCTTGTGGCCGACATCCTCGGGGGTCTTGGCGAGGATGCAGCCGCCCTTGATCTCGATCGAGCCCATCAGGGCGTTGAGGATCAGCGCGCTGCGGCTGACGTAGAAGGACTGCTTGTGGCGCGCCACCATCCAGCCCGGATGGAAGATCACGTGCGGCGCATCCTGGGCGATCTCGGCGACGAAGGCGCGAATCTCGGCCGCGGGGATGCCGGTATGCTGTTCCTGCCACTCGGGGGAAGTGTCCTTCACCGCCTCGCGCAGGTAGTCCATGCCGGAAACGAATTTCGCCACGAACTCCTTGTCGTACACCTCGGTCTTCAGCACCTCGTGGATGATCGCGAGGTTGAGCGCATAGTCGCTGTTGGGCCGCGCCTGCCAGTAGCGGGTCGCCTTGCAGGCCGTCGCGGTGACGCGCGGGTCGATGTAGGTGCAATGCATGCCGCGGCTCAGCGCGGCCATGAAATCCTTGACTTCCTTGACCATCAGCGATTCGACCAGGTTGCGTCCATAGAGCACCAGGTGCTTGCAGTTCTTCAGGTCGAAGCCGATGGCGGTACGGCCGACCCCGTAGAGCGAGCGCGCCGCGTTGTGGGCGTTCTGGCCGCAGGAAACGTCGTGGTCGACATAGTTCGGCGAGCCGAGCGCCTGCACGAAGGTCTTGGTCAAGTCGGTGAACGGGCCGCCGCGGTCGGACAGTGCAATGCCGCGCGGACCGTAGGCCTCGATCGTCTCGCGCAGCTTGTCGGCAATATAGTCGAGCGCCTCGTCCCAGGAGGCGCGCCGCCACTGCCCGGCGCCGCGCGCACCGGTACGGATCAGCGGCGTCTGCGGCCGCTCGTCGTCGTATTCGAACGGGATGCCGGCGGCGCCGCGCGCGCACAGGCTCGCGCCGATGGCTTTGTCATTGACGTTGCCCTGCACCCAGGCGACGCGTCCATCGACGACCTCGACCTGCATCGGGCAGCGCGTCGCGCACATCCCGCACAGGCTGAATACCGTGCGGCGGCCGGGAGTTTCCACGCCGCGCACATTGGGAGCTGTTGGCGAATTCATCTTTGTCTTCCTCTCAATCTTTGCCGATTCAATATTTCATGCCTGCGCATGACAACGCGGCCGGGCGCCATCGCTCCCGGCCGCGCGTGCGACTCGCTCAGAACAGCACGCCGACCAGCGACAGGCCGAGGATCGTCAGGCCGACGACGGCGACGCGCTTGACCCACAGCGGGTTGAGCTTCTTGGCGATCTTCGGCGCGATGAAACCGGCCAGGATCGCCGCCGGGAACATGACCAGGAACAGGTCGAGGTCGAAGTTGCCGAACTGGTAGTGGCGCGTGGTGCTCATCAGCGTGTTGAAGAAGATGGCGAGCAGCGAGCTGCCCACCACCACGTACATGGGCAGGCCCATCAGCACGGTCATCAGCGGCACCATGAACGGGCCGCCGCCGAAGCCGAACATCGACGACACCACCGCGATCAGGAAGGCGCCGATGCAGCCGACGACAAGGTTGACCTTGAACTCCTGTCCCCAGAAATTGATGTGCATGTAGATCATGACTTTCTCCTATTCGTGTTTTCGAGCAGTTCAAGCCTTGGCCTTGGCGGCCTCTTCGGCGCGTTTCTGGAATTCCTTCAGGATCGCCTGTTCCTTCTTGTTCTTCGCGAGGTAGCCCGGCGTGGTCTGCCAGAGCATCAGCGCGGCGAGAATGAAGAGGATCCAGCCGAACACGAACTTGAACTGGTCGAGGGTGATCATCTGCGTGAACACCGGACCGATGAAGCCGCCCGCCAGCATCGCAATGCCTAGCGCGACACCCACCTTCCAGCTGATGAACTTGATCTTCGAGTAGTTCAGGATGCCGCTGCCCTGCGAGAACAGCACCGTCGGCGTCACCGTGCCGGCGACGACGTTGTGCGGGATCGGGAACAGCATGACCATCACCGGGTTGATGATGAAGCCGCCGCCCGCGCCCATCAACACGCCGAAGGTGGCGATCGCCAAGACGAGGAAGAAGGGCACGAAAATGTTCAGGCTGGTACCGGCGTTCTCCATGTAGATGACCGGGAAGGCCACCTTGTTCTCCACCGTCAGCGGGGCACTGCGCGCGCTCTTGTCGGTCGCGGCGGTGATGAAGTACTTGTCGGGCGGCGAACCTTCGGGAATCTTCAGCTGGGCGGTGAAGCTGCCGTCTTCCTTCTGCTCGATGCTGGCCTGGAACAGCTTGTCGACGCTGCGATAGCGCGACTTGACGATCTGCATCGAGCGGCGCACGGTTTCCTTGTCGTCGAGCTTGGGCAGGTGTTCGCCGCGCGAACCCGCGACACTGGCCAGCAACGAGGTCTGGTAGGCGTCGATCAGGGCCTTGGCGGGACTGGTGTACACTATGTCGCCGCCGGTTTCCTTGAGCGCGGCGGAATACGACCAGCCGCGGCCTTCCTTCTTGAACTTCTCCAGCACCGGCTTCATGTCCGTGGGCACCAGCGTGGTGTAGAAGGCCGGCAGATCCTTGGTCAGGTAGAGCTTGTAAGGCACCTTGCCATCCTTGTCGGGCCGGCTGTCGAAGAAGGAGCCGCTGACCTTGTGCTCGTTGTAGACCTCGATGACGACCGGCTTGCCGGGCTGTGCCTGGCCGGTGATGGTGAGCGTGCCGCCGTTGCTCAGCATCGTCTTGTCGACGCTGATGGTCGGCACCACGGGCGCTGCAGGCGCGGCGGCGGGCGCTTCGGCCGCGGCGGGCGCTGCCCCCGGTGCCGCGGCATCGGCGGCGTACAGTGTTCCGGTTCCAAGGAGTAAACAGCTGGCAAACATCGCCAATATCGGTTTGCGTATCATCATTGACCCCCTTGCTTCAGCGTTGTGAAATTGCCTGATAATTCCTCTCGTCGCAGCTGTGCCGCGCTGCACCGTAAGCTACGTTTCTTCGGCCATAAAAGAAATCCGGTCGAATATGTAACGGGCTACGTAGAACTGCTTACCCGCCTTCGGGCATAATCCGCCGGGCCTTGCCTCACTTATGAGCCACCCATCCCCATGCCTTCTGCCTTGCCGCGGTTTCTCGGGACCGTGATGTTGCTGGGCTCGCTGCTGGGCGCCGCGGCCCCGGTCTGCGCGGCAGGCGAGGACCTCGTGCGCATCGGCGTGCTCGCCTATCGCGGCCCCGACGAAACTGGCACCAGCTGGAGTGACCTGCCGGCGCGCCTGGCCAAGGCGATTCCCGGCTATCGTTTCGAAGTCCAGGAATTTCCCGGGCCGAAACTCGCCGAAGCGGTGGAGCGCAAGGAACTGGAGTTCGTGCTGACCAACAGCACGCAATACGTTTCGCTGGCGGCGGATTTCGGCATCCGCCGCATCGCCACCGTCATGCTGCCGGAAACCCTGTCACAGCAGCAGGCGATCGGCTCGGCCATCCTGACGCTGGCGGAGCGCAAGGACATCGACCAGCTTGCCGACCTGCGCGGCAAGCGCATCGCCGCCGTGGCCCCCGACGCCTTCGGCGGCTATCTGGTCGGCGCCCGCGAGCTGCTGGCGGCGGGCGTCGATCTCGAAACCGGCGATGCCCGCATGGTGTTCGTCGGCTCGCCCATGCGCAACGCCGCACAGGCGCTGCTCGACGGCGAGGCCGACGCCGCGATCGTGCGCACCTGCCTGCTCGAGCAGCTGGCCTCCAAGGGCATCCTCCATGCCGACGATTTCAAGGTGCTCGCGCCGAAGCGGATAGCGGGTTTCGCCTGCGCCGCCTCGACGCCGCTCTACCCCGACTGGCCGATGGCGGTCACCCAGCAGGTCGATCCGCAACTGGCCAAGCAGGTCGCGATGGCGTTGCTGTCCATGCCGCCCTCGCCCAACGGCCTCGTCTGGGATGTTCCGGCCGACTACCAGCCTGTCATCGACCTGTTCCGCGAACTCATGATCGGCCCCTATGTCGACCTGCGCGGCACGACCATCCGCGGCATCCTGAAGAGCTACCGCCCGCACGTCATCGCGGCGGCGCTGCTCCTGCTGCTGCTCATCACCTATATCGTCTGGCTGATCTGGCGCCATGCTGCCGAGCTGCGGGCGGCGCGGGAGCAAGCGCGCGAACTGCAGAAGGAGGCCGAACACATGGCGCGCCTGTCGATCCTCGGCGAGATGGCCGGCACGCTCGCGCACGAACTCAACCAGCCGCTCGCCACCATCGCGACCTATGCCCAGGGACTGGAACGCCGCTGCGCCGCCGGGCCGGTCGATCCGGCTGTCGTCGCCGAGGCGAACCGCGAAATCGTCGCCCAGACCGAACGCGCCGACCAGGTGATCCGCCGGGTGCGCGCCTTCACCCGAAAGCGCATGGCGGTGCGCGAATGCAAACCGATCGCGACGACCGTCGAGGAAGCCGTCGAGCTCTTTTCGCATCTGCTGCCCGACCTGCCCAAAGTCACCATCGACGACTGGCTGCCGTTGAACGCGCAGATCGAGGCCGACCACCTGCAGCTGCAGGAACTCTTGCTCAACCTGATGAAAAACGCCGCCGACGCGATGCGTGACATGCCCGCCAGCGCGCGCCAGATCGAAATCAAGCTCGCCAAGGGCGAGGGCGTCGTGTCGATCGCCGTCGCCGACCGCGGCCCGCCGGTGCCGGCGGAAACCCTCGGGCATCTTTTCGAACCCTTCTTCACCACCAAGGCCGACGGCCTCGGCCTCGGTCTCGCGATCGGCAAGAGCATCGCCGAGGCCCATGGCGGCCGGCTCGAGGTCGAGCAGCGCAATCCGCCGCCCGGCCTGGTCTTCCGCATCAACCTGCCTGTCGGAGGTTGCAATGGAAAATCCCCGGCACCCGCTCATTCGCGTCGTTGACGACGAAGCCTCGCTGCGGCGCGCGCTGGTCTTCCTGCTCGAGTCCGCCGGCTGGCAGGTCGCCGCCTACGAATCCGCCGAAGCCTTCCTCAGCGCCTGGAACGAGTCGACCGCGCCCGGCTGCCTGATCCTCGACATCCGCATGCCGCTGATGAGCGGCCTCGAACTCCAGCGCATCCTCAACGAGCGCAACATCAGCCTGCCGGTGATCTTCCTCACCGGCCACGCCGACGTCTCGATCGCCGTGCAGGCGATGAAGCACGGCGCCTGCGAACTCATCGAGAAACCCTTCAAGGATCAGATCCTGCTCGATGCGGTCAGCCAGGCGGTGCGCATCGACCTCGCCCGGCGCGACGAAGCTTCGACCCGCCAGGCCCTGCGCAGCCGGCTCGACAAGCTCTCGCCACGCGAGCTCGAAGTCGCCCGCCTGATCGTGGCAGGCCTGCCGAACAAGGCCATCGGCCAGCGGCTCGACATCAGCGAACGCACGGTGCAGGTGCACCGCCTGCATGTCATGGAAAAGCTCGGCATCCACTCCGCCGCCGAACTCACGCAACTGATGCTCAAGGCGGATCGGGAATAGGCTACCTGCGGCTACGCGCAGCGGATTTATGGCACTGGTGCCCGGGACCGGAATCGAACCGGTACAGCCTTGCGGCCGAGGGATTTTAAGTCCCTTGTGTCTACCAATTTCACCACCCGGGCGGGAGTGGGGTTACGGCATTGTAGTCAATGCCACTGGCGATGAATGATGTCGCGGATCAGGTGCAGGCGGCGGTGGAAAAAATGATCGGCGCCGGCGATCACGGTGACCGGCAGTTCGAGCGTTTCCGCCCAGGCCAGCACGTTGGCGAGCGGCACGGTTTCGTCCCGCGACCCGTGGATGACGATGGTATCGGCCGGCACGGCGGTGGTCTCGTAGCGGCGCAAACCTTCGATCATGCCGCTGCCGGGCAGCCCCAAGGCGGCATGCGCCCCCCTGTGGGGGGCAGCGAGCTGATTTTCCGAGCGTGGGGGGCCAATCTCTCCGACTGCCGTGCCGACCAGCACCAGCCGCTGCGCGGCATCGCCCGCCGTGGCGAGCTTCTGCGCGAGGCGCGTGACGACATAGGCGCCGAAGGAAAAGCCGGCGAGATAGACGGGCAACGCAGCGCCAAAGCGCTGGCGCGCGTAGGAATGGACGACCAGCAGGTCTTCGGTCTCGGCGATGCCGTGGCCGTGCGCGCCTTCCGAGCCGCCGACGCCGCGGAAGCTCGGCCGCAGGGTGATGCAGCCGAGTTCGCGAAATGTTTTGGCGAGCGTCGTCACCACCTTGTTGTCCGCCGTGCCGCCATAGAGCGGGTGCGGGTGCGCCACCAGCGCGATGCCTTGCGGCGCTTCGCGTGTTTCGACAAACACCTCGATCTTGCCGTCCGGCCCGTCGAGCAGGACGCGCTCATGACGACTCATTGATTGTCGATCAGCAAACGCTCGACGACCTTGCCGTTGATCAGGTGGGACTCGACGATCTCGTCGATGTCCTCCCGATCGACGTAGGTGTACCAGACATCCTCGGGGTAGACGACGATCACCGGCCCCTTGTCGCAGCGGTCGAGACAACCGGCGTTATTCACGCGCACCTTGCCCTTGATCTTGTCGCCCGCCGCCTGGACGCGCTCCTTGCAGTAATCGCGCATCGCCTGGGCACCGTGGTTGTTGCAGCACATCTCGCCCGGCTCGCGCTGGTTGGTGCAGAAAAAGAGGTGGTGCTGATAGTAGCTCATGGTTGTCTCTCGCTCTTTGGGATTGGGGAGCGCCAATTTACCAAAATCGGCGCTGGCGGGACGGCATAATGCGGCCATGTCCTCCCCCGCCCTTCCCCTCGATCCCGTCAGGGAAAGGCTGCTGCTGCTGACGCCCGGAGGACATCCCCTACCCGTACCTCGCCGGCGGCTGCGCGACCTTCTTCACCGCGCACTGGATCGGCCGACTGGCCGACCGACACGGCATGACGCCTCGATGCCGTCATGCCAGCGCCGACTTTCAGCGCGGGGCCGGATACTTGACGGCGTTCTTGGCGATCTTGTCGCGCGCGGCGGCGATCGGGTCGATGTCGAGCGCGTCGGCCAGTTCGACCAGGTAGATCAGCGTGTCGGCCACTTCGTCGCGGATCTCCGCCAGCTTTTCCGGCGACGGCTGCAGGCTTTCTTGCGGCGTCGCCCACTGGAAATGCTCGACCAGCTCGGCCGCCTCGACGATCAGCGCCATCGCGAGGTTCTTGGGCGTGTGATACTGCCGCCAGTCGCGCGCGGCGGCGAAGTCGCGCAAGGCGTCGCGCAGGGTGGTCAGGTCGGTGATAGTGGTCGCCGCGGTCATTGTTGTCATTGCTGGGTCCTTGAAAACATCAGCCAGGGCAGGGCCAGAAAGGGCCAGAGCGCCGAAACGAGCCGGGTCAGGCCGTTGAAGTTGAGGAAGTGACCCTGCTGCCAGACGCGCAGGCTGTCCTCGAGATAGGGATTGTCGGGCATCAGGTTGGCGAGCACGGTCGCCAGCATCAGCGCCATCGCCGCGATCGCTAGCCGTTCGTTGGTATTGCAGCCGAGCGCCAGCAACGCCAGCACGAGGCCCAGGGCGAGCCCGCCCAGCGTGCCCGGCGTCAACCAGGCGAAGCCCCAGGCGAAACCCTTGGCGCCCTGCATCAGCAGCATGATCGCGCCGCTCTTGACGAGCAGCGCCGCGCCGAGCAGC
>CAZPIE010000013.1:5754-22101 GCA_964586275.1 uncultured Methyloversatilis sp. | reverse complement strand
AGTCGGCGCTGGCGGGACGGCAGCCTGCCGGCGTATACTCCGCATACACATTAACAGCCCGGCATGACCGGGCGTTTTTTTCAAGGAGGATTTCGCATGGGCATGACCCAGGACCAACTCAAGCAGGCGGTGGCCAAGGCGGCCGCCGATTACATCGTCGCGCACATTCCCGCGGGCAGCATCATCGGCGTCGGCACCGGTTCGACGGCCAACTGTTTCATCGACGAACTGGCGAAGATCAAGGAGCGCGTCGCCGCGACCGTCGCCAGTTCCGAGGCAACGAAGAAGCGGCTGGCAGACCATGGCATCAAAGTGCTCGACCTCAACGACGTTGCATCGATGCCCGTCTATGTCGATGGCGCCGACGAGATCACGACAAAGCTGGAAATGCTGAAGGGCGGCGGCGGGGCGCTGACGCGGGAAAAAATCGTCGCGGCGGTGGCCGACCGGTTCGTCTGCGTCTGCGATGAGAGCAAGCTGGTGAATGTGCTCGGCAAATTTCCGCTGCCGATCGAGGTGATCCCGATGGCGCGCGCCTACGTGGCGCGCGAGATCGTCAAGCTGGGCGGTCAGCCGAAACTGCGCGAGGGCTTCGTCACCGACAACGGCAACCTCATCCTCGATGTGCATGGCTGGCAGATCGACGACCCGGCCGGGCTGGAGACGAGGCTCAACGGCATCGTCGGCGTCGTCACCAATGGATTGTTTGCCCGGCGCGGCGCGGATCTGCTGTTGCTCGCGACGCCCGAAGGCGTCCGGCAGATCGCGAAGTAGCTGGCTGGAGCGCTTACCCGCGCGGCGGCACGTAACCGCTGACGCGGTCGGCGCCCGCGCCGAAGAAGTGTTTTTCCACCTGCTCGGCCAGGTACTTGCGATGCGCGGGATCGGCGAGGTTCAGGCGATTCTCGTTGATGAGCATCGTCTGCATGCGGATCCACTGCTGCCAGGCCTCCTTCGAGACGTTCTCGAAGATGCGCTTGCCGAGGTCGCCGGGCATCGGGGGGAAGTCGAGACCATCGGCCTCGCGACCGAGCTTGATGCAATTGACCGTTCTCGCCATGGGGAAATCCTTCAGTAGTGGGTGGCGCGGATTCTACAGAGTCTTGACGAACACCTTGGAGCGCCGTTGGAAGTTGTAGAGTTCGCGGCGTTGCGCCGGCAGGGCATCGACCCCCTGTTCGACGAAGCCGCGCTCGACGAACCAGTGCGCGGTGCGCGTCGTCAGCACGAACAGGCGCTTCAGTTTCAGCTTCTTCGCGCGCTGTTCGATGTGGCGGCGCAGCCGGTCGCCGTAACCGATTTCGCGATACTCGGGCATCACGGCCAGGCAAGCCAGCTCGCCTTCCTTGACGCCCGAAAACGGATAGAGCGCGGCGCAGGCGACGATCGTGCCGTCCAGTTCGAGCACCGAGAAACGTTCGATCTCCATCTCGATGCGCTCGCGGCCGCGCTTGACCAGCGTGCCGTCCGCTTCGAGCGGTTCGATCAGGCCGAGGATCGCCGCGACATCGTCGATGGTCGCGTCGCGGACCTGCTCGAGGGGCACGCGCGTCATCACCGTGCCGATGCCGTCGCGCGTGAACAATTCCATCAGCATCGCGCCGTCGCGGCGCCGGTCGAGGAAATGCACGCGGCCGGTCTTGCCGCGCACGGCCCGCAAGGCGCCGGGCAGCACGCGCGCGACCTCGGGCGATTGCCTGACGCGTTTCGCCAGGAGGTCCGCGCCCTCCTCGGCGGTCAGGGCTTCGATCAACTGGCCCTTGCGGTCAAGCAAACCGGGGGCGTCGCAGAGGAAGATCAGCTTGTCGGCCTCGATGGCAGAGGCGACGGCCTCGGCGACCTCTTCCCAGGCGAGGTTGAAGATCTCGCCGGTGGGCGAGGCGCCGATCGGCGTGATCAGCACGACGTTCTCCTGCGCGAGGTCGGCCTTGATCTCCTCGGCGATGACCTTGCGCACCGCGCCGGTGTAGTGATGGTCGATGCCATCGACGACGCCGACCGGTTTGGCGGAAATGAAGTTGCCGCCGGTGACGCGCAGGAAGCCGCCGGCCAGCGGGGTGTTCGGCAGTCCCTGCGAGAGCATCGCCTCGATCTCGATGCGCGTGACGCCCATCGCGCGCTTGACGCATTCGAGTGTGGGCGCGTCGGTGACGCGCAGGCCCTTGTGGAAGCGCGGCTTGAGCCCGCGCGAGGCCATCTCGGCGTCGATCTGCGGCCGCGCGCCATGCACCAGCACGAGCCGGATGCCCATGCTGTCGAGCAGGGCGATGTCGTGGATCAGCGCCAGCGCGCTGCTGCGGTCGAGCAGGGCCTCGCCGCCGAAGGCGATGACGAAGGTGCGGCCGCGGAAGGCATGGATGTAGGGTGCCGCCTGGCGCACCCAGGCGACCAGCCGGGCATCGGTCAGCGTGCTGTCTTCCGCTTCGCTCATGGGAAACTCGCCGGGCCGTCCCAAGAGTTTCCGCCCCCCTGTGGGGGGGAGGTCGCCCTCGGGCGACTTCGGGGGGGTGCTCATTTCTTGCCTTTCTTGTGGTTGCCGTTCTTTGCGGGTGCCGGTGGCGGCGTGGTCGCCTTGAGAGCGGCTTCGAGGCGCTCGCAGAGGGTACGCAATACCTTGACGCGCGCATAGTTCTTGTCGTTCGCCTCCACCAGCGTCCAGGGCGCCGAGCCGGTGCTGGTGCGATCGACCATGTCGCACACCGCCTGATGGTAGGCGTCCCACTTCTCGCGGTTGCGCCAGTCCTCGGCGGTGATCTTGAAGCGCTTGAACTCGATCTTCTCGCGCTCCTTGAAACGGCGCAGCTGCTCGTCCTTGCTGATCTGCAGCCAGAACTTGACGATCACCGCGCCGGCGCCGACCAGTTCGTGCTCGAAGTCGTTGATCTCGGTGTAGGCGCGCAGCCAGTCGGCCTCGGCGCAGAAGCCCTCGACGCGCTCGACCAGCACGCGGCCGTACCACGAGCGGTCGAAGATGCTGACGCGCCCGACGCGCGGCAGGTGCCGCCAGAAGCGCCACAGGTAGGGTTGGGCGCGCTCTTCCTCGCTCGGCGCGGCGATCGGGATGATCTGGTACTGGCGCGCATCCATCGCGGCGGTGACGCGGCGGATGCTGCCGCCCTTGCCGGCGGCGTCCGACCCTTCGAAGACGCAGATCAGCGAGCGCTGCCTGAAGCGCGGGTCGCGCACCAGCTCCGACAAGCGCCCCTGCCACTTGGCGAGCTGGTCCTCGTACTGTTTCTTGGTGAGCTTGCGCGTCAGGTCGAGCTCGGAGATGATGTCGCGGCCGTCGATGTTCGGCTGCACCGGCGGCGCGACCGGCGTCGCCTGACGGTCGGCCTCGGCGAGGCGCTTGCGGATGGCGTCGAGGAGGATCTTGCCGACGGTCAGCGAGCGGAAGCGGTCATCCTCGCCCTCGACGATGATCCACGGCGCCCAGGGCGTATTGGTGGTGCGCAGCACGTGGCCGGCGACTTCCTGCAACTCCTCGTAAGTCTTGAGGCGGTCCCAGTTCCACTGGGTGACGCGCCAGGCGGTGCGCGGATCCTTCTCGAGCGCCTTGAGCCGGCGCCGCTGGCCTTCCTTGGTGAGGTGGAACCAGAACTTGAGCACCAGCGCGCCTTCATTGACCAGCATCTGCTCGAAACGGTTGATCTGGTCGATGCGCTGGTCGAGCGCGGCCGGCGTCATGTTGCCGTCGATGCTGTCGTGGATCGGCCCCGAATACCACGAGCCGGCGAAGATGCCGATGCGGCCCTTGGGCGGCAGGGCGCGCCAGTAGCGCCACATGAAGGGGCGCTCGCGCTCCTCGTCGGTGGGCGTCGAGAAAGCCAGCGTGGAGATGAAGCGCGGGTCCATCCACTCGTACAGCACGTTGATCGTCTCGCCCTTGCCAGCGCCGTCCTGGCCGCTGACCAGCACGATCACGGGAAACTTGCCCTGCTCCTTGAGGTCGTATTGCGCGTCGAGCAGGTCGGCGCGCAGCCGCGGCACGGCCTTCTTGTAGACATCCTTGTCGATCTTGTGGCCCAGCTCGGCGGATTCGAACATTTTTTCCCCTTGAAACTCCCGATTAGAAATCGCCCCAAACCGCTTGCATGGCCGCCAGCACGGCGGCGCCGGCGGTCTCGGTGCGCAAGACCCGCGGGCCGAGGCGCACGGCTGCGAACCCGGCAACCTGTGCCGCTTGCATCTCGCTTTCCTCCCAACCGCCTTCGGGGCCGACCATGACGACGAGCGGTTCCATTGGCTTGCCCAAGGCTTGCAATGAAGTACTGCCTTCCGGGGCGAGCAGCAGGCGCCGGGCATTTTGCGCCATTGCCCTTGCCAGGTATTGAGGCAGGTCAAGCACCGGGGCGACGAGCGGGACGCGGTTGCGGCCGCATTGCTCGCAGGCAGCCCTGGCGATGCCGTTCCAGTGGGCGATACGGCGCGCCATGCGCTCGGCCGAGAGGCGGATCACGCTGCGCTTCGCGGCGACGGGCTGGATGGCGGCGACGCCCAGTTCGACGCATTTTTCGACGACCCAGTCCATCTTGTCGCCGGACGGCAGTGCCTGCACCAGCGTCACCTGTAGTGGCGATTCGCAGTCCCGGTCGTTGAATTCGCGCAGGACAACCCGTGCCGTCCTGCCAGCGCCGACTATTTCGGCAAGCCATTCGCCGCCGCGTCCGTCAAAAAGAGTCACGGTGTCGCCGGCCTGCATGCGCAGCACCTTCAGCGCATGGTGGGCGGCCTGCTCCGGCAGCTCGACCTGCGCGCCGGGCGCCAAAGGAAACGGGCAATGGAAGCGGGGTATCATTTCTGCATTATTCCACAATGACTTTGCTGGATTGGCGCCATGAAATTCTCCCTGACTTCGCTCAAGAAATTCGTGCTGATCGTCGTCGGACTCTTCGTCGTGGTGCTGCTGCTGCTCTGGCAGGCATTGCCGCGCATCCTGCAGTTGCAGGCCGAGCGGTTCGTCGCCGAAAAAACCGGCCACCAGCTCGTCATGGACCGGCCGGAGTTCAACCCCTTCCAGCTCGCGCTGCGCCTCGGCAAACTGCAACTGAGCGATCCGGCGGGCAAGCCCTTGTTCGGCTTCGACAGCCTGCTGGCCGATATCTCCGGCTCGAGCATTACGAGTCGTGCGCTGGTCTTCGACGCGATCCGCCTCGACGGTCCGGAGGCGACGGTCGTCGAACTGCCCGAGGGCAAGCTCAACTGGACGCCCTTCCTCGCTGCGCTCAAGAGCAAGGAGGAGAAACCCGAGGAGAAGACGGGCCTGCCGCGCCTCGAGATCCGCAGTTTCATGCTTGCGGGCGGCAAGATTGATTACGCCGACCGTCGGCGTACCGCGGAAGGATTTGCCGCGCGCTTCGAGCCGCTCGATCTGGAGCTGACCGACCTGTCCACCCTGCCGGACGACGCAGGCAAGTACAAGCTGTCGGCGCGCACCCCTGGCGGGGCCCGGGTCGATCTGGTCGGCCAGATCGACCTGAACCCGATCATGGTCGCGGGAACGTTCAGCCTCGCCGAACTGCAGCTCGCCCAGCTCGCGCCCTATCTCAGGAGCGCATTGCCGGTTCCCCCTGAAGGCGTGGCGAGCGTATCGGCGAGCTACCGGGCGGGCAATGACGGAGACAAATTCGACGCGACGGTCGAACAGATTTGGGCGCAGCTGACCGGGCTGCGCGTGGCGCTCAAGGATGCGGCCGGTCCGATGGCGAGCATCGACGCGATCGAGCTCAAGGATGGCCGTTTCCAGTTGGCCAGCCAGGCATTGAGCATTGCCGCGATCGGCGTCAACGGCGGCAAGCTGGCGCTGCCCGGCATCGAGCATCCGCCGCAATTCGGCGCGCTGACGGTCGAGGACATCAAGATCGGTCTGGCCGAACGGAATGCGACGGTCGGCAAGCTCAGGTTGGCGGATGGTCGCATACAGGCGGTGCGCAAGGCCGATGGCAGCATCGACCTTCAGGACGCGCTCAAGGGCCTGGGGGGTGGCAAGCCGGCGGCCGCAAAGCCGGAAGCGCCGGCGCAGGAGGCGGACGCACCCTGGCGTTACAAGGTCGATAAGGTCGAGGTCGCCGACCTCGGCGTGATCCTGCAGGAAGCCAGCGTGAAGCCCGCCCTCGAACTTGCGCTCGACGACATTGCGGCGCAGACCGAAGGCGTCAGCAACGACCTGTCCGTCCCCCTGCCGGTGAGGCTGTCCTTCGCTGTGCGCAGCGGCGGCCGTTTCGAGGCTGACGGAAGGGTCGTGCCGGCAACCGCCGCGGCCGACGTCAATTTCAAGCTGAGCGATCTCGCCTTGAAGCTCGCCCAGCCTTTCCTTGCGGCGAAGACGACGCTGACGCTGGCCGATGGAAAGCTGGCGACACAGGGGCGCGCGCTCTACAACGAGAAAGGCCCGCACGTGAAGGGCGAGTTCGCGGTGCGCAACCTGCGCCTGCTGGAGCCCGGTTCCGCCAAGCCACTGCTGGCCTGGAAGACCTTCGGCACCCGCGACTTCACCCTGACGCGGAAAGAGCTCAATCTCGGCGAGTTGCGCCTGAATGGTCTCGACACGCAGTTGCTGATCGACAAGGACAAGAACGTCAACTTCAAGAAGCTGATGAAGCCGAGCGGCGCGGAACAACCCGCCGAGTCCGCGCCGGTCCCTGACGCGAAGCCGGCCGGTGCCGTCCCGCCAGCGCCGACTTTCATCGTCAACGTGGATCGATTGCGCTTCAACAAGGGCGAGGTGGATTTCGCCGACGAATCGCTGATCCTGCTCTTCGGCACGCGCATCCACGAGCTGAAAGGCAGCATCGCCGGCCTGTCGAACCGTCCCGGCGCGGTCGGACAGGTCGAGCTTGACGGGGCGGTCGACGAATACGGGCTGGCGCGCGCGGTCGGTCATGTCGAGTTGGGCAATCCGGCCAACGGACTCGATCTGCGCGTGCAGTTCCGCAATGTCGAAATGACCAACCTGACGCCCTACACGGCGCATTTCGCCGGCCGCAAGATCGACTCGGGCAAGCTCTCGCTTGACCTGCAGTACAAGATCGTCAAGCGCCAGCTGACAGGGGAAAATCAGGTGGTCATGGACAAGCTGACCCTCGGCGAACGCGTCGAGAGCCCGACGGCGACGAACCTGCCGCTCGACCTCGCCATCGCCATCCTGCAGGATTCCGATGGCCGCATCGATCTCGGCCTGCCGGTGGCCGGCAGCCTCGACGACCCGCAGTTCAGCTACGGTGCGATCGTCTGGAAGGCGATCACCAATGTGCTGACCAAGATCGTCACCGCGCCCTTCCGCGCGCTCGGCGCGCTGTTCGGCGACGGCGGCGAGGAGATCGAGAACATCGTGTTCGACGCCGGTGCACCGCAGCTCACGCCGCCGGAGCGCGAGAAGGTGGCGAAGCTGGCCGAGGCGATGGGCAAGCGCCCGGGCCTGATCCTGTCCGTCGGCGGCGTGCATGTCGATGCGGACCGCGTTGCCCTGCAGGACGTGCAACTGCGCCGCACCGTGCTGACGCAGGCCGGCCAGCGCGTGCCCGAGCGCGGCGATCCCGGCCCGGTCTCGACGCAGCAGCCGAAGATCCGCGAGGCGCTCGAAGCGCTCTACAAGGAACGCGCCGGGGCCGCCGACCTCGCCGCGCTGAAAGAGGGTTTCCGCAGCGCCAATCCGGGCCAACTCGAGGAGAGTGCGGCGGGCAAGATGATGTCGCGGCTCTCCGGGCTGCTGCGCGAGAAGAAGACCCTGAGCGAGAGCGAGGTTGCGCAGCTCAAGGGGGCCGACTTTTACGGCGTGCTGTTCGAAAAATTGCGCGCCAGGGAAAACATCCCCGACCAGCGCCTGCAGGAACTGGCACAGAAGCGCGGCGAGAGCGTCTTCGAGCTGCTCAAGTCCGCGGGCATCGCTGCCGAACGCGTGCAATTGCTGCCGCCGGAAAAGGGCAAGAGCGAAGGCGAAACAGCGCAGTCTGAGGTACCCTTGCGAATGGCGCTCGAACCCGCCAAGTCAAAATAGAACAGAGGAGATCATATGGTCAGCACCCCCACCCCCGTCTGCGATTTCGGCTGGCAAGCCCTCGACTTCGACCTGCCCGGCGTAGACGGCAAGCGCTACAACCTTGCCACCGCGCGCGGCCCGAACGGCTTGCTGGTGATGTTCATCTGCAACCACTGTCCCTACGTCAAGGCGGTGATCGATCGCATCGTGCGCGACACTCTCGAACTGAAACGGTTCGGCATCGGCTCGATCGCCATCATGTCCAACGACCCGACCGAGTATCCGGAGGATTCCTGGGACAACATGGTCCGTCTGGCGCGCGACAAGGCCTTTCCATTCCCCTATGTGCTGGACGCGACCCAGCAGGTCGCCAGGGCCTACGGCGCCGTGTGCACACCGGACTTCTTCGGCTTCAACGGCAAGCTGGAATTGCAGTATCGCGGCCGGCTCGACGAGTCGCGCAAGGAAACCGCGCCAGAAGGCGTGCGCCGCGACCTGTTCGAGGCCATGAGGGAGGTTGCGCTGACCGGGCAGGGCCCGCGCGAGCAGATTCCGGGCATCGGCTGCTCGATCAAGTGGAAGGCGGAGTGAGGAAGCCTCTGGCGGTGGCGGCGGCGGCGCCGTCCGCGCGGCGCCGACTTTCGCGGTCGAGCAAATGGTCGAGGAAGGCTTCGGCCGCCGCCGAGAGGTGTTTCCCCGTCGGGTAGGCCACGTACCAATGCCGCAGCAGCGGGAAGCCGGTCACGTCGAGGGTGTGCAGCGGCCCCAGTTCGTCCTCCAGGGCGAGGGTATGGCGGGAGAGGACCGAGATGCCGAGACCGCCGGCAATCGTCTGCTTGATGGCTTCGTTGCTGCCGAGTTCCATGCGCACGCGCAACTTCAGTCCGTGGTCGGCGAAATGTCGTTCCACCGCGAGACGCGTGCCCGAGCCGGGCTCGCGCAGGATGAAGGGCTCCGCGGCAACCTGCTTGAGCGAAATCCGCTTCTTGCCGGCCAGCGGGTGATCCTGGCGCGCGACCACCACCAGGGGATTGTCGGCGATCGGCGTCGCCTCTACGTCGATGTGCTCGGGCGGAGCGCCGAGGACGACCAGATCGTCGGCATTCTCGGTCAGGCGCGCCAGCAGCATCTCCCGATTGGTCACGGTGAGCGCGGCTTCGATGCCCGGGTAGCGCGTGCAGAATTCGCCGAGCAGCCGGGGGATCAGGTACTCCGCCGTGGTGACGATGGCGATGTGCAGCTTGCCCTTCTTGAGCCCCTGCATGTCGGCCAGGCGCATTTCCAGATGTTCGATGGCCTTCAGCGTTTCGCGGCTGGTGACCAGAACCTCATGGCCTGCGGCGGTCAGATGCAATTGCTTGCCGATGCGTTCGAGCAGCGGCACGCCAACGCTTTCCTCGAGTTGCTTGACTTGGGCAAACACGGCCGGCTGAGTCAGGTGCAGTTCTTCGGCAGAACGTGTATAACTCAAGTGGCGTGCAACGGCTTCGAAAATGTGTAATTGACGCAAGCTGAACCGCAAGATTTTCTCCCGCCGACCTCATGAATACTAACGCTTTCATTATAGCTTTCATAAAAATCTTAAAGTAGAGTTTATTTCCGTCTTCGGCATAATACCGAGGCAGATGCAACGTCATGCCGATGCTGCACCGTCGTTATGCCGACCCACTACATCCTTGAGAGGAGCGATACATGGCTGTTAAAACCTATAGCGCTGGCGTGAAGGAATATCGTCAGACGTACTGGATGCCCGAATACACCCCGCTGGACACCGACCTCCTGGCGGTGTTCAAGATCACCCCGCAGCCCGGTGTGGACCGTGAGGAGGCTGCCGCGGCCGTGTGCGCCGAGTCCTCCACCGGCACCTGGACCACGGTGTGGACGGACCTCTTGACCGACATGGACTACTACAAGGGCCGCGCCTATCGCATCGAGGACGTGCCCGGCGACGACACCTCCTTCTACGCCTTCATTGCCTACCCGATCGATCTGTTCGAAGAGGGTTCCGTGGTGAACGTGTTCACCTCCCTGGTGGGCAACGTGTTCGGCTTCAAGGCCGTGCGCGCCCTGCGTCTGGAAGACGTCCGCTTCCCGCTCGCCTACGTCAAGACCTGCGGCGGCCCCCCCATGGGCATCCAGGTCGAGCGCGACAAGCTCAACAAATACGGCCGTCCGCTGCTCGGCTGCACCATCAAGCCCAAGCTGGGCCTGTCCGCCAAGAACTACGGCCGCGCGGTGTACGAGTGCCTGCGCGGCGGCCTGGACTTCACCAAGGACGACGAGAACGTCAACAGCCAGCCCTTCATGCGCTGGCGCCAGCGTTTCGACTTCGTCATGGAAGCCATCCTCAAGGCCGAAGCCGAAACCGGCGAGCGCAAGGGCCACTATCTGAACGTCACCGCGCCGACCCCGGAAGAGATGTACAAGCGGGCCGAGTACGCGAAGGAAATCGGCGCCCCGATCATCATGCACGACTACATCACCGGCGGCTTCTGCGCCAACACCGGCCTGGCCAACTGGTGCCGCAACAACGGCATGCTGCTGCACCTGCACCGCGCCATGCACGCCGTCGTCGACCGCAACCCGCACCACGGCATCCACTTCCGCGTGCTGACCAAGATCGCCCGTCTCTCCGGCGGCGACCACCTGCACACCGGCACCGTCGTCGGCAAGCTGGAAGGCGACCGCGCCTCCACCCTGGGCTGGATCGACCTGCTGCGCGAGTCCTACGTGCCGGAAGATCGCAGCCGCGGCATCTTCTTCGACCAGGACTGGGGCTCCATGCCCGGCGCTTTCGCTGTCGCCTCCGGCGGTATCCACGTCTGGCATATGCCCGCGCTGGTCACCATCTTCGGCGACGACTCCGTCCTGCAGTTCGGCGGCGGCACGCTGGGCCATCCCTGGGGCAATGCAGCGGGCGCCGCGGCCAACCGCGTCGCGCTGGAAGCTTGCGTCCAGGCCCGCAACGAAGGTCGTCAGCTGGAGAAGGAAGGCAAGGAGATCCTGACCGCCGCAGCCCAGCACTCCCCCGAACTGAAAATCGCCATGGAAACCTGGAAAGAGATCAAGTTCGAGTTCGATACCGTCGACAAGCTCGACATCGCGAACAAGTAATCGGCGCCCACCTAATTCGAGAGGATGACAGACATGGCTGTTCAAGCTTATCGTTCCACCAAGAAATACGAGACCTTCTCCTATCTGCCGCAGATGACGCCCGACCAGGTGCGTCGTCAGATCGCCTACTGCATCAGCCAGGGCTGGAACCCGGCGGTCGAGCACACCGAGAAGGGCACCACCGCGCGCGTGAACTTCTGGTACATGTGGAAGCTGCCGATGTTCGGCGAGCAGTCGATCGATACCGTGCTGACCGAAATCGAAGCCTGCCACCGCGAGTTCCCCGACCACATGGTGCGCTTCGTCGCCTACGACAACTACGCGCAAAGCCAGGGCATGGCGTTCGTCGTTTATCGCTGATGCCCGCGCGGCGGCGCATTGATACACGCATTGACACTCAGTGTGCCGCCGGCTTCATTTTCCCCGGCCCGCAGGCGCGGGCCAGATTCGATCGAGGTGTGCGTATGACACAAGCGATGACGAAAAGCCTGGATTCCCAGGCCAACGTGACCCTCTCCGGGCGCGAACTGGCAATGCAGCGCCGCCAGGCGATGGCCCGTCTCGGCAAAGGCGGCGCCGGCAAGACGGCAGCCGCCGGCAAGTCGCCGGCGATGGTGCGCAGCGCCGCCCATGTCGTCCCGGCCGCCGCGGCCGGCACGGCCAATGCGGGCAGCATGACGGCCGCGACGGCCCTGGCGATCCCCGCTCCGGCCGTCAATCCGGCGCGTGCCAGGCGCGAAGCCCTGAGCCGCATGGGCAAGAACGCCTTGCCGGCCGCGCAGCAACGCAGCGGCGCACCGCAGCGTGGTCCGGTTGCCGCTCCGGCGGGGGGCAGTATTGCTCCTGCCGACGTCAGACCGGCGATCACTGCCGATATATCGACTGCCGCGACCATGCCCGCCATGGCCGCGAGCGCGCCTGCCGCCTCGAGCGAAACGGATGCCCGCAGCGCCGCTGCCCCGACCGGTCGCGCGCTGGCCCGGGCGCGCCGCGCCGTGCTTGCCAAGGAAGGCAAGACCGGTCTCAAGCGTGTTGCCCAGGCAGTGAAAATCGCCGCTGCGCTCCCCGAGCAAAACTGGCAGGCGGCGATCAGCCAGGGCGCTACCGGCCGTCAGATCGCGATGCAGCACCGTCTGGTGCGTTCGCTGACCGGCCGTGACGGCAGCGAGACGACAACTACTCGTCCAGCCGGCCGGATTCGTCCGACCGTGGCCAAGGGCGAAGCGCCAATCAAGGTCGAGGAAGGTCATACCCTCTCCGGCCAGCGCGTCACCGGTACCATGGTTGAGCGCAGCAAGCTGGTGACCGGCAACGAGCCGGGGGCCGCCAGAGCCATTACCGGTACCGAATACATCGGCGCGGAGCAGTTCGAGCGGCAAGGCGTGGCGCGGCCGCAAGGTGCGCCCGCCAAGGTGGCCGTGACCGAAACCGCCAAAGGCAAGACCGTCACCGGGGCGCTGGTGGGACGTTCATCCAAGGTGACCGGCGACGAGGTGGGCGCGACGCGGGCGGTGACCGGTACCGACTATCTTGGCGCTGCCGCACCCGCCGCCGCACCCGAGAAGGTCGCTTTGACGCATACCGCCCGAGGCAAAACGGTGACGGGAACCTTCGTCGGTCGCAGCGGCAAAATGACGGGCGATGAGCGCGGCATGTGCGCCAAAGTCACGGGGACGGAGTATCTGTCCGCCGAACAAGTGCGCACCGAGTGCGCTGTCGAGCCGCTGGCCAGCCCAGCCAAGGTAACGCTGTCGACCACCCGTGGCAGTCAGTCCGTTTCCGGCGCCGCCGTGGGCCGCTCGCAGCGGGTGACCGGCGACGAGCCCGGCGCCTGCCGGCCGATCACCGGATCCCAGTATTACAACGCCGACGACTTCGCCGCGTTATGCGCGGTACCCAGTCCGCGCCGGACGGCTTCGGTAATGTCGCGCCCGGCGCGCCAGGATGCAGCGCCGGCCATGGAGATCGGCTTCCCAAAATCCGTGGGTGACGCAGGGCTTGAGGCCGCCTGCGCCACCTCCCACCCCTTTGGCCTTGGCGTTGATCGGCGGCGCAATGCAGGGAATGCCAGCGCCACCGTCGCCGTCATTCCCGCGGTCGCCGTCACCGGCGACCGTCCGGGCGCCGGCGGCTCGGCGATGACCGGCGACGAGCGCGGCGCCTGCCTGCCCGTGAGCGGGACGCCCTACCTCGGGGAGGACAACACCGCCCCGAACTGCCCGACGCCTGCCAGCGGTCGCTTTCTGTCCCGCGTTCCCCAATTCCGCCAGGAAGAAGCCGCACCGGCGCCGCACGATTTCAGCATCGTTTCGCCCGCCCGTTCCGCTTGGGAGCGGCGCGAGTCGTCGGTCACCGGCACGGCTTCGTGCGATGACCGGATCACCGGCCCGATCAACAAGGCGGGCGGACTGATCACCGGCACGCCCGATTTCCGTCACCGTGCGGTGGCTGCCCGCGCCGAGGAAGGCGAAAGCGCCGCGGCCGCCGCATCGCGCCTGAGCGGCGAGGCTCAGGCCCGGGCGCGCATTACCGGCGACGCCTGGCACGCCCGGTCCCGCGTCACCGGCACCGAGGGCGCTTCGGCGCTCACGCGCAATCCCTCCCAGCGCGGCGAGCCGCGCGGGGCGGGCGTCGTCGGCGCACGCGAGTTTCGCGCCATCGAGCGGCAACCGGTGCCCGAAAGCAGGGTAACCGGCTCGTCCGGCAACACGATGCGCGGTGCGCTGGTCACCGTGTCCGGCGGCGCGCGCGCCTAAGGCGGAGCACGGCTATGGTCGATACGCGCAAACGCCTGGCTGCCATGAGACAGGCTGCCGCACGGCATGGCGAGGCGGAGCCTGGCGTGCCGCAGGCGAACCCCGCTTGCGTGCCCGGACCGGGGCAGCGTTGCGAGCATCCGCTGGTCGACGCCGAGTTGAATCGTCGGTTGGCCGAATACGAGGCGCGGCTCCGCGCGCGGTTCGCCGCCATCGAACCCGTGCTGCGGCAGATCTCCGCCTGGCAGCATGAAGAAGATTTCGTCTGGCGCGCGCAGGAATATGCGCGCGACCGTCTCGGCTACGAACTGCCCGGCAAGCTGCTCGAGAATGCCTGGATCACCGGACTCGACATGCGCGCCTTGCATGCGGACAGTATTTTCCGCAGCTTTGCGCAAAGCGTGACGCTGGCCGGGCAGGATCAGGCCACCTGGCGGGAGCGCATGCCGATCGATGCCGATTTTCTCGGCGCCTGCGGCTACCACACCGTCGATCTGTCCCCCTGTGCGGACGGTCGTATGCAAGGTCTGCTGCCCTTCGTCCTGCGCATGGCGCCCAATCCCGACGTGTTCGTCAAGGCCTATGCGGGCGCCCTCTTCGATGTCGAGAACGACCTCGCCGACTGGACGCAACGCGAACTGGATCGCCTGACCGGCGGCATGCCGGGGCGCGAGGATCTGGCTTTCCTCAAGATCGCCGTCTATCACACCTGCAGTTCCCACCCGGAAACCCAGGGTTGCGCCGCGCACGGCAGCAACGACATCGTCGCGATCGACGCTGCGCTGTCGCGGCTGCACGAGTTGCGCGCGGCCATCGAAAACACTTACGGCTTGGGCGCGGCGCCCGACACGCTGATGATCGGCGTGGATACCGACATCGACGCGATCCGCATCCATCCGCCGGCGGCCGATGGCAGCCTGTCGGCCGCCCGCTACATCGACGGCGCGACGCTCTATCGCGAGACGCTCGGGCTGGGGGCGGATGCGGCGCGCGCCCGTATCGAGGCGGCGGTGGCCGCTTGCGGCGCGATGCCCGTCGGCCTGGCGGCGCTGGTGGCGCGTCTGATCGAGGCCAATTTCTCCCAGATCGAATACGTGATCCACCACCACGCCGGGCGCTATGCCGTGGTCGGGCACGACGAGGTCTTCATCTGCGCCGGCGAGGCGGTGGCCCAACTGCAGCTGCGCAACATGTATTACTTCGCGCACCTGGATACCATCGAGGAGGGCGCGCCGGACATGGATGTCGGCGTGAAGATTTTTACCGGCCTGAACCTGAAACGTGGCCTGGCGATTCCGGTGCTGGTCCATTTCCGGTATGACAGCCGCGTGCCCGGATCGCGCGCGCGCGCGGAGGCGCGCTGCCGGCGGGTCGCGGGCGCCATCGCGGGCCGCTATCCCGAGCTGGCCGCCGACGGCAGGATTCGTTGCGTGCTGGCGGTCAGCGACCGCTGCAATGCTGTCCTGTCCCTGCTGGCAGAGACGGCGGCGGACGAGGCCCACTAAGGCGCGGGGATGACGACATGAAAATCATGCGCGTGGAAAAAACCCTGGTCTCGACGAACCGCATCGACGCCTTCGGCCATCGCCCTCTGCTGGTGGTGCAGGACAAGCCGGGCGGCCCGCGCAGCGTCGCGGTCGATGCCGTCGGTTGCGTCCCCGGTGACTGGGTGTTGTGCGTCGGCTCGTCGGCGGCACGCGACGCCGCCGGCGCCAAGGATTTTCCTTCCGATCTCACCATCGTCGGCATCATCGACCGCTGGGAAGGGGATAAAGCCTGATGGATATCCTGCGCGTGGTCGACGACCTGGTGTGCACGCGCCGCGTGCCGGGCATGCAGCTTTGTTCCCTGCGGGTGCTGGAAAATGCCCAAGGCGCCTTGTCGGTGGCGACCGATCCGGTCGGCGCGCCAGCGGGCAAATGGGTCTTCGTCACCGTCGGCACTGCGGCGCGGCTGGCGATGAAGGATGCGACCACGGTCACCGACCTGACGATCTGCGGCATCATCGATCACTGGGAAGAGGAAGCCGGAAAAGTCGGCGCAGTGTAGGAATCTCGATTCTTGTTTTTTAACCGAAAGGAGTAGCGAACATGGCGGAACATATGGGTATTGCCCTGGGCATGATCGAGACGCGCGGACTGGTGCCGGCGATCGAAGCGGCGGACGCGATGACGAAGGCGGCGGAAGTGCGGCTGATCGGTCGTCAGTTCGTGGGCGGCGGTTACGTGACGGTGCTGGTGCGCGGGGAGACGGGTGCGGTGAACGCGGCGGTGCGCGCGGGCGCGGACGCCTGCGAGCGGGTCGGCGACGGCCTGGTGGCGGCGCACATCATCGCGCGCGTGCATAGCGAAGTCGAAGGCATCCTGCCGACGGCGCCGAGCGCATAAGCAAAGTTTTTCATATTTTCGCGACGACGAGTCGCATCGACAACGAGGAGAGCAATGATGGCGGAACATATGGGTATTGCCCTGGGCATGATCGAGACGCGCGGACTGGTGC
>CAZPIE010000013.1:0-5654 GCA_964586275.1 uncultured Methyloversatilis sp. | reverse complement strand
TCATCGCGCGCGTGCATAGCGAAGTCGAAGGCATCCTGCCGACGGCGCCGAGCGCCTGACACAGGTCTCATAGCGAGGAGAACGAGCATGGCGAATGCGACCGGTATTGCCCTGGGCATGATCGAGACGCGCGGACTGGT
This sequence comes from uncultured Methyloversatilis sp., assembly GCA_964586275.1. Lineage (GTDB taxonomy): Bacteria > Pseudomonadota > Gammaproteobacteria > Burkholderiales > Rhodocyclaceae > Sulfuricystis. The sequence goes on along the minus strand of CAZPIE010000013.1, from coordinate 5,514 downwards.
GCCGGCGATCGAAGCGGCGGACGCGATGACGAAGGCGGCGGAAGTGCGGCTGATCGGTCGTCAGTTCGTGGGCGGCGGTTACGTGACGGTGCTGGTGCGCGGGGAGACGGGTGCGGTGAACGCGGCGGTGCGCGCGGGCGCGGACGCCTGCGAGCGGGTCGGCGACGGCCTGGTGGCGGCGCACATCATCGCGCGCGTGCATAGCGAAGTCGAAGGCATCCTGCCGACCCGGCCAGAAGCGGGCGGCGGCGGGCGCGATGCGGAGATCACCTCGACGCGCAGCTGACGCCGCAGCGCCGACCTCGGTCCGCCCGCGGTTGATGAAACGCCCAGGGTGGGGGGCGGCAGCTTAGGCGTTACACGTCATTGCAGCCATGCCGACGAGTTCCGATCCGCGCACGCTGGGCTGGCTCCAGCGGGCCCTGACGCACGAAATGCGCGCGGTGCAGCAATACCTCGCGCAAAGCGTGTTGGCGCGCCTGTGGGGCGATGTCGCGCTGGCGGACGAGTTGCGCCGCGAGGCGGAGGAGGAACTCGAGCACGCGGAGCGGCTGATGGCGCGGTTGATCCACCTGGGGGTGGCGCCCAACGCGGCGGCCTTGCCGCCGGCCCGGCTGGGGCGTGCCGCCCCCGAGCTGCTGGCGGCCGACCTGGCGCTGGAAAGCGAAGCCGTGCAGCTTTACGCAGCTGCGCTGGCGCATGCGCAGCGGCAGCGCGACGGCGAGTGTGCGCAATTATTCGCCGGTTTGCTGGCGGACGAAACGCGCCATGCGCAGGAACTGGCGCAGTTCGGAGGAAAGAACCAGTGAATCCGTTTCCCGATCTTCCCGCAGGTTGGGAGGCGCGCGGCAAGCCGCCGGCGCTGTTCCGCCGTTTCGAGTTTACGCGCTATGGCGAGACGCGCGCCTTCCTCGACGCGCTCGCCGCGCTGGCCGAGGCGCGCGCGCGGCATCCGCAGAACATCAATTTCGGCGCGACCTACGTCAATGTCCTCATCGAGGCGACCGGCGGGGATCTGGACGCGGAAGATTGCGAATTCGCCCGCGCGATCGATGCATTGACGGCCTCGGGCCAAGCCTGAAGACATGGGACCTGCCATGCGCGTCCTGGCCATCGTCAACCAGAAAGGCGGCACCGGCAAGACCACGCTGGCGATGCACTTGGCGGCGGGACTGGCGCGGCGCGGCGAGACGGTGGTGGTCGATCTCGACCCGCAAGGTTCCGCCCTGCAATGGGCCGGGCAGGGCGGCGCGCCCTTTCCGGCGCCGGTCAAGCAGATGCAGGGCCGCTGGGACGCGCAATCCCTGCAGCGCACCTACAAGAATTACCGTTATCTGGTGCTCGACTGTCCGCCCGCGCTCGACAGCCATGCCGCGCGCCAGGCCTTGCGCGTCTGCGATATCGCCCTGATTCCGGTGTTGCCCTCGCCGGTCGATCTGTGGGCGAGCCTGCGCCTGCCGCAGGAAATCGCCGCCGCCCGGGAAGACAACCCGCGCCTCAAGGCTTACCTGGTGCTCAACCAGCTCGAACCGAAAAGCGCGCTCTCGGGCGCGATGCGCGATGCGCTGGCAGAGTTCGACCTGCCGGCGCTGAGCACGGCGCTGCGGCGGCGGGCGATCTATCGCAGTGCCGCGCTCGAAGGGATGACCGCCTACCAAATGGGCAGCCGCGCGGCGGCCGCCGTCGAAGAAGTCGAAGCCATCATTGAGGAGATCGCTCCATGAGCAACATGAAAAGCAAGCTGGCCGCCAGCGTGCGGCAGGTCAAGGCCCAGGCGCCAGCGCCCGCCAAACCGGCGGCGCCGGCCGGAAAGCCATCCGTGGCAAAGCAGGCAGCGCCCGCACCGAAGGCCAAGGCCGAGGTCGCCACGGGCAGCGGCGAACCCCAGGCATCGGGCAAGGCCCTGTTCCCCAGCCGCGTCTGGCCCGATTGAGCCCCTGAAAGGAGCGATCCATGCGACCCGATTTCGTTCGTACCTATTCCCCGCGGATGGAAGCCCTGACGCGCGCTGCCGCGCAAACCCGCAGCGCCGCCACCTACCAACCCGCCGCCGAGATTGCCGCCGGCGCCGACCCCCTCGCCCAGTACCGCGTCAAGCAGGAGCCGTATTACCGCCCGGTCGCCGACGAGGTCCAGCTCTACGAGGCCGCCTATTCCGTGCGCATGCCGGTGATGCTCAAGGGACCGACCGGCTGCGGCAAGACGCGCTTCGTCGAATACATGGCCTGGAAGCTCGGCAGACCGCTGATCACCGTCGCCTGCAACGAGGACATGACGGCGTCCGACCTGGTCGGCCGCTTCCTGCTCGACGCCAGCGGCACCCGCTGGCAGGATGGCCCGCTCGCGGTTGCCGCGCGCCTGGGCGCGATCTGCTATCTCGACGAGGTCGTCGAGGCGCGGCAGGACACGACCGTCGTGATCCATCCCCTCACCGACGCGCGCCGCATGCTGCCGCTGGAGAAGAAGGGCGAGCTGATCGAGGCGCACCCCGATTTCCAGATCGTGATCTCCTACAACCCCGGCTACCAGTCGCTGATGAAGGACCTCAAGCAGTCGACCAAGCAGCGTTTCGGCGCGCTCGACTTCAACTATCCGGAACATGATGTCGAGGCCGAGATCGTCGCCCACGAGTCCGGCGTGAGCATTGATGTCGCCAAGAACCTGGTGCATATCGGCGAGCGCGCGCGCAACCTCAAGGGCCACGGTCTCGACGAAGGCCTGTCGACGCGCATGCTGATCTACGCCGGTTCGCTGATCGCCAAGGGCGTCGCCCCGCTGGCCGCCTGCCGCGTCGCCCTGGTGCGCCCGATCACCGACGATCCGGACATGCGCGACGCGCTCGATTCGGCCGTCACCACCTACTTCTGAGGCGTGATGGCGGCGCGGCGCGCCTGCGTGCCGTCCCGCCAGCGCCGACTTTCATGGCCATCCATCTCGAAGAATACCAGGAGCTCCTCGAGGACCTCCCCACCGACGCCCAGGACGTGCTGCGCGCGTCGTGGAACGAGGCGGCGCGCGTTTTCTCGGCGCGCGGGCTGGACAATTACCTGAAGGGCGCGGCCGCGCTGCAAAGCCTCGGTCGCGGCGAGGAACTCGTCGTCACCTTCATCCAGGCAATGCCGGAAGTGTCGCGCGCCATCGGCGAGGATGTGCTGCCCGACGTCGTCAACTTCCTGCTGGGGATGGCGTCGAAGACCTCCGGCCAGGTACTCACCCTGGTCGTCGGTACCGCGCCGCTCGCCGCCGAGCGCCTCGGCGACGCGGGCCTGTTCCGCAATTATCTCAACGTGCTGTCGATCATGCTGGCGCAGGCGCCGCGCGGCCTGCGGCCGATGCTCGAAAACCTCGACCGGCTGCTCACCCAGCTCACCCTGGGCGGACTGCGGCGCTGGGTGCAGTGGGGGGCGCAGGCCTACAAGGCCGATTTTGAAGGCCAGGTTAGCTATTTCTCGCTGCAGAGCCCGGACGCCCTGTCCGTGCTCCAGCAGGAACGCAAGGGCACGCTGTTCGTCGATGTACAGCGCCGCCTCAACATCTACCTGCGCGCGATGTGGGGGCGCGACTTCTTCCTGCGTCCGACCGCCGGCGACTACGAGCGCCGCGAAGGCCTGAAGCCCTATATCGAGCGCTACGTCATCCATATTGCCGATGCCTACGACGACTACAAGCCGTTGGGCGAAGACACGCCGCCCGAGCAGCGCGTGCCGGGCCTCGAAATCTACCGGGCGGCTGCCAATCACTGCGCCGCGCATCTGGCCTTCAGCAAAGCGCCGCTGTCGATGCAGATGCTCAACACGACGCAGATGGGCATCATCGAAACCATCGAGGATGCCCGCGTCGAAGAACTCGCCTGCCGCCAGTTCCCCAACATGCGCGCCGCCTGGCTGGCGCTGCATCCGCCGGCCGACTACAGCGAGCCCAAGTCGGTCGGCGACCTGCTCAACCGCCTGGCACGCGCCCTGCTGGAAGAACACAGCGCCGATCCGCACCCCTGGGTACAGCAGGGCGTGGCCCTGTTCCGCGCCGCGGCCGATCTTTCCAGCAACCAGGCGAGCTGGAACATCGGCGTCGAGCTCGCGCACAGCCTGGGCCAGATTCCTCTGCCCGAATACAACGCGCGTACCGACACGCTGCGCGCCATCTATCGCGACGACAACCGCACCGTCTGGGAGTCGGAGGAATACGACGAGCTGGAGGCCCTGGAGGCCACCTGGCAACGCCAGCGGCAAGTGCGCAAGAAGGTCAGCGTCATCGAGATGGTGAACGAGGTGAATAACGAGTTCGCCGGCGACGACGCCGAAGAGGTCTGGGTGCTGGAGACCCCCTTCTGGCTCGACCAGGAAGGCAAGACCATCAACGAGCTGGAAGGTCGCGAACCGGTGGCCGACCCGGTGCACTACCACGAGTGGGACTACCAGATCCAGCTCGAGCGCCCGAGCTGGGTGACGGTGCTCGAGCGGCGTCCCAAGCTCGGCGAGCTCGAACTCATCGAGCGGATCGTCGCCGACCACAAGCCGGTGATCTCGCGCCTCAAGTTCCTCATCGAGTCGATGATCCCGCAGGGCATGCAGCGCATCCGCCGCGTCGAGGACGGTGACGAACTCGACATCAACGCCGCCGTGCGCGCCATGCTCGACATCCGCCTGGGCCAGCAGCCCGACACGCGCATCATGATGCGCTACAAGCGCAAGCTGCGCGATCTGGCGGTGATGGTGCTGCTCGACATGTCGGAGTCGTCCAACGACAAGGTGCGCGGCCAGGACTATTCGGTGATGGATCTCACGCGCGCCGCCACGGTGCTGCTCTCCGACGCGCTCGACCGCATCGGCGACCCCTTCGCGCTGCACGGCTTCTGCTCGGACGGCCGCCACGACGTCCACTACTACCGCTTCAAGGACTTCGACCAGCCCTACAACGACACGGTCAAGGCGCGGCTGGCGGCCATGCGCGGCGCGTACTCGACGCGCATGGGCGCGGCGCTGCGCCATGCCGGCTCGCTGCTGAAGCTGCAGCCGAAGAACAAGAAAATCATCTTCGTCATCACCGACGGCGAGCCTGCCGACAATGACGTGCGTGATCCGCAGTACCTGCGTTTCGACACCAAGCGCGCGGTCGAGGAACTGCAGCGCGACGGCATCGCCACCTACGCCCTGTCGCTCGACCCGCATGCCGACCAGTATGTGTCGCGCATCTTCGGCGCGAAGAATTTCACCGTGCTCGACCAGGTCGAGCGCCTGCCGGAGAAGTTGCCGATGCTGTACATGGGATTGACCCGCTGATGGCCGCCATGCAAGTCGACTCGCTCGCCAAGCGCTTGCTCTTCAACACGGTGCGCGTCGATACCGTGCTGGAAGACGGCAGCGAAGGCTCCGGCACCGCCTTCGTGGTCAGCCACGCTCACCCGCGCGGCAACTTCCTGTTCGTCGTCACCAACCGCCACCTGGTCGAAGGTGTGCGGCAGGGCGGTCTGGTGTTCACGCAAGGGAAGGGCGGCCAGCCGCTCCTCGGCCAGCG
>CAZPIE010000012.1:0-22486 GCA_964586275.1 uncultured Methyloversatilis sp. | reverse complement strand
TTTGTTGATGGCTCCCCGTAATATCGAGCGCTAGCGAGCACGAAAGAACCCCCCGCGAGGAAGGTCGCGCACTGCGCGACGTTTGCGATTGGAAGGGCGAAGGGGGGCGGGCCTTTTCATGATGCGAGGCGTTTCGCATCATGAAAGTCAACTGCCGTGCCGAATGAGGTGGTCGAAGGCCGAGAGGCTGGCCTTCGCGCCTTCGCCCATGGCGATGACGATCTGCTTGTAGGGCACCGTGGTGCAGTCGCCCGCCGCGAACACGCCGGCCGCGGAGGTCTGGCATTTCGCATCGACCTCGATCTCGCCATGCTTGCTCAGGTTGACCGTGCCCTTGAGGAAATCGGTGTTGGGCAGCAGGCCGATCTGCACGAAGATGCCTTCCAGCTCGACACGGTGGCTTGCGTTCGTCCTGCGGTCGGTATAGACGAGGCCGGTCACCCGGTTGCCGTCGCCCAGCACTTCGGTGGTCAGGGCGCTCTTGATGACCTTGACGTTGGGCAGGCTGGCGAGCTTGTCCTGCAGCACGGCGTCGGCGCGCAGCGTGTCGGCGAATTCCAGCACCGTCACGTGGGCGACGATGCCGGCCAGGTCGATGGCCGCCTCGATGCCGGAGTTGCCGCCGCCGATCACCGCGACGCGCTTGCCCTTGAACAGCGGGCCGTCGCAGTGCGGGCAGTAAGCCACGCCCTTGCCGCGATACTGGTTTTCGCCGGGCACGTTCATCTCGCGCCAGCGCGCGCCGGTAGCGAGCACGACGGTTTTCGCCTTGAGCGCGCCGCCGCCGGCCATCTTCACCTCATGGAGCCCATTGTTACCCTGGCCCGGGATCAGGGCTTCGACGCGCTGCATGTTCATGATGTCGACGCCGTATTCCTTGACGTGCTGCTCGAGCGCTGCCGCGAGACGCGGGCCTTCGGTGTGCGAAACGGAAATGAAGTTCTCGATCGCCAGCGTGTCGAGCACCTGGCCGCCGAAGCGTTCGGCCACCACGCCGGTGCGAATGCCCTTGCGCGCCGCGTAGATCGCCGCCGCCGCGCCGGCCGGGCCGCCGCCGACGACGAGCACGTCGAACGGCGCCTTGGCGTCGAGCCGGGCGGCCGCCTGTGCCGTATCGCCAGGACCGACTTTGGCGAGAATCTCCTCGAGCGCCATGCGTCCCTGGCCAAAGAGCTCGCCATTCAGGAAGACCATCGGCACGGCCATGATGTTCTTCGCCTCGACCTCGGCGCGATACAGCGAACCCTCGATCATGGTGCAGGAGACCTGCGGATTGAGCGCCGCCATCAGGTTGAGCGCCTGCACCACGTCGGGGCAGTTGTGGCATTCGAGCGAGACATAGATCTCGAAGTCGAGCGGACCGGAGAGCTGCTTGACGCGCTCGATCAGGTCCGCCTCGACCTTGGGCGGATAGCCGCCGCTGTGCAGCAGGGCGAGGATCAGCGAGGTGAATTCGTGGCCCATCGGCAGGCCGGCAAAGCGGATGCGGTGGGTTTCGCCCGGCGTGCCGATGCTGAAGGACGGCTGGCGCGCATCCTGGCCGTCGAAGCGTACGGCGACCTTGTCCGACAAGCCGGACAGATCGTCGAGCAGGCCGCGCATCTCCTGTGCGCTCTTGCTGTCGTCGAGCGAGGCCGCAAGCTCAATCGGCCGCACCAGTCTTTCCAGATAGGCCCGGACCTGGGCTTTCGTATTGTCGTCAAGCATCGCAAACTCCTTATTGATTGATAATGACTATCGTATTGCCGGAATAAAGGCGCCCGATCACGTTCGTGAGGGGCGCCTCCCGCTGGGGTCGGGGGTGTTGCGTGTTGTTGTTTCTTAGATCTTGCCGACCAGGTCGAGGGAGGGCTTGAGGGTGGTCGCGCCTTCCTTCCACTTGGCGGGGCAGACTTCGTTCGGGTGGGCGGCGACGTACTGGGCGGCCTTGAGCTTGCGCAGGGTTTCCGACACGTCGCGGGCGATGGCGTTGTCGTGCACCTCCATGGTCTTGATCACGCCGTCGGGATTGATCACGAAGGTGCCGCGCAGGGCCAGGCCGGCCTCGTCGATATGCACGTCGAAGGCGCGCGTCAGCTGGTGGGTGGGGTCGCCGACCAGCGGGAACTTGGCCTTGCCGACTGCCGGGGAGGTCTCGTGCCAGACCTTGTGCGAGAAATGGGTGTCGGTGGTGACGATGTACACCTCGGCGCCGGCCTTCTGGAATTCGGCATAGTTGTCGGCGGCATCCTCGATCTCGGTCGGGCAGTTGAAGGTGAACGCAGCCGGCATGAAGATGACGACGGACCACTTGCCCTTGAGGTTGGCTTCGGTGATCTCGACGAACTTGCCGTTGTGGAATGCCTGGGCCTTGAAGGGCTGGACGGTGGTATTGATCAATGACATGGGGCTCTCCTTGGTTGGTTAAGTTGTCAGTTCGGGTTGAATGTTTTGCGTCGATAACCAGCGCGACGAAAGCGATTTTATGTGCGACCGCTGCATGACTCCAATTGATTGTTGCGATCCTTCCCATAGCCAGTGACTATAGTAAGGATCGCTGCGTTCTGCCAGACAACCCACCACGAAGAGACGCTTCGATGAAAGTCGGCAGGCGTAGAATGCGCGTCTTTCCCAACGCAGTACACGGAGCCTACCCAGCGTGAGCATCAGCCCCATCCAAGACATCGTCGCCGACCTGCGTGCCGGCAAGATGGTCATCCTCGTCGACGAGGAAGACCGCGAGAACGAGGGCGACCTCGTCCTCGCCGCCGACTACGTGACGCCGGAGGCGATCAATTTCATGGCCATGCATGCGCGCGGGCTCGTCTGCCTGACGCTCACCGAGGCACGCTGCCGCCAGCTCGACCTGCCCCTCATGGTGCGCGACAACAAGACGCCGCACGGCACCGCCTTCACGGTCTCGATCGAGGCGGCCGAGGGCGTCACCACCGGCATCTCGGCGCACGACCGGGCCCGCACCGTGCGCGCCGCCGTGGCCAAGCGCGCGCAGCCGACCGACATCATCCAGCCCGGCCACATCTTCCCGCTGATGGCCCAGAAGGGTGGCGTACTGGTGCGCGCCGGCCACACCGAGGCCGGCTGCGACCTGGCGCAGATGGCCGGTTGCGAGCCCGCCGCGGTGATCTGCGAGATCATGAACGACGACGGCTCGATGGCGCGCCTGCCGCAACTCTTCGAATTCGCCGCGAAGCACAAACTGAAGATCGGCACCATCCGCGACCTGATTCACTACCGCGCGGAGAACGAGAAGCTGGTCGAGGTCGTGGCCGACAAGGAGGTGCTCTGCACGCACGGCAGCTTCCGCCTGCGCGCCTTCCGCGACCAGACCAGCGGCGACGTGCATCTGGCCCTGACGCGCGGCGAGATCCGGCCGGAAACCGAAACGCTGGTGCGCGTGCATGAGCCGGTGTCGGTGCTCGATTTCCTCGATTGCAAGAACCGCCGCCACACCTTCACCGTCGACCAGGCCATGCAGGCCATCGCCAAATCGGGCAACGGCGCCATCGTGCTGCTCCATCGCAACGAGGCAGGCAGCGACCTGCTCGACGCCCTGCAGGCCGACGAAGCTCGTCCCGCGCAGAAGTGGGATCCGCGCCTCTACGGCATCGGCGCGCAGATCCTGCGCGCGCTGGGCGTCGGCAAGATGCGCCTGCTGGCCAGCCCGCGCAAGATTCCCAGCATGGCCGGCTTCGGCCTGGAAATCTGCGGCTACCTGTCTCCCGAGGAACTCGAAAAATGAGCTTCACGCCCAACACCAGCGCGGCGACTCCCGTCGGCCGCGGCGATCTCGCCGAAATCGAACCCGACCTCGCCGGCGCGGGCCTCGCCATCGGCATTGTCATGGCGCGTTTCAACAAGGATGTCGGCGAAGGCCTGCTCTCCGGCTGCGCGCATGAACTCAAGCGCCTCGGCGTTACCGACGTCACGCTGGCCAGCGTGCCCGGCGCACTCGAAGTCCCGCTCACGCTGCAGACCATGGCGCAGAGCGGCAAGTTCGATGCGCTGGTCGCGCTCGGCTGCGTGATCCGCGGCGAGACCTATCACTTCGAGATCGTCGCCAACGAATCCTCGCGCGGCGTCACCGACGTGCAGCTGACCACCGGCATCCCGATCGCCAACGCCGTGCTGACCGTCGAGAACGACGACCAGGCGGAGGTGCGCATGACCCGGAAGGGCATGGAAGCCGCACAATGCGCGGTCGAGATGGCCAACCTGCAGAAGACACTGCGGAAAGCGCTGAAGTGAGTGTCGCCCACCCGCCGGCCAAGGGGAACAAGCTGCCCTCCAGCCCGCGCCACCGGGCGCGCGAGTTCGTCGTGCAGGGGCTCTACCAGCACCTGGTCGGCGGCCAGGACGCCGCCGCGATCATCGTGCAGGCCGAGTCGGTCGCCGGCTTCGACAAGGCCCACCGCGCCTTGTACGACAGCCTGCTGGGGGGCGTGCTGGACGACCTGCCCGCGCTCCAGGCGCTGCTCGAACCGCACATCGAACGCCCCTGGGCCGAAGTCTCGCCGATCGAGCGCGGCATCCTGCTGATCGCCGCCTGCGAACTGCGCGACCACCTCGAGACGCCGTACCGTGTCATCATCAACGAGGCCATCGAACTGACGAAATCCTACGGCGGCACCGACGGCCACAAGTTCGTCAATGGCGTGCTCGACAAGCTGGCGCCCGAATTGCGGCCGCAGGAAACCGCGGCAAAGTAACCGAAGTAGGGCATGCCATCCGAATTCGCCCTGATCGACCGCTATTTCCGCCGGCCCGCGCGCCATACCGTGCTGGGCGTTGGCGACGACGCCGCCATCGTCAAGCCCTCGCCCGGCTGCGAACTGCTGGCGTCGACCGACATGCTGGTCGCCGGCACGCATTTCCTGCCCAATGCCGATCCCGAGGACCTTGGCTGGAAGACGCTGGCCGTGAATGTCTCGGACATGGCGGCGATGGGCGCGCAGCCGCGCTGGGCGCTGCTTGCCGCCGCGCTGCCGGCCGCGACGGAAAGCTGGATCGAGAAGTTCGCCCAGGGATTCTTCGACTGTGCCGAAAAGTTCGGCATCGACGTGATCGGCGGCGACACCACCAAGGGTCCGCGCAATTTCTGCGTGACCATCTTCGGCGAGACCCTGCCCGGCCAGGCGCTGCTGCGCTCGGGCGCGCATCTGTACGAGGAAATCTGGGTGTCGGGCATGCCCGGCCGCGCCGCGCTGGGGCTGGCGCACCTGCAGGGCCGCGTCGAACTCACCGAGCCGGCGCTGTCGGTCTGCCTGTCCGCCCTGCACCGTCCCCAGCCGCGCGTCGAGCTGGGCGTCGCCCTGCGCGGCATCGCCTCGGCGGCGATCGATGTCTCCGACGGACTGCTGGCCGACCTCGGCCATCTGCTCTTGGCTTCCAGCCTCGCGGCGACGCTGCAGCTTGACCTCCTGCCTGCGCCGGGTCTCGAACGTGACGCCTATCTCTCCGGCGGTGACGACTATGAGCTGATCTTCACCGCACCCGTCCAGCATCACGCACAGATCGTCCAGATATCCCACGAGCTGGGCCTGCCGCTCAACTGCATCGGCAAGACCGAAGCCGGCCCGGCCGGTCAGCTGAACGTCCTCGATGCCGCCGGCCGGCCGGTCGAGATCGTGCAGCGCGGCTACGACCATTTCGCCTGATTGCGCCTGAACCGCATGGCCAAAGCCCCCGCCCCGCCGACCGCTTTCCTGTTCCGTCATCCGGCCCACCTGATCGCCTGCGGCTTCGGCAGCGGCCTCTCGCCTTTCGCGCCGGGCACCGCAGGCACGCTGTTCGCCTGGATCACTTACCCCCTGCTGCGCGGACTTTTTCCCGACGACTTCGCCTTCGCCATTTTTCTGCTGCTGGCCTTCGCGCTGGGCGTGACCGCCTGCCACATCACCGGCCGGGCGCTCGGCGTCACCGACCACGGCAGCATCGTCTGGGACGAGATCGTCCCCTTCTGGGCCGTGCTGCTGCTGACGCCGGCCGGCTGGCTCTGGCAGCTCGCCGCCTTCCTGTGGTTCCGCTTCTACGACATCGTGAAGCCGTCGCCGGCCAATTATTTCGACGAACAGGTCAAGAACGGCTTCGGCGTGATGATGGACGACGTGATCGCCGCCGCCTACACCGTGCTGACGCTGGCGCTGTTCAAGGCCATCGTCGAATCGCTGTTCTGATGCGCTGATGGATAGCGAACTGGTCGAACTTTCCGAGGAATTGGGACGGCTCTGCCGCGCTCGCGGTCTGGTCGTCGCCACGGCGGAATCCTGCACCGGGGGCTGGGCGGCGGAAGTGATCACGCATACGGCCGGCAGTTCGGCCTGGTTCGAGCGCGGCTTCGTGACCTATGCAAACGCCGCAAAAGCGGATATGCTCGGTGTACGTTTGATCACCATTGAAACTTTTGGCGCGGTAAGTCTCGAAACGGCGAGCGAAATGGCCGCCGGGGCGCTTGCAAACTCCAATGCCATGATTTCATTGGCGATTACCGGGATTGCCGGGCCGACGGGCGGCTCGCCGGAGAAGCCGGTCGGAACGGTCTGCTTCGGCTGGTGCGTCAAGAATCAGGTGCCGTCCTGCGAGCGCCGACTTTTCGAGGGCGACCGCGAGGCAATCCGCCGGCAGTCGGTGATTCACGCGCTCTCGGGCTTGATCGAACGCGCAAGAAACATGCCATAATCCAGACAAACTCGGGAAGGAAACAACATGGACGACAACAAGGCGAAAGCGCTGCAGGCAGCGCTGGCGCAGATCGAAAAGCAGTTCGGCAAGGGCTCCATCATGAAGATGGGCGAGGGCCAGATCGAAAACGATCTGCAGGTCGTCTCGACCGGCTCGCTCGGCCTCGACATCGCGCTGGGCATCGGCGGCCTGCCGCGCGGCCGCGTCGTCGAGATCTACGGCCCGGAATCCTCCGGCAAGACCACGCTCTGCCTGCAGGTGGTGGCGGAGATCCAGAAGCTCGGCGGTACCGCCGCCTACATCGACGCGGAAAATGCGCTCGACCCGGTCTATGCCGGCAAGCTCGGCGTGAATGTGCCCGACCTGCTGATCTCCCAGCCTGACACGGGCGAACAAGGCCTCGAAATCGCCGACATGCTGGTCCGCTCGGGCGGCATCGACCTGATCGTCATCGACTCGGTCGCCGCGCTGGTGCCCAAGGCCGAGATCGAGGGCGAGATGGGGGACCAGCTGCCCGGCCTGCAGGCCCGCCTGATGACGCAGGCCCTGCGCAAGCTGACCGCCAATATCAAGCGCACCAACACGCTGGTGATCTTCATCAACCAGATCCGCATGAAGATCGGCGTGATGTTCGGCAACCCCGAGACGACGACCGGCGGCAATGCCCTCAAGTTCTACGCCTCGGTGCGCATGGACATCCGTCGCACCGGCGCCATCAAGAAGGGCGACGAGGTGATCGGCAACGAAACCAAGGTCAAGGTCGTCAAGAACAAGGTGGCGCCGCCCTTCCGCGAGGCCCATTTCGACATCCTCTACGGCGAGGGCATCTCGCGCGAAGGCGAGATCATCGAACTGGGCGTGACGCACAAGTTCATCGACAAATCGGGCGCCTGGTACGCCTACAACGGCGAGAAGATCGGCCAGGGCAAGGACAATGCGCGCGAGTATCTCCGGGAGCACCCCGATATCGCGCTCGAGATCGAGAACAAGATCCGCGCCGCGGTCGGTGTCACGGCATTGGCTGCGACCGAGGCCAGTGAGTGAGCAACTGCGGCAACTGCGCCAGCGCGCGGTGAAGCTACTGGCCCGACGCGAACATACCCGCGCCGAACTGGCCCGCAAGCTCTCCCCGCATGGCACATCTGAAGAAATCGACACCGTGTTGAACGAATTGGCCGGATCGGGCTTGCAATCGGATGCGCGCTTCGCCGCGAGCTATCTGCGCAGCCAGGCGGGGCGGCTGGGTGACGCGCGCCTGCGCCAGACGCTGCGCCAGAAGGGCGTGTCGCCCGACCTGATCGCCGCTCATGTCGAGGATTTGCCTGACGAACTCGAGCGCGCCCGTGAGGTATGGCAGAAAAAATTTGCGGCAGCGCCCGCCGACCGCAGCGACTGGGCACGGCAGGCGCGCTTCCTGCAGGGCCGCGGCTTTTCCGTCGAGATCATCCGCCAGCTCCTGAAAGAGTACGACGCGTGACAACCCTTTCGGCGCATAACCTCTACAAGAAATTCCGGGCGCGCACGGTCGTCAAGGATGTCAGCCTGCATGTGGACGGTGGCGAGGTGGTCGGTCTGCTCGGCCCGAACGGCGCCGGCAAGACCACCTGCTTCTACATGATCGTCGGCCTGATCGCTTCCGACGGCGGCGAGATCTATATCAGTGCGGACGGCCGGGAAACCCGGATCACCCACATGCCGATTCACAAGCGCGCGCGGCTCGGCCTCTCCTACCTGCCGCAGGAAAACTCGGTGTTCCGCAAGCTGACGGTCGCCGAGAACATCCGCGCCGTGCTGGAACTTCAGGGCTTCGACGCAACGACGATCGACACCCGGCTCGACGAACTGCTCGAGGAACTGCACATCACCCATCTGCGCGACCAGAAGGCGGTGGCGCTGTCCGGCGGCGAACGGCGCCGCGTCGAAATCGCCCGGGCGCTGGCCACCTCGCCGCGCTTCATCCTCCTCGACGAGCCCTTCGCCGGCGTCGATCCGATCGCCGTGCTGGACATCCAGAAGATCATCCGCTTCCTGAAGGAACGCGGCATCGGGGTGTTGATCACCGACCACAACGTGCGCGAAACCCTCGGCATCTGCGACCGCGCGACCATCATCAACGAGGGCGCAGTCCTCGCGGCTGGACATCCGGCCGAGATCATCGATAATGAAAACGTGCGCCGCGTGTATCTCGGCGAACACTTCAGAATGTAAATGAGCCCACCCCGAAAAACTCGCTGCGCTCGTTTCTCCCCTCAAGGGGCAGAAACACTCGGGGCGGCCCTTCGTGTTTCCGAATCGTGAAGCAAACGCTCCAGCTCAGGCTTTCCCAGCATCTCGCCCTGACGCCGCAGTTGCAGCAGTCGATCCGTTTGTTGCAGCTGTCGTCGCTGGAACTCAATCAGGAGATCGAGCAGGCATTGCAGGAAAATCCTCTGCTCGAACGCGAGGAGGGTAGCGATGCGCCAATTTATACCGGCGCCGGCGATGCGCTTTCCCGCACCCGCAGCGAAGAACCGACAACCAGCGAAGAACACAGCGGCCATGAGAGCGAGGGCCAGGAGTGGAGTCAGGACGGCCTCGAATGGCCCAGCAGCGGCGCCAAGGGTCCGCGCGACCCCAATGACGAGAGTGATGCCGACGCCGGCGAACTGCAGGCCGCCAGTACCCGCCTGCAGGATCATCTGATCGCCCAGCTCGCCCTCAGCCAGCTGTCCGGCAAGGATCGGCTGCGCGTCGCCTTCCTCGTCGAAGCCCTCGACGACGACGGCTATCTCGGCCAGTCGCTCGAGGAACTGGTGGCTGTGCTGCCCGAGGACATGATCGGCGAGCCGAACGAAATGCTCGAAGACCTGCAGATCGCCCTCAAGCACCTGCAAAGCTTCGATCCCCCGGGCATCGGCGCGCGCAGCCCGCGCGAGTGCCTGCTGCTGCAGCTCGACGACCTGCCCGCCGACCCGGTCGTCAAACTGGCGCGCGCCATCGTCAGCGACCATCTCGAACAGCTCGCCAACCGCGATTACGCGCGCATCGGGAAGGCGCTCGGCTGCTCCGACGCAGAGCTGCGCGATGCCCAGGCGCTGGTGAAATCCCTCAATCCGCGACCCGGCGCCCAGTTCGCCCCGCTCGACACGCGCTATATCGTGCCGGATGTGATCGTGCGCAAGCTGCGCGGCAACTGGGTCGTGCAGCTCAACCAGGAAGCCATGCCGCGCCTGCGCATCAACCGGCTCTACGCCGACCTGCTGCGCCGGCAGCGCGGCAGCAGCGGCGGCAATCTCTCCGGCCAGCTGCAGGAAGCCAAGTGGCTGATCAAGAACGTGCAGCAGCGCTTCGACACCATCGCGCGCGTCTCGCAGGCCATCGTCGACCGCCAGCGTGCCTTCTTCGACCACGGCGAGGTGGCGATGCGGCCCCTGACGCTGCGCGAGATCGCCGACACGGTCGAGCTGCACGAATCGACCATCTCGCGCGTCACGACGCAGAAATATCTCGCCTGTCCGCGCGGCATCTTCGAACTCAAGTATTTTTTCGGCAGCCACGTCGCCACCGATACCGGCGGCGCTGCCTCTTCAACCGCGATCCGGGCGCTGATCAGGCAGCTCGTGGGCGCAGAGGACGGCCACAAGCCGCTCTCGGATGCCCGCATCGCGAAAATCCTCGGCGAACAGGGCATCGTCGTCGCGCGGCGCACCGTCGCGAAGTACCGCGAATCCCTGAGCATCCCGCCGGTCAATCTACGTAAAACTCTCTAGAGGAGCCATCATGAACCTCAACATCACAGGACACCACATCGAAGTCACCCCGGCCCTGCGCGACTACGTTTCGAACAAGGTGGAGAAGGTCATCCGGCATTTCGACCACGTCACCAGCGTCCATGTGATCCTCTCGGTGGAAAAGCTCGTGCAGAAGGCCGAGATCACCCTGCACGTCAAGGGCAAGGACATCTACGCCGACAGCAGCGACACCGATCTCTACGCCGCGATCGACCTGCTGGTCGACAAACTCGACCGCCAGGTCCAGAAGTACAAGAGCAAGCATTTTGACCACGGCCACAGCCGTCCGACAGTGCTGTAAGCGGGAAAGGCATTCCCCCGGCAGGGGGCGAGGTATATACTTTGCCCCCGATTTCCCGCCATCGCCGACCTACCCAGCGGCGATCCGCTTACCTATTGATAGAAGGGTGAGAGGGCGACCCCAAAACCTGAAATGAACCTGATTGCCAACCTCTTGACCAGCGACGACGTCGTCGTTGGACTCGATGCCAGCAGCAAGAAACGCGTGTTCGAGCAGGCTGGCCTGCTTTTCGAAAATCGTCACGGCATTGCCCGCAGCACCGTATACGACGCCCTGTTCGCCCGCGAAAAAATGGGCTCCACCGGCCTCGGCCTCGGCATCGCCATCCCCCACGGCCGCATCAAGGGCCTGAAGGAGGCACGCGGCGCCTTCCTCCGTCTGGCCACGCCGGTGCAGTTCGATGCGCCGGACGGTCAGCCGGTCAGCCTGGTTTTCGTGCTACTGGTTCCCGAAGCAGCCAGCGAGCATCATCTGCAGCTGCTCTCCGAGCTGGCCCAGATGTTCAGCGACAAGGCCTTCCGCGAGAGGCTCGCCGCCGCGCCCGATGCGGGCGCGACTCACGCGCTGTTCGCGCAGTGGCAATCCGCCAGCTGATCGTCGCTCAGCTGTTCGAGAAGAACCGCGAACGGCTGCAACTGACCTGGATCGGCGGCACGCTCAACCGCCCGATCGCCGTCAATCGCGACGATGTTTCTCCGGCCGACCTGATCGGCCACCTCAACCTGATCCACCCCGAACGTGTGCAGGTACTCGGCTCGCCCGAGATCATCTGGTACAAGCGCCATCTTGACGACCCCCAGGAACACATCTTCCAGCAGGTCATCGACGCCCATCCGCCGGCCATCATCGTCGCCGACGACTGCGACGTGCTCGACGAGATCCGCAGCGCCTGCGAGGCGACCGACACCCCGCTGTTCTCCACGCCCCTGCCGACCGCGCAGGTGATCGACTCGCTGCGCGTCTATGTCTCGCGCCAGCTCGCCGAGACGGTCACGCTGCACGGCGTGTTCATGGACGTGCTCGGCATCGGCGTGCTGATCACCGGCGACTCCGGCGTCGGCAAGAGCGAACTCGGGCTCGAGCTGATCACGCGCGGCCACGGGCTGGTGGCCGACGACGTCGTCGAGGTCTCGCGCGTCGCGCCGGACGTGCTCGAAGGCCGCTGCCCGGAACTGCTCAAGGATTTCATCGAAGTACGTGGCCTCGGCCTGCTCAATATCCGCACCGTCTTCGGCGAAACCGCCTGCCGACGCAAGATGCGCCTCAAGCTGATTGCCCACCTGCAGCGGCCGAAACCCGGCGCGGCGGAAATGGCGCGCCTGCCGCTCGACGCCCTCACCGAAAACGTGCTGGGCGTCGCGATCCGCAAGGTCGTCCTGCCGGTGGCCGCCGGCCGCAACCTCGCCGTGCTGCTCGAAGCGGCGGTGCGCTCGACGATCCTGCTGCTGCGCGGCATCGACAGCATGGAAGAATTCCTGCAACGCCAGCAACGCGCGCTCGAACGGCCGGACTTGAACTGAGGAAAACCGGGTCGCACAGCGCCTTGCGCTATGATAGTCGGCCCCCATATGGCGTAAGACCTGCAACCAGAACCTTCCCGATCATGGCCGGACTCGACCGCAAAACCCCCATCCCCACCGAAATCAAACTGCACCAGAAATCCCGCGAAATGGAGATTTCCTTCGACGACGGCAGCAACTTCCGCCTTTCCTACGAGTTTCTGCGCGTCCATTCGCCTTCTGCGGAAGTTCGGGGCCATGGCCCAGGGCAGGAAACCCTCCAGACCGGCAAACGCAACGTCGAGATCAAGGCGATCGAACCGGTCGGCAACTACGCCGTGCAACCCTTCTTTTCCGACGGCCACGATACCGGCATCTACTCCTGGGACCTGCTTTATTCGCTGGGCAAGCACCGTGAAGAATTGTGGGCTGAGTATCTGGCCCGACTCGAAGCGGCGGGCGCCAACCGTGACGTCGATTCCACGACCCTGCCACCCAAAACCGGAGGCGGCTGCGGCAAGCACTGAGGATCCATCATGGCGGAAACCCACTTCGGCTTCGAAACCGTCCCCGAAAGCGAAAAGGCGCGCCGCGTCGAGGGCGTGTTTTCGTCGGTCGCCGACAAGTACGACCTGATGAACGACCTGATGTCCGCCGGCCTGCACCGGCTGTGGAAGATGTTTACCCTGCAGGTTGCGGGCGCGCGGCCCGGCGAACGCGTCCTCGACATCGCCGGCGGCACGGGCGATCTCGCAGCCGCCTTCCACAAGAGCGTCGGCCCCACCGGCGAGGTCTGGCTCACCGACATCAACAACGCCATGCTCACGCGCGGCCGCGATCGCCTGCTCGACGAAGGCAGGCTCGGTCCCGTCGCCCAGTGCGATGCCGAGAAGCTGCCCTTCCCCAACGATTACTTCGACATCGTCACCGTCGCCTTCGGCCTGCGCAACATGACCCACAAGGAGCACGCACTTGCCGAGATGCGTCGCGTCCTGCGGCCGGGCGGCCGGCTGCTGGTGCTGGAGTTTTCCAAGGTCTGGCAGCCGCTCTCGCCCGCCTACGATTTATATTCTTTCAAGGTGCTGCCCTGGCTCGGCCAGAAAGTGGTCAATGACCCGGACAGCTATCGCTATCTCGCCGAATCGATCCGCATGCATCCCGACCAGGAAACCCTGAAGGGCATGATGGAAGCGGTCGGCCTCGCGCGTGTCGACTATTTCAACCTGACGGCCGGCGTCGTCGCCCTGCACCGCGGTTACAAGATCTGATGTTCGCCCCGGTCTTCATTGCCGGACTCAATCACCTGCTGGCAGGCGCCAACTGGGCACGTGCCCGCCTGCAGCCCTTTGCCGGACGCCGCGCGCGTTTCGACATGCCGCCTTTGAGCTTCGCCTTCGAGCTGACGACGGATGGGCGGGTCATCCCACTGCCGGATAGTGCCGGCGCCGACATTACCGATGTCGTCATCCGCTTGCCCGCCGAAACCCCTTTCCTGTTGGCGCAAGGGATCGACCGGGTAATGGCACAGGCGAGCGTCGAGGGCAATGCCGAATTCGCCACCGCGCTCTCCTTCGTCTTGCGCAATCTCCGCTGGGACGCCGAGGAAGATCTGTCGAAACTGGTCGGCGACATTGCCGCGCATCGCGTCGTGGCAGGTGCAACCCGCTTCGTTGCCTGGCAGCAACAGGCGGCCTCGCATTTCGCCCAGAATCTCGGCGAATACCTCACGTTCGAAACACAAGTGCTGGTGCCCCGCGAGGAACTCCTCGCCTTGCGTGACGGTGTCGCCCGGCTCGATGCCGATCTCAGTCGCGCCGAAAGTCGCCTCGCCTCACTGTAAAGCAGCGCCTGGCGTGCCGTGCCGCCAGCGCCGACTTTCAAATGCGGGTCAGCTCGCTCCGCATTCGTCCGTAAGGACCAGCAGGGCAGCCACTTCATGGGTTTCGGGCATGGAAACCGGCCGCGCCGAACAGTGCAGCCAGCGCATCCCGCCGGTCGGCGGCGCGACGCCGATGCGCGCCCGAATCCCGGCGGTGTCGGCCATGCCGGCCAGCACGCGCATCAAGGGGTGTGCGGCTACCGGCAGCGCTGCGCCATCTGCATCGGCCCAGAGCAGGTTCAGTTCGTCGAACCGCGTGCCACGTGGTAAGGCAGTCCCGAACAGTGCCTCGGCAGCCTGGTTCGCGATCAGGATGCATCCCCGCGTGTCGACCAGCAGGATGGCAAAAGGCAGTGCGGCAAACACGGCGGTGAAATTGGCTGCAATGCGACGGCGCGCGGCATCCGCCTCCATGAAATCGGTAATGTCTTCCTTGACCGCCATGAAATGGGTGATTTTCCCCTGCGCATCATGCACCGGCGAGATCGAGGCGCGCTCCCAGTAGAGCGAGCCATCCTTGCGGCGATTGTGAAAGACGCCGCGCCATTCCTTGCCAGCCTTGATCGTCTTCCAGAGCCGCTGATATTCCTCCGGAGAGGTTTCACCCGACTTGAGCAGGCGTGGAGTTTGACCCAGCACCTCGGCGGCCTGATAGCCGGTCGTTGCAACGAACTTTGGATTGGCATAAACGATCTTGCCCTCGACGTCGGTGACGATGATCGTCGCCGGACTCTGTTCCAGCGCATGCATCAACAGACGCTGGCGTTGGCTGGCCGAGCTGTATTTTTCCTGCGAGAGCGTGGTCGCCACGCGCCTGGCGCTGACCTGCGCCTTGGCGCGGGCCTCGCTTTCCCGGAACCAGGCGCGCAGTGTGTTGGTCGAGACATTGAATTCGCGCGCGATCTCGAGCAGCGGCATATCCCCCGCCCGCATGCGGGCGGTTGCCTGTTCCTTGGCTTCCTTGCTGTGGCGCATGACGCAAGTCCGACTGTTCGATGCGGGTATTTTATGCCGTGCCGTACTGCCAGCGCCGACTTTGCACGAAAAAGGGCAGCCTAAACTGCCCTTGGGTAGCCGAGGGTAGCCGGTAGTAAGCGGTTACTTCCTGCGCAGCTTCTGGATGGCAGCCAGTTGCGCGACGGCTTCGGCGAGCTCCGCCTGGGCATGCGCATAGTCGAGCTCCGCCTTCTTGTCGGCCATCGCTTCCTCGGCACGGCGCTTGGCTTCGAGCGCCTTGGCCTCGTCCAGATCCTTGCCGCGAATCGCGGTATCGGCCAGAACGGTCACCAGGCCCGGCTGCACCTCGAGAATGCCGCCCGCGACGAAGATCAGTTCTTCCTGATCCTGCTGCGGCAGCTTGAGGCGCACCGCGCCCGGTTTGATGCGCGTGATGAGCGGGGTGTGGCCGGGCATGATGCCGAGCTCCCCGGCCTCGCCGGGCAACACGACAAACTCCGCCAGGCCGGAGTAGATCGACTCCTCCGCGCTGACAACATCGACATGAACGGTCAGTGCCATGACGGCTCCTTGGTTGTTGCAGCGCTCATTGCAGCGTTTTGGCTTTCTCGAACACTTCCTCGATGCCGCCGACCATGTAGAAGGCCTGCTCGGGCAACTGGTCGCACTCGCCGTCGACGATCATCTTGAAGCCCTTGATCGTGTCCTTGAGGGTGACGTACTTGCCGGCGGTGCCGGTAAACACCTCGGCGACGAAGAAGGGCTGCGACAGGAAACGCTGGATCTTGCGGGCGCGGGACACGGTGAGCTTGTCTTCGGGGGAAAGCTCGTCCATGCCGAGAATCGCGATGATGTCGCGCAATTCCTTGTAGCGCTGTAGCGTGGCCTGCACGCGACGGGTGGTCTGGTAGTGATCTTCGCCGATGACGTTCGGGTCGACCTGGCGCGAGGTGGAATCGAGCGGATCGACCGCGGGATAGATGCCCAGCGAGGCGATGTCGCGCGACAGCACGACGGTGGCGTCGAGGTGGCCGAAGGTGGTGGCCGGGCTCGGGTCGGTCAGGTCGTCCGCCGGCACATACACGGCCTGGATCGAGGTGATCGAGCCGGTCTTGGTGGAGGTGATGCGCTCCTGCAGGCGGCCCATTTCCTCGGCCAACGTCGGCTGATAGCCCACGGCGGAAGGCATGCGGCCGAGCAGCGCGGACACTTCGGTACCGGCCAGCGTATAGCGGTAGATGTTGTCGACGAAAAACAGGATGTCGCGGCCCTCGTCACGGAAGGCTTCCGCCATGGTCAGGCCGGTCAACGCGACGCGCAGGCGGTTACCGGGCGGCTCGTTCATCTGGCCGAACACCATGCCGACCTTGTCGAGAACGTTCGACTCTTTCATCTCGTGGTAGAAGTCGTTGCCCTCGCGGGTGCGCTCGCCCACGCCGGCGAACACCGAAAGGCCGGCGTGCTGCTTGGCGATATTGTTGATCAGTTCCATCATGTTCACGGTCTTGCCGACGCCGGCGCCGCCGAACAGGCCGATCTTGCCGCCCTTCGCAAACGGGCAGATCAGGTCGATCACCTTGATGCCCGTCTCGAGCAGCTCGACGGAGGGCGACAGTTCGCGGAAGGCCGGGGCCTTCTGGTGGATGGCGCGGCGCACATCGGTAGCGATCGGACCCGCTTCATCGATCGGGCGGCCGAGCACGTCCATGATGCGGCCGAGCGTCGCGTGGCCGACCGGCACGGAGATCGCCGCGCCGGTGTTGTTGACCTTCATGCCGCGACGCAGGCCGTCCGACGAGCCCATGGCGATGGTACGCACCACGCCGTCGCCGAGCTGCTGCTGCACCTCGAAGGTAAGACCTTCCTCGACGCTCTTCTCGGTCGGGTCGATCATCAGGGCGTCGAAGACCTTGGGCATTTCACCGCGGGGGAACTTGATGTCCACCACCGCGCCGATGCACTGCACGATTTGTCCGTTGCTCATGGTTTTTCCTTGAATACTGAAGCGTTAGCCCGCGATCGCGGCAAGACCGCGACGCGCAGAATTTGGTCTCGTCATAACGTTCGCTCTGCTCACGTTAGCCTCGCCCTGTTATCCTGCGATCGCGGCGGCACCGCCGACGATCTCGGAAATCTCTTTGGTGATCGACGCCTGGCGGGCCTTGTTGTAGACCAGCTGCAGCTCCTTGATGACGACGCCCGCGTTGTCGGTCGCCGCCTTCATCGCCACCATGCGCGCCGACTGCTCCGACGCCATATTCTCGGCCACCGCCTGGTAGATCAGCGCCTCGACATAGCGCAGCATCAGGTCGTCGATGACGACGCGCGCCTCCGGCTCATAGATGTAATCCCAGCTGCTTTCGGGGGTGCCGAGCCGTTCGCCGGTCAGGGGCAGCAGCTGCTCCATCACCGGTTCCTGGCGCATGGTATTGATGAAACGCGTATAGGCGATCTGCACGACGTCAAGTTCGCCGGCCTGGAAGGCATCGATCATCACCTTCAGCGGCCCGACCAGCTTCTCGAGGTGCGGGGTATCGCCGAGATGCACGACATGGGAGATCACATTGGCGCCGAGGCGCTGCATGAAACCCAGGCCCTTGCTGCCGATGCAGGTGACGCGGATGTCGGTCGCGCCAGCCGCTTCCCATTGACGCATCGCCCCCAGGGTTTGCCGCAAGACGTTGGTGTTCAGACCGCCGCACAAGCCCTTGTCGGTCGTCACCAAGACCACGCCGACGCGCTT
The DNA here is from genome assembly GCA_964586275.1 of uncultured Methyloversatilis sp. Lineage (GTDB taxonomy): Bacteria > Pseudomonadota > Gammaproteobacteria > Burkholderiales > Rhodocyclaceae > Sulfuricystis. The sequence goes on along the minus strand of CAZPIE010000012.1, from coordinate 4,659 downwards.
GGGCGCACCTTCGGCCGCGGCCTTGACCAGGAAGGGGTGCCGGTATTCCGTGATGTTCGCCGCCGAGAGGTTGGCCGCCAGCCGCCGGATCTTTTCGCCGTAGGGGCGGGCGGTGCGCATCCGCTCCTGCGCCTTGCGCATCTTGGATGCGGCCACCATCTCCATGGCCTTGGTGATCTTGCGGGTGTTCTGGACCGACTTGATCTTGGTGCGAATTTCCTTGCCGCCTGCCATGACGCAGTTCTCCTCGATCGGCCCGGATTACGCCCAGGTTTTCTTGAATGCCGCCACGGCTGCGGCCATTTCGGCTTCGCTGTCCTTGTCCAGATCCTTGGCCGCCTCGATCTTGTCCATCAGCGCCGCGTGCTGCTGGCGCATGTACTGGTGCAGGGCGGCCTCGAACGCAAGAATCCGCGGTCCATCGACGTCGTCGAGGTAGCCCTGGTTGACCGCGTAGAGCGACACTGCCATTTCGGCAACCTGCAGTGGCGAATACTGGGCCTGCTTCATCAGTTCGGTGACGCGGCGGCCACGCTCGAGCTGCTTGCGGGTGGCGTCGTCGAGGTCGGAGGCAAACTGCGCGAAGGCCGCGAGTTCGCGGAACTGCGCCAGCGCGAGACGCACACCGCCACCGAGCTTCTTGATGACCTTGGTCTGGGCGGCGCCGCCGACGCGCGACACCGAGATGCCGGCGTTGATGGCGGGACGGATGCCGGCGTTGAAAAGGTCGGTCTCGAGGAAGATCTGGCCGTCGGTAATCGAGATCACGTTGGTCGGCACGAACGCGGACACGTCGCCGGCCTGCGTTTCGATCACCGGCAGCGCGGTCAGCGAGCCGGTCTTGCCCTTCACTGCGCCGTTGGTCATCTTTTCGACCCAGGCTTCGGACACGCGCGCGGCACGCTCGAGCAGACGGGAGTGCAGGTAGAACACGTCGCCCGGATAGGCTTCGCGGCCCGGCGGACGACGCAGCAGCAGGGAGATCTGGCGGTAAGCCCAGGCCTGCTTGGTCAGGTCGTCGTAAATGATCAGGGCGTCCTGGCCGCGGTCGCGGAAGTACTCGCCCATCGTGCAGCCCGAGTAGGGCGCGATGAACTGCATCGCGGCGGACTCGGAAGCGGTCGCGGCGACGACGATGGTGTAGGCCATCGCGCCCGATTCTTCGAGCTTGCGCACCACGTTCATGATCGTCGAGGCCTTCTGGCCGACGGCGACGTAGATACAGAACAGGTCCTTGCCCTTCTGGTTGATGATGGTATCGACCGCGACGGCGGTCTTGCCGGTCTGGCGGTCGCCGATGATCAGTTCGCGCTGGCCGCGCCCGATCGGCACCATGGAGTCGACCGACTTGAGGCCGGTCTGCACCGGCTGGGACACCGACTTACGCCAGATCACGCCCGGCGCGACTTTTTCGATCTTGTCGGTCGCCTTCGCGTTGATCGGGCCCTTGCCGTCGATCGGCTCGCCGAGGGAGTTGACGACGCGGCCGATCAGTTCGGGGCCAACCGGCACTTCCAGGATGCGGCCGGTACACCGCACCGTGTCGCCCTCGGTAATGTGCTCGTATTCGCCGAGCACCACCGCACCGACCGAGTCACGCTCGAGGTTCAGCGCCAGACCGAAGGTGTTGCCCGGAAACTCGAGCATTTCGCCCTGCATCACGTCGGTCAGGCCATGAATGCGGCAGATGCCGTCGGTCACCGTGACCACCGTGCCTTCGTTGCGGTCGGTGGGGGCGAGCTGCATGTTCTGGATCCGGCTCTTGATCAGGTCGCTGATTTCGGAGGGATTGAGGTTCATGGAAAAACTCCTAGTTCTTGAGCGATGCCGCCATGGCATTCAGTTTGCCGCGGACGGAAGCGTCGATCACCTGGTCGCCCAGGGCAATGCGGACTCCGCCGATCAGTTCCGGCACGATTTCTACGGTGGCCTTGACCTTGCAACCGAACTTGCTTTCCAGATCGGCCACCAGCGCCGCAAGGCGCGTGTCGTCGATCGGGAAGGCCGAACTCACCACGGCTTCGCGCATGCCTTCCTGGGCATTCTTCAGCATGGTGAATAACTGGCTGATCTCCGGCAGCACACCGAGGCGCCGGTTATCGACGAGGACAGCGGCGAAGTTGCGCTGTTCGGGGGACAGGTCGCCCGCCACTCCGAGCAGCAGCTCGTTCAGCGCCGCCGGTGCGACGCGGGGATCGGCGATGCACTCGACCATCCGGGCATCGACGGCCGCGGCAGCCATGCGTTCGAGCGCCGCCTGCCAGGCAGCCAGCGCGCCACCCGCCTTGGCCAGCTCGAAAGCCGCTTCGGCATAGGGGCGTGCGACGGTGACGTTCTCGGCCATGATCAGCCTCCCGTCGGGCCGCCCCAAGGGAGGCGGGCCCCCCCTGTGGGGGGCAGCGAACGAATGTGAGCGTGGGGGGCCATTGTTACAGTTCCGCCTTCAGCTGGTTGAGCAGCTCGGCATGCTTGGCCGCGTCGATCTCCTTGCGGAGGATCTTCTCGGCGCCGGCGACGGCCAGCAAAGCCACCTGGTCGCGCAGGGCTTCCTTGGCGCGCTGGGCGGCCACCTCGGCTTCGCCTTCGGCGGCGGTGCGCGCGGCCGCGATGATGCGGGCCGCTTCGGCACGGGCTTCATCGAGAATTTGCGCGCCCTGGCGCTCGGCGCTGGCACGCAATTCGTTGGCTGCCTCGCGCGCCTTGCGCAGCTCGTCGACGGCGCGGCGCTCGGCCAGCGCCAGGTCGGATTTCGCCTTGTCCGCGGCCGCCAGTCCATCGGCGATCTTGGACGCACGCTCGTCGAGCGCCTTCATGATGGGCGGCCACACGAATCTCATCGTGAACCACGCCAGGATGAAGAACACGATGAGCTGGGCGAATAGCGTTGCGTTCAGATTCACGGTTCACGCTCCTTCAGCGTCGGTTGAACGGAATGGGGGCGCCGCTTAGTTGATGAACGGGTTCGCGGTGGTGTACCAGAGGGCGATACCGGTGCCGATGATGAACGCAGCGTCGATCAGGCCGACCAGCAGGAACATCTTGGTTTGCAGGGTGTTCATCAGCTCGGGCTGCCGGGCGGATGCTTCGAGAAAGCGGCTGCCCATGATGCCGATGCCGATACAAGCGCCCGCGGCGCCCAGACCGATGATCAGGCCGGCGGCCAGCGCGACGAAACCAACGATGCTTTCCATGACGACTCCTTGTGATGAAAGGTGGATGAAACGGTTGAGAAAGTTACGACTTAGTGGCTTTCATGCGCCTGACCCACATAGACGAGGGTCAGCATCATGAAAATGAAGGCTTGCAGGGTGATGATCAGGATGTGGAAGATCGCCCAGATGGTGCCGGCGACGATGTGACCAAGGAACAGCAGGCTGGAGCCGAAGGTTCCAGCCCAGGCGCCGCCCATCAGTGCAATGAGGATGAAGATCAGTTCGCCGGCGTACATGTTGCCGAAGAGTCGCATGCCGTGCGAGACGGTCTTGGCGACGAACTCGATGAGCTGCATCGCGAAGTTTATCGGCCACAGCAGGAAGTGGTTGCCGAATGGAGCGGTGAACATCTCATGCATCCAATGGCCGAACCCTTTGATCTTGGCACTGTAATAGAGGCACAGTAGCAGAACCGCGATGGACATGCCGAGCGTGATATTGAGATCGGCCGTCGGCACGACGCGCATGTAGTCGATGCCCACGGCCTGGCCGGCCATCGGCAGAAGATCGACCGGGATCAGATCCATGAAGTTCATCAGGAAAATCCAGATGAACACGGTCAGCGCCAGCGGCGCGACGAATTTGCGCGACTCGGGGGAATGCACGATGCCCTTGGCCTGGTCGGCAACCATTTCCACCAGAATTTCCACGGCGGCCTGGAAGCGCCCTGGCACACCGGAGGTTGCCTTGGAAGCGGCGCGCGCCAAGATGAATACCGTCAGGACGCCCAATCCAATCGAATAAAAAAGGGAGTCAATGTGAAAAACCGTCCAATCGACCAACTCGGTCTGTTTGGCGCTGGACAGGAAGCTCAGATGGTGGGCAACGTATTCGGATGCGGTGGGAGCGTGCGCGGTGGCCATGTTCTATTCAAGTCTTCAGCAATAAGGCAAACAGGTTCGCAAGCAACACGGTGAACAGACCGGCGATCAGCGCCAGCCAGTTCACTTCCATCAGACGCGGCAGGATCAGCAACAAGGCGATCACGGCGAACAACTTCACGGCTGCGCCGATCATGAATCCCACTGCGCCTGTTTCTCGCGCTGCAACTGCACAACGCAATACGAACAGCAGATTGGGAACCACGTAGGCCGCGCCGCCGATCAAGGCAGAGCGCGCCGCCACCTCCCCACCCAGCCATCCGGCAATAGCCGCTACCGCAAGGATCGCCAGGCACTGTAACAGGAGCGTCTTGACCATATCGCCCTGCTATCAGTTTAATCTCTACCGCACATTGCGTCATTTTATCACCAGCTTGTTGCCAGGTTGGCGCGATGCACAATCCAGCACGGCGAATATAGGGTGGGCGGGCATGCGTGTCTAATCAATAACACACCACGCAACATTATTTCGCTCTATATAAATCGTGTGAAACCCCACTTAGCCCTGCAACCGCCTGAGAATGCCGTCAAGCTGATCGAGACTGGTGAAGCGGATGCTGATGCTG
>CAZPIE010000011.1:8675-22872 GCA_964586275.1 uncultured Methyloversatilis sp. | reverse complement strand
GCGCCATCTCGAATTCGCCGCGGAGGGCTTGTTGCCCTTGCTGCGAAATGTTAAGCAGTTTGGAGGCGCGCTGTACGAACAGGTCGATTCCGTTGGTCTTGAAATCGCGATCGAGCAAGGGTCGGCCGGTTTGATTACGGGCTGAAAACGGCGGCCGCCACCGGAAGCTTGACCAAAGCTCCAGGCTTTCAGGGTGGCCAGCGGCAGGCCGAGAATTCGCGCCGCCTCGCTGGCGGTATAGGCGGGATCGTCGTGGATGAAAGTGGTTGTTCTCATGGGAGTCCGATTGGGATCGGGTGGCATTTTGAATCACCCGCGGGGGTGATGCGACCGCAATTGACCCATGTTTTATGCCCTAAACGGTAAACTTCCCCGCTGAAACAAGGGAACGATGATGAGCGATGCCACCGAAAATCTGATCGAAATCGAGGACCTGCACTTCGCCTACGGCGCGAACCGCGTGCTGCGCGGCATCAATCTGAGCGTGCCGCGCGGCAAGGTGGTCGGCATCCTCGGCGTCAGCGGCGCGGGCAAGAGCACCCTCCTGCGCCTGATCGGCGGCCAGCTGCAGCCGCAGCGCGGCCACGTGCGCTTCGACGGCCGGATCGTGCATGAGCTGGATCAGGCGGGGCTGTACCGGCTGCGCCGCGAAGCCGGCATGATGTTCCAGGCGGGCGGGCTGTTCAGCGACATTTCCGTCTACGAAAACATCGCCTTCCCGATGCGCGAACTGACCGACCTGCCCGAGGAGATCATCCACGACCTCGTGCTGATGAAGTTGCATGCGGTCGGCCTGCGCGGCGCCAGCCGGCTGATGCCCAACGAGCTGTCGGGCGGCATGGCGCGGCGCGTGGCGCTGGCGCGGGCGATTGCCCTCGATCCCGTGCTGACGATGTACGACGAGCCCTTTGCCGGCCTCGACCCGATTTCTCTCAACGTGATCGCCCAGCTGATCAGGCAACTCAATGACGCGCTGGGCGTCACTTCCATCGTCGTGACCTACGACGTGCCGGAAACCCTGAAGGTGGTCGATCTGGCCTGTTTCATCCACGACGGCGTGGTGGTGGCCAGCGGCACGCCGGTAGAACTGCGCAACTCGGGGGATCCGGCCGTCCACCAGTTCATCCACGCCAAGCCCGACGGCCCCGTGGCCTTCCACTACCCGACCGTTCCCTATGCGGCCGACCTCGGTGTCGCGCGATAGGCGCCGCCGAGCAGGAACCAGCCCCAGCCCGCGAACTGCAGGACGAGCAGGCCGGCGAGGCTGACGCGGTAGGCGCCGTCCGCCGCGAAGCCGGCCGCCTGGAAGCCATCGACGGCGACGCCGAACAGCCACTGGATCGCGAAGGCGCCGACGAAGGTGCCGAAATTCAGCGCGGTATTGACGCGCCCCGCCAGGGCGACGGGAAACTCGGCGGACAGCAGCGCGTAGGCGAGGTTGCTCACCGAAAACACCAGGCCGAGCGTCGGCCAGAGCAGCCAGCTCGGCCCGAGCTCGAGCACGATGCCGAGCGTCGCGGCCATGCCGCAGCCTATGCCGATCGCCAGCAGCCGCGCCGGCGGCAGGCCGGCATGCGCAAGGCGGCGCACGAAGAAGGCGATGAACAGGAAGCCGACCAGCATCGCGCTGGCCATCAGCAGCAGGTGAAAGGCCGCGGCTTCGCGCGTCAGGCCATTCACCGCCATCATGAAGGGCAGTGCCCACAGGCCTTGCAGCGCCATGAAGCCGCCGACGATCATCGTCGTCTGCGGCGCGTAGCGCCAGAAGGCGCGGCTCCTGAAGATTGCGCCCAGCCCGGCGAGCTGCTGGGCGAGCGACTCGCGCTGCGCGCCGCCGGACTTTTCCGGCGTCGCGAAGATCAGTGCGGCAACCAGCAGGGTCAGCCCGGCCAGCGCGAAGAAGATGCCGCGCCAGCCGAGCAGCGGCAGCAGCGCGCCGAGCGGCGAGCTGGCCGCCAGGGCCCCGAGCCCGCCGGCCGCCATGATCGCGGCGTTGAGCGAGGCCTGCCGCTCGATCGGGAACCACAGCGAAAAGGATTTGAAGCTCGCCATCAGGCAGGCCGAGACACCCAGCCCGATCAGCGCGCGCGCCACGGTCAGCTGCGGCATGCCGTCGCCGAGCGCGAACAGCGCGCAGCCGGCGGCGCAGATCAGCAGCAGCGCCGCCTCGACGCGGCGCGGGCCGTAGCGGTCGAGCAGCAGCCCCAAGGGCAGCTGGAAGGCGCCGAAAGCGAGCAGGTAGACCGAAGTCAGCAGGCCGAGGTCGGCGGCCGTCAGGCCGAGGTCGCCGCGCAGCTCGGGCGAGATGACCGCGTTCGCGTTCCTCAGCAGGTAGGAGAGGAAATAACCGACCGCGAAGGGGACGAACACCCGCGTCCACGGGTTGGGGGCGGCGGTATTCATGCGGCGCCGTGCTCGGCGAGAAAGTCGCGTACCCAGTGCTCGGCGCGCGCGCCGGAGAAGCGTCCCTTGATTTCGCCGCCCATGAACAGCAGCACGGTGGGGAAGCCCTTGAGGCCGTAGCGGCCGGCAAGCTTCATGTTCGCACCTTCGTCGACCTCGACCTTCGCCAGCCTGAGCCGGCCGCCGAACGCGATGGCCACGCGCTCGAGCACCGGCGTCAGCGCGCGGCAGGGGGGGCACCAGTCGGCCCAGAAGTCGACGACGACCGGCCTCGTCCGCGAGGCTTCGATCACGGCGGTCTCGAAGCCGTCGAGATCGACATCGAAAATGAAGCCGGGCTGGGGATGGGGATGGGGATGATGCATCGTTCTATCGTTCCTGTTTTTATCCGGGCCAGAGCCAGGCCGCGCCGCGCACGCCGGACGAGTCGCCATGCCGGTTCTTCAGCAGCCGCGTGGCGACATGGTCGGAGAACACCCACTCGCCCCACAGCCGGGGAACGCGATCATACAGCCGGTCGAGGTTCGACACGCCCCCGCCGAGCACGATCGCGTCGGGGTCGAGGATGTTGATGACCTGCGCGAGCGCCCGCGCCAGTCGCTGCTCGTAGCGTTGCATGGCCGCCTCATCCTCCGCGCCGCCGTCGGCCGCCAGCGCCGGGCCGGAGAGGAAGGTCTCGATGCAGTCGACGCGGCCGCAGTAGCAGGGACGGCGCTCCAGCGCACCCGGCAGCGGGTTGTGCCCCCACTCGCCGGCAATCGCGTTCGCTCCGACCCACACCTCGCCACGCACCACGATGCCGCCGCCGACCCCCGTGCCGAGGATCACGCCGAACACCACCTCGGCCCCGGCCGCCGCGCCGTCGGTCGCTTCGGACAGCGCGAAGCAGTTGGCGTCGTTGGCGATGCGCACCGGGCGGCCGAGCGCGGCCTCGAGGTCGGCGGCGAGCGGCCTGCCGATCAGCCAGGTGGAATTGGCGTTCTTGATCAGTCCGGTCACGCGGGATTCCGCCCCGGGTATGCCCACGCCCACGGATGCCGTCTCGTGTGCGCCGACTTTCGATTCCGCCATTTCCACCAGCGCGGCAATGGTCGCGACTGTCGCGGCATAGTCACCACGCGGGGTCGGCGCGCGCTCGCGCAGCCGCTCCGCGCCGGCGTCATCAAGGACGATGACCTCCGTCTTGGTGCCGCCGAGGTCAATGCCGATCCGCATGGTTTTTCGCCTTGCGGCCCCAGACCCAGACGTACTGCGCGCCGGAGCCGACGATGGTGAAGCTGACGACGGCGAGGTAGGGCGTCAGCCAGGGTTCGGCGGCGATCCACCGGTTCGCCAGCATCAGGGCCAGCGCGAGCAGCAGGAATTCGAGCACGGTGTTGAGCTTGGACAGCCGCGAGGGCGCCATCTCGAGCGTGCCGACGACCTGTCGGTAAGCGAGCGCGCCGGCGACGATGATCAGGTCGCGCAGGCTCATCAGCGCGGCGATCCAGACCGGCAGGATGCCTTCGGTGGCAAGGATCCAGGCGATGCCGAGGATGGTCAGCTTGTCGGCGATCGGATCGAGCAGGGCGCCGAGGCGCGACATCTGGTCGAGCTTGCGGGCGAGCCAGCCGTCGATTCCATCGCCGAGGCTGGCGGCGACGAACAGCCAGAAGGCGATCTCGTATTCCCGGATCGCCAGCATCCAGAGCAGCACCGGCAGCAGGCCGAGGCGGGCGAAGGTGATGAGGTTCGGTACGGTGAGGACCCGGTTCGAGCGCATGCGGCGATTTTACGTGGGGCTACAAGGCATTGGGCATTGACAGGCAGCCGTAAAACCCGGAAAATCCGCGTCCTTTCGCGCTGCAGCATCCGTTCGCAGCCGACGTATTGGAACCACTGGGGAGTCGCCAAGCTGGTTAAGGCACCGGATTTTGATTCCGGCATACGAGGGTTCGAATCCTTCCTCCCCAGCCAGAACTTCGCGGGCAGACTAAGTTGACGATTGGGCTGCCCGTTTTGCTTTCGGGGACGCAACGCGCACCATGGCCTACGACAGTCTGATGGTCTTCACCGGCAACGCCAACCCGAAGTTGGCGTCCGACGTCGCCAGGCGTCTCAACATCTCGGTGGGGCGGGCTTCCGTGGGCCGCTTCTCCGACGGCGAAAGCAACGTCGAACTGCTCGAGAACGTGCGCGGCAAGGACGTGTTCATCCTCCAGCCCACCTGTGCGCCGGCCAACGACAACCTGATGGAGCTGGTGATCCTCGCCGACGCGCTCAAGCGCGCCTCGGCCGGCCGCATCACTGCCGCCGTGCCCTATTTCGGCTACGCCCGCCAGGACCGCCGCCCGCGTTCGGCGCGCGTGCCGATCGTCGCCAAGGTCGTCGCCAACATGCTGCAGGCCGTCGGCGTGCAGCGCGTCCTGACGGTCGACCTGCACGCCGACCAGATCCAGGGCTTCTTCGACATCCCGGTCGACAACATCTACGCCACGCCGATCCTGCTCGGCGACATCTGGAAGCAGCGCCACGACGACCTGCTGGTCGTTTCGCCCGACGTCGGCGGCGTGCTGCGCGCGCGCGCGGCCGCGAAGCGCCTCGAAACCGACCTGGCGATCATCGACAAGCGCCGCCCGCGCGCCAACGTCTCCGAGGTGATGCACATCATCGGCGAGGTCGAGGGCCGCAGCTGCGTGATCATGGACGACATCGTCGACACCGCCGGCACGCTGGTCAAGGCCGCGCGCGCCCTCAAGGAGCACGGCGCCAAGAAGGTGATGGCCTACTGCACCCACCCGGTGCTGTCCGGCAGCGCGATTGCGCGCATCACCGAATCCGACCTCGACGAACTGGTCGTCACCGACACCATTCCGCTGCGCGACGACGCGCTCGCCTGCGAGAAGATCCGCGTCATCCCGATTTCCGGCCTGCTGGCCGAGACCATCATCCGCATCAGCAACGAAGAGTCCGTCTCGTCGCTGTTCATGGAATGAATATGGCTCCCCACGCTAGCAACATCGCCTCGCTGCCCCCCCACGGGGGGCGCTGCCGCTCTTGGGGCGGCCCGGCGAGCGGCCAATCGTTTTCTTAACCGCACTGCCTGGTCGCGGGCAGGGCATTTTTCTGGAGCAAACCATGCAATTTGAAATCAACGCAACCCAGCGCGATGTGCAGGGATCGAGTGCGAGCCGCCGCCTGCGTCGTGCCGGCCGGGTTCCCGGCATCCTCTACGGCGGCGGCGCCGCCCCGCTGATGGTCGACTTCGACCACAACGAGCTCTACCAGGCGCTGCGCAAGGAGGCCTTCCACGCCTCCGTCATCAACATGAACGTCGGCGGCACCCGGGAGATGTGCCTGCTGCGCGACGTGCAGATGCACGCCTACAAGCGGCAGATCAAGCACGTGGACTTCCAACGTATCGACGCCACCCACGCGATCCACCAGAAGGTGCCGCTGCACTTCATCAACGCCGACATCGCGCCGGCCGTCAAGCTGCGCGGCGGCATGATCCAGCATGTCATGACCGAACTCGACGTCAAATGCCTGCCGAAGGACCTGCCCGAGTTCATCGAGGTCGACCTCAAGGACATCGACGGCAGCCACCCGCTGCACGTCTCCGAGCTCAAGCTGCCGGCGGGCGTCGAAGCCGTCCATCACGGCAGCGACGACCCCGTGGTCGCGGCCGTGGTCGTGCGCGGCGCGGGCGCTTCCTCCGACGAGGTCGTCGAGGCCGCGCCGGTCGAGACGCAGGTCATCACCGAGAAGAAGCCTGCCGCTGCGCCCGAGAAGAAGAAATAATTGACCGCAGCGCTGCGCCTCATCGTCGGCCTCGGCAACCCGGGGCCCGACTACTCCGAAACCCGGCACAACGCCGGGTTTCGGTTTTGTGAGCGCCTCGCGCGCGAGCTGAATGTTTCGTTCGCGCGCGAGTCCCGTTACCACGGCCTCGTCGCCAAGTGCCGTCTTGCCGGCGCCGATTCTCGCGACCTATGGCTATTGCTGCCGCAGACCTTCATGAACCGCTCCGGCCAGGCGGTGCAGGCGCTGATGCACTTTTATCGCATCGAACCCGCCGAAATGCTGGTGGTGCATGACGAGCTCGACATCCCGCCCGGCCAGTTGCGCCTCAAGTTCGGCGGCGGGCTCGGCGGCCACAACGGACTCAAGGACATCACCGCCCGCCTCGGCACGCAGGACTACTGGCGGCTGCGCATCGGCATTGGCCATCCGGGCGACCGGAACGACGTGGCGAACTACGTGCTCAAGCCGCCGCGCAAGGAAGAGGCGGGCGAAATCGACGCCGCCCTCGACCGCGCGCTGCTGGCCTGGCCGCTGCTGGCGAAGAGCGATTTCAACGCCGCCACGCAGAAGATCAATGCCCGGCCCCAACCTCCCGTTGCACCCAAGACAGAAGAAAGCAAGGAAACCCCATGAGCCTCAAATGCGGTATCGTCGGCCTGCCCAACGTCGGCAAGTCCACCCTGTTCAATGCGCTGACCAAGTCGGGCATCGCTGCGGAAAACTACCCCTTCTGCACCATCGAGCCGAACGTCGGCATCGTCGAGGTGCCCGATCCGCGCCTTGCCAAACTGGCCGAAATCGTCAAGCCGCAGAAGGTCGTGCCGGCCATTGTCGAGTTCGTCGACATTGCCGGCCTGGTCGCCGGCGCCAGCAAGGGCGAGGGCCTCGGCAACCAGTTTCTCGCCAACATCCGCGAGACCGACGCCATCGTCCATGTGGTGCGCTGCTTCGCCGACGACAACGTCGTGCATGTCTCCGGCAGCGTCGATCCGCTCTCCGACATCGAGGTGATCGACACCGAGTTGTGCCTCGCCGACCTGGCGACGGTCGATAAGGCGCTGACGCGCTATTCCAAGCAGGCGAAAGCGGGCGGCGACAAGGAGGCGAAACTGCTCGTCGCTGTGCTCGAAAAGTGCGTGGCGCAGTTGAATCAGGCGAAGCCGGTGCGCGCGCTCGATCTCTCGAAGGAAGAGTGGAACAACCTGCGCCCCTTCTTCCTGCTGACCGCCAAGCCCGTGCTCTATGCCGCCAACGTCAAGGAAGGCGGCTTCGAAAACAATCCGCACCTCGACGCGGTCGTCGCGCACGCGGCCAAGGAGAACGCCGACGTCGTCGCCATCTGCGCCGCGATCGAGGCCGAGATCGCCGACCTGGCCGACGAGGACAAGGAAGTCTTCCTCGCCGACATGGGCCTGCACGAGCCGGGCCTCGACCGCCTGATCCGCGCCGCCTACCACCTGCTCGGTCTGCGCACCTACTTCACCGCCGGCCCCAAGGAAGTGCGCGCCTGGACCATCCACCACGGCGACACCGCGCCGCAGGCGGCGGGCGTGATCCACACCGACTTCGAGCGCGGCTTCATCCGCGCCCAGACCATCGCCTACGCCGACTTCATCGCCTGCGGCGGCGAGCACGGCGCGAAGGAAGCCGGCAAGATGCGCGCCGAAGGCAAGGAGTACGTCGTCAAGGATGGCGACGTGCTCAACTTCCTGTTCAACGTGTAGCGATCCAATGGCGATCCGATCCTTTGCTGGCTGATACCATTGACCTCATCCCGAGCCGACCACGGACAAAGGGGCAGTCGAGGCCATCCGCAAATGGCTTGAAGAACACGGAGTGAAACCATGAACACCATGACGATCAACGGTTATCAAGCGGTCATCGCCTACGACCCGGACATTCGAATGTTCCGGGGAGAGTTCATCGGCCTGAATGGAGGCGCTGATTTCTATGCCAAGGATGTGGATGGCTTGCAGCGCGAGGGGGAAATCTCTTTACGCGTGTTTCTCGAAGCCTGCGAGCGCCGTCACATCGATCCCCGCAAGCGCTTTTCCGGCAAGTTCTCCCTGCGCGTCGATCCTGAGTTGCACGAGGCCGCCGCCATCGCCGCCGCCGCGCATGGGCAGAGCCTCAACCAGTGGGCCGCCGAGGCGATCCGGCAAGCGGCGCACGCGGAATGATGGACGGTCGCATCTTGCCCCGGCGACGCCTACTGCCAGCCGGTCGGCTTGGCGAGCTGCCCGCAGGGCATCTGAAAGACGCGGCGGTCTTCGAGCCGCACGGCAGTGAGCGAGCCGCCCCACAGGCAGCCGGAATCGAGCGCGAATAGTTTGTCCGTCTGCCGGAACCCCAGTGCCGACCAGTGGCCGCAGAGGATGGCGTGGTCGGCGCTCTTACGGTTGGGCGCGTCGAACCACGGCAGGCAGCCGGCCGGGCCGCGCTCGGGCGGTCCTTTCGCACCGGGGGCGCGGAATTCCATGCGGCCTTCCGGCGTGACGAAGCGCATGCGCGTCATTGCGTTGACCACGACGCGCAGGCGGTCCCAGCCGGCGAGGTCGTCACGCCAGGCGTCCGGTTCCGAGCCCCACAGGTTGGCGAGGAAGTCGATGTAATCCGGCGCGGCGAGCGCGGCGGACACCTCGTCGGACAGGGCTTGCGCCTTGGCGACATCCCAGCTCGGCAGCAGGCCGGCATGCACCATGCCCCATTCGCCCTCGACGTGGAACAGCGGCAATGAGCGCAGCCAGCCGAGCAGTTCGTCCCGGTCGGGCGCGGCGAGGATGGCATCGAGCGTGTCCTCCTTGTTGGCCTTGCCGAAGCCGGCGGCCTGCATGATCAGGTGCAGGTCGTGGTTGCCGAGGACGCTGATGGCGGCAGCCCCGAGCCCCTTCACGAAGCGCAGCACCTCGAGCGATTGCGGCCCGCGATTGACGAGGTCGCCGACGAACCAGAGGCGGTCGCTTTCCGGCGAAAACCCGATGTAGTCGAGCATCCGCTTGAGCGGGTCGAAGCAGCCCTGCAGGTCGCCGATCGCGTAGGTGGCCATCAGCGCAGGTGCTCCAGCACGATCAGCGCGACCTGCAGCAGCAGGATGACGACCAGCGGCGACAGGTCGAGGCCGCCGCCGAAGATCGGCACGACGCGGCGCACCGGCGCGAGCAGCGGCGCGGCGAGGCCGTCGAACAGGGGCGCGGCCGGCGCATGGGGCGCGAGCCACGACAGCAGCGCGGCGAGGATCACCACGCCCATCAGCAGGTAGATGAACAGCTTGAGCACGGCGAGCACGGCCGCCCAGGCGATGGCGAGAAAACCGCCGAGCGTGGCGAGGTCGAAGCCGCCCAGGCTGGCCAGGATGGCGAGGTAGGCGAACTGCGTGAGCCAGGCGGCGAACACGCTGGCGAGGTCGAGGCCGAACAGGCCGGGGATGATCCGCCGCAGGGGCGGCACCGCCCAGTGGGTGAAGGCGATGACGAACTGGCCGACCGGATTGCGGAAGGGGGCGCGCACCCATTGCATCCAGACGCGGGCGAGGAAGGCGAAGGACAGCAGGCCGGCGGCGGCGCCGAGCAGGAGGGACAGGATTTGAGTCAGCATCAGTCTTGCCCCAGGATCTCGCAGAGTTCGCGGCCGCGCGCGGCGGCGGCTTCGACGCCTTTCGCGATCGCCGCATCGACGGCCTCGGTGTTGAACACCTCGATGGCGGCGGCCGTGGTGCCGCCCTTCGAGGTGACGCGCATGCGCAGCTCATCCACCGGCTCGTTGCTCGCCTCGGCCAGCTTTGCCGCGCCGAGGAAGGTCTCGATCGCCAGCAGGCGTGCGGTCGCGGGGGGCAGGCCGAGCGCCATGCCCGAGTTCTGCAGGGCTTCGATGAAATAGAACACATAGGCCGGGCCGCTGCCGGAGACGGCGGTGACGACGTCCATCAGCGCCTCGTCCTCGATCCACAGCGTGCGACCGACGGCCTTGAGGACTTTCTCGGCGGTGGCGCGGCCTTCATGATCCACCGCCGGTCCGGCATTCAGGCCGGTGATACCGGCGCCGATCAGCGCCGGCGTGTTGGGCATGCAGCGCACCAGATTGGAATAGCCGCCGAGCCAGCGGCCGATGTCCTTCAATTGCAGGCCGGCCGCGATGCTGATGACCAGCTGATCCTTGAGCCTGCCGGCGGCGGGCGCCACGGCTTCCTTCATGAGCTGCGGCTTGACGGCGAGCACCAGCACCTCGCAGTTGAGCGCCGCCGCGTCGATGGCCGGCGTGCAGCGCACGCCGAAATCGTCGGTGAGCCGCGTGCGGGTTTCCTCGACCGGGTCGACGACCTGCATGCCGGCTGCGGAATAGCCCTGTTTCTTCAGGCCGCCGATGAGGGCGGTGGCCATGTTGCCGCCGCCGATGAAGGTGATTTTCATTGTGCTTGGCGCCTTTCTCCGAAAATGGCGGTTCCTACCCGGACGATGGTCGCGCCTGCCATGATCGCATCCTCGAGGTCGTGCGACATGCCCATCGAGAGCGTGTCGAGCGTCAATCCTTCCGTGTTCAGGCGGTCGCGCAGTTCGCGCAGCACGCCGAACTGCCGCCTTGCCAGCGCCGACTCTGCCGTCGGCTCGGGAATGGCCATCAGGCCGCGCAGGCGCAGGTTCGGCAATTGCGCCACGGCGCGGCACAAGTCCGGCGCTTCGGCCGGCGTACAGCCGCGCTTGCTGGCTTCGCCGCTGACATTCACCTGCACGCAGACATTCAGCGGCGGCAGCCCGGCGGGCCTTTGCGCCGCCAGCCGCTCGGCGATCCTGAGCCGCTCGACCGAATGCACCCAGGCGAAATGTTCGGCCACCAGCCGGGTCTTGTTGCTCTGCAGGGGGCCGATGAAATGCCATTCGAGTTCGAGATCCGCCAGTGCCGCCTGCTTGGGCAGCGCTTCCTGGACATAGCTTTCGCCGAAGCGGGACTGGCCCGCGGCATGCGCCGCGCGCAAGGCGCCGGCCGGAAAGGTCTTGCTGACGGCCAGCAGCGCGATGTCGTCCGGATCGCGGGAGGCAGCGGAACAGGCCCCGATAATGCGCCTTTTCACGGCTTGCAGGTTGGTGGAAATTGTTGTCATATAGCGGCCGATTGCTGTCTTTCAGTATACCGGAGCGGCCCGGGAGTCTCCTGTCGGCCGCGTGGAGCGTGTCACGACATGGATATCACCGAACTGCTGGCCTTCGTCGTCAAGAACAAGGCGTCCGACTTGCACCTGTCCTCCGGCCTGCCGCCGATGATCCGCGTGCATGGCGACATCCGGCGCATCAACCTGCCGCCGATGGAGCACAAGGACGTGCACGCGATGGTGTACGACATCATGAACGACGGGCAGCGCAAGCATTACGAGGAAACGCTCGAGTGCGACTTCTCCTTCGCCGTGCCGCAGCTGGCGCGCTTCCGGGTCAATGCCTTCGTGCAGCAACGCGGCGCGGCGGCGGTGTTCCGCACCATTCCCTCGAAGGTGCTGACGCTCGAACAGCTGAATGCGCCGAAGATCTTCGCCGACATCGCCAATCAGCCGCGCGGCATCGTGCTGGTGACCGGGCCGACCGGCTCGGGCAAGTCGACGACGCTGGCGGCGATGATCGACCACATCAACGAGAAGGAGTTCGGCCACATCCTGACCGTCGAGGATCCGATCGAATTCGTGCATGAGTCCAAGAAGTGCCTGATCAACCAGCGCGAGGTCGGCCCCCACACGCTGTCCTTCAACAACGCGCTGCGCTCGGCGCTGCGCGAGGACCCGGACGTGATCCTGGTCGGCGAAATGCGCGACCTCGAGACCATCCGCCTGGCGCTGACCGGCGCCGAGACCGGCCACCTGGTGTTCGGCACGCTGCATACCTCGTCGGCGGCCAAGACCATCGACCGGATCGTGGACGTCTTCCCGGCGGCGGAAAAGGAAATGGTGCGCGCGATGCTGTCGGAATCGCTGCGCGCCGTCATCTCGCAGACGTTGCTGAAGACCAAGGACGGCAACGGCCGCGTCGCGGCCCACGAGATCATGATCGGCACGCCGGCGATCCGCAACCTGATCCGCGAGAACAAGATCGCGCAGATGTATTCGTCGATCCAGACCGGCCAGCAGTTCGGCATGCAGACGCTCGACCAGAGCCTGCAGGAACTGGTCAAGCGCAACGTCGTATCGGCCGCCGAGGCGCGCAGCAAGGCGGCCAACAAGGACAATTTCCCTGGCTGATGCCAGGAAAATTGCGTTGCAGGCTAATGTGAGCGAAGCGAACGTTAAGCGAACGAAGTGAGCGGCCGTAAACACAACTTCCCCGGCTAGGACACATAGGGCATTCGGAACCGAAACATGGAACGCGACGAGGCACTCAAATTCCTCTATCAGCTGCTGGCGATGATGGTCCAGAAGAAAGGTTCCGACCTCTTCATCACCGCCGCTTTCCCCCCCGCGATCAAGGTCGATGGCAAGGTCACGCCGGTCACGGCGCAGGCGCTATCGCCGCAGCACACGCTCGAACTGGCGCATTCCGTGATGAACGACAAGCAGGCGGCGACCTTCGAGGAAACCAAGGAGTGCAATTTCGCGATCAGCCCGGCGGGCATCGGCCGCTTTCGCGTCAACGCCTTCATGCAGCAGGGCCGCACCGGCCTCGTCTTCCGTACCATCAACACCTCGATCCCGAAGTTCGAGGACCTCGGCCTGCCGGCGACCCTCAAGGACATCGGCATGACCAAGCGCGGCCTGGTGCTGTTCGTCGGCGGCACGGGTTCGGGCAAGTCGACCTCGCTGGCGGCGATGATCGGCTATCGCAACGAGAACAGCTACGGCCACATCATCACGATCGAGGATCCGGTCGAATACGTGCATGACCACAAGAACTGCATCATCACGCAGCGCGAGGTCGGCGTCGATACCGATTCCTGGGAGGCGGCGCTGAAGAACGCCCTGCGCCAGGCGCCGGACGTGATCCTGATCGGCGAGATCCGCGACCGCGAAACGATGGAGCATGCGATCGCCTTTTCCGAGACCGGCCACCTGTGCATGGGCACGCTGCACGCGAACAACGCCAACCAGGCGATGGACCGCATCATCAACTTCTTTCCCGAGGAGCGCCGCCCGCAGCTGCTGATGGACCTGTCGCTGAACCTCAAGGCGGTCGTCTCCCAGCGCCTGCTGCCGGCGCGCGAGGGCAAGGGGCGCGTCGCCGCCGTCGAGATCCTGCTCAACTCGCCGCTGATCGCCGACCTGATCGGCAAGGGCGACGTGCACGAGATCAAGGAGATCATGAAGAAATCGCGCGAGATGGGCATGCAGACCTTCGACCAGGCGCTGTTCGACCTCTACGAAGCCGGCAAGATCGGTTACGAGGATGCGTTGCGCTTCGCCGACTCGATGAACGAAGTGCGCCTGCAAATCAAGCTGCATGGCAAGGAATTGGCCGAGCGCGATCTGCAGGGCGGCATCCGGCATCTCGACATCGTGTAATCCGTCAGCCATGGCGAACCGAACATGAACACTCCAGCGAATCCCGAAGCCAGCGCCATCGAAAAGTTTCCCCATGTCCAGAAGCGCGTCTGCATGCTCTGGGGCACGCACGAGCTCGATGTGTACCTGAACCACCTGATGACGGATTCGCGCGACGGCCAGCGCAATGGCTTTCCCGTCGAGGTGACCGCCGAGCTGCTGTTCCTCGCCGAGCTCAACAAGCTGAATCGGGCCATCGATCTCGCACGCAAGCTCAAGATTCCCTTGAGCGAGGCTTACCACAAGGTCGACAAGCAGGATCGCGGCGACGAACTCGGCGACGATCCGCTCGCGGGACGCGATCAGTTCGCCCGCGAGGAAAAGGAACTCGGCGCCAGGGCGCGGCCGGCCGCCAACAAGAGCGAAGAGGCCGAAGGTTTCCTCGCGCTGCTCGGCAAGGGCGTGTTCGCGCTGTTTACCAGCAAGGCGGTGCTGTTCCTGGTGGCGCTGTTCCTCGCCTGGCAGTACGTCCTGCCGCTGTTCATCAAGAACTAGCGATTA
>CAZPIE010000011.1:1370-8575 GCA_964586275.1 uncultured Methyloversatilis sp. | reverse complement strand
GCTGTTCCTCGCCTGGCAGTACGTCCTGCCGCTGTTCATCAAGAACTAGCGATTATTTCCGCGCGCTGCCGGCGATGATTTCGAAACCGTAGAGCCGGCATTCGAGCGCGCCGTTGAACAACGCGATCTTCCGGTCCGGCCGCAGGCCGATCAGCTTCGGCAGGCGCGTGTCCGCCGAGAGCAGCCAGCAATGCCAGCCGGCGAAGCGCTGCTTGAAAGCATCCCCCAGCCGCGGATAGAAGGCCGCCAGTTCATCGAGTTCGCCGAGCCGTTCGCCGTAGGGCGGATTGGCGACCAGCATGCCGGTCGCGGCCGGCGGATCGATTTCCAGCAAGTCGGCGCGGCGCACCTCGATCAAATCGTCGAGGCCGGCATGCGCGAGGTTCTGCAGGCAGCGGGCGACGGCATCGTCGTCGCGGTCGCTGCCCCAGATCGGCAGTTTTTCCGCCGCCAGCACGCGGCGGTCGGCGGCTTCGACGCAGAGCCGCTTCCACAGCGCCGGCTCGTAGTCGAGCAGCCTGGTGAAGCCGAAGTCCTTCATGTCGCGCGCCAGCCCCGGCGCATCGCCGAGCGCCATGCCGGCCGCTTCGAGCAACAGCGTGCCCGAGCCGCACATCGGATCGAGCAGGGGGGTGCCGGGCGTCCAGCCGGCGAGGCGCAGGATGCCGGCGGCGAGATTCTCCTTGAGCGGCGCGGCGACCTTGGCGATCTTCTGGCCGCGCAGCCAAAGCGGCTCGCCCGAGGTGTCGACGTAGAGCGTGGCCGTCCTGTCGGCGACAAACAGGTGGATGCGCACATCGGGCGCGGCGGTGTTCACGTCGGGCCGCTTGCCGAGGTCGGCGCGGAAGCGGTCGCAGACGGCGTCCTTCACCTTGAGGGTGATGTATTCGACGCTCTTGAACGGGGCGCGGACCGCGGTGACATAGACGCGGATGCTGCGCGACACGGCGAACAACTTTGGCCACGCCACATCGTAGGTCATGCGGTAGATGTCGCCCTCGTTTGAAAAGTCGGCGCTGGCGAGACGGCACAGTACGCGGGTCGCGATGCGCGAATGCAGGTTCAGCCGGTAGCCGGTTTCCTTGCTGCCCGCGAAGCCGACGCCGCCCGGGGTGATGGCCATTTCCGTCCCGCCGGCGGCGGCGATGTCCTCGGCGAGCAGCGCTTCGAGGCCGCGCGGGCAGGTGGCGAAATACTGCCCCGCCTGCGGCGCGGCCGGGCGGCGCACGACGATACGTGAGCGCTTCGGCGGGCCGTTCAAAACGGCTTCACCACGACGAGGATGACGACGGCGAGCAGCACCAGCACCGGCGCCTCGTTGAAGAAGCGGAACCAGACGTGCGAGCGGGTGTTGCGGCCCTCCTCGAACTGCCCGAGCAGCCGGCCGCAGTAAAGGTGGTAGACGACCAGGCCGGCGACCAGGGTGGTCTTCAGGTGGATCCAGCCGGCGCTGAAACCGAAGAGATACCACAGCCACAGTCCGGTGGCGACGGCCAGCGCACCGATCGGCGTGACGAACTTGTAGAGCTTGCGCGCCATGACGAGCAGGCGTGCGCGTTCGGCCGGGCTGTCGGCCGGCACCATGGCGAGGTTGACGAAGATGCGCGGCAGGTAGAACAGGCCGGCGAACCAGCTGACGACGAAGAAGATGTGGAAGGCTTTTACCCAGAGGAGCAGCATGAAGGGGTTCCTTGTCGCAGGGCATCCGCGATGCCGTCATCGACGGTGGGATAGCGGAGTTTCAATTTCAGTTCGCGCTTCATGCGCGTGTTGGTCAGCCGGCGCGATTCGTTCATGAACGAGAGCAGCACCGGCGACAAGCGGGTTTGCGCCGCCGCGCGCGTCACGCGCGGCGGGCGGGGCAGGCCGAAGGCATCGGCGAGCTTGTCGAACCAGTCGCCCATGGGTAGAGCGGAGTCGTCACAGATGTTGTAGGTGCGATTCGCGCCGCCGCGTTCCAGCGCCGCCACGCAGGCGGCGGCCAGGTCGCTGGCATGGATGTGGTTGGTGTAGGAATCCTCCGCGGCCAGCAGCACCGGATCGCCGCGCCGCACGCGCTCGAGCGGCAGCCGGTCGGCCGCGTAGATGCCGGGTGCGCGCAGGATGCTGACGTGGATATCCGACCGGCGCAACAGCGCCTCGGCGGCGACCCGGCGGCGCGCGCGCGCGGTGCCGGCGGCACAGGGGCGCGACTCGTCGACGACCGCACCGCCGCAAGGGCCATACACCCCGCTGGTGCTGATGTACACCAGGCGGCGTGGTAGACTCCGCGCCCTGGCCAGCGACGCCAGCAGGCGCCGGGTGCGCGGGTCGCCGGTTCCTTCGCCGGGTGGCGGCGCGCTGTGCAGCACCGCGTCGGCGATGCCGGCGAGACGTCGCAACGAGGCGGGCTGGTCGAGGTCGCCGCGGATCTGCTTGACGCCCTGGGCACGCAAGGCCGGATCGACCGCGCGCACCAGCGCGACGACCTGCCAGCGCCGCGTCAGGACGGGCAACGCGCGGCGCACGACGTCACCGCAACCGACAATCAGCAGCCTTCTCTTTTTCACCGGACGATTATCGCATGGCGTATCAAGTCACCCTCCAACCCAGCGGCCACAGCTTCGGCGTCGCCGACGGCGTCACCCTCCTCGAAGCCGCGCTCGATGCCGGCATCAACCTGCCCTACGGCTGCAAGAACGGCGCCTGCGGCGCCTGCAAGGGCAAGGTCCTGAGCGGTCGGGTCGATCTCGGCATCGCCCAGGACGCAGCCCTGCCCGCCGACGAGCGCGTCGCCGGCATGGCCCTGTTCTGCTGCGCCAAGCCGCTCTCCGACCTGACGCTCGAAGTGCGCGAGGTGAATGCCGCGCGCGACATCCCGGTCAAGACGCTGCCTTGTCGCGTGCAGCAACTGGAGCGCGTCGCGGACGATGTGATGGTGATCCGCCTCAAGCTGCCGACCAACGAACGCATGCAGTTCCTCGCCGGCCAGTACATCGAATTCCTGCTCGCCGACGGCAAACGCCGCGCCTTCTCGCTGGCCAGTCCGCCGCACGCCGACGACCTGCTCGAACTGCACGTGCGCCATGTGCCGGGCGGCAGCTTCACCGATCACGTGTTCCACAAGATGAAGGTCAAGGACATCCTGCGCATCGAGGGGCCGCTCGGCAGCTTCTTCCTGCGCGAGGATTCGGACAAGCCGATCCTCCTCGTCGCCGGCGGCACCGGCTTCGCGCCGCTCAAGGGCCTGATCGAGCATGCGCTGCATATCGGCATCCGGCGCCCGATGCGGCTTTACTGGGGCGCGAAGAACCGGGACGGCCTCTACCTGAATGCGCTGGCGGAAAAGTGGGCAGCGGAAAACGGAGTTTCCTATACGCCGGTACTCTCGGAGCCGGATGCCGACTGGACCGGCCGCACCGGACTCGTCCACGCGGCGGTGCTGGCCGACCATCCCGATTTGTCCGACTACCAGGCCTATGTCTGCGGCGCGCCGGTGATGTGCGAAGCGGCGCTGAGGGATTTCACCGCCAGGGGATTGCCGAAGGAAGAGTTTTTCGCTGATGTATTCGGCTACTCGCCCAAATAAGCCGCTCTGACACGCGGGTCGGCGAGCAGCCTGTCCGATGTGTCGGCCAGGGTGATCCTGCCGCTTTCCATCACGTAGCCGCGCGAACAGGTCTGCAGCGCGAGGCGCGCGTTCTGTTCGACGAGGAAGATCGTCACGCCTTCGGCGGCGACGGCGCGGATCACCTCGAAGACCTTTTCCACCATCAGCGGCGCGAGGCCCATCGAGGGTTCGTCGAGCAGCAGCAGTTGCGGCCGGCCCATCAGCGCGCGGCCGATCGCGAGCATCTGCTGCTCGCCGCCGGAGAGCGTGCCGGCCACCTGCTCGGCGCGCTCCTCGAGACGCGGCAGCAGGCTGTAGACATGCGCCAGGTCGGCGGCGATGCCTGAACTGTCGTTGCGGTGGTAGGCGCCCATCGCGAGGTTCTCGGCGACCGTCAGGCGCGCGAAGATGCCGCGGCCTTCGGGGACGAGCGCCATGCCCTTGCCGATCAGCAGATGGCTCGGCTGGCGGTCGAGGCGTTCCCGGCGATAGTGGATTTCGCCGGTCGAGGGAATCATGCGCGCCAGCGCCTTGAGCGTCGAGGTCTTGCCCGCGCCGTTCGCGCCGATCAGGCAGACCAGCTCGCCCTCCTCGACGGCGAAAGACACACCCTTCACGGCGGCGATGCCGCCGTAGTGCACTTCGAGGTTGAGCGCTTCCAGCAAAGCGTAGCGCTTGTCGGGTGGCGAAGAAACGCGACGGGCCGCCCCGAGCGTTGCTTGCCCCTTGAGGGGAGAACCGAGCGAAGCGAAGGTTTTCGGGGTGGGCTTATTGTTCTCCAACGCCGCCTCCGAGATAGGCTTCGATGACCTTCGGGTCCTTCTGCACCACGGGCGGCACGTCCTCGGCGATCTTCTGGCCGTAGTCGAGCACGGCGACGCGGTCGCACAGGCCCATCACCAGCTTGACGTCGTGTTCGATCAGCAGCACCGTCAGCCCGTCGGCGCGCAGGCCTTCGATCAGCTGGCGCAGGCCGGCGGTCTCGGTGGCGTTCATGCCGGCGGCGGGCTCGTCGAGTGCCAGCAGCTTCGGTTCGGTGGCCAGCGCGCGCGCGATCTCGAGGCGGCGCTGGTCGCCGTAGGAAAGATGGCGGGCGAGGTCGCCGGCGCGGTGGGCGATGCCGACATAGTGCAGCAGTTCCTCGGCACGGCGCTTGATGGCGGCTTCCTCGGCGCGCTGCCGGCCGGTGCGCAGGATGGCGCCGAACACCCCGGCCTGGGTGCGCACATGGCGGCCGACCATGACGTTCTCGAGCGCCGTCATGCTCCCGAACAGGCGGATGTTCTGGAAGGTGCGGGCAATGCCGGCCTCGGCGACGCGGTAGGGGCTGGCGAGGTCGAGCGCCCGGTCGTCGAACAGCACGTCGCCGCTGTCGCGCTGGTAGAGGCCGGTCAGCACGTTGAAGAAGGTGGTCTTGCCGGCGCCGTTCGGGCCGATCAGGCCGTAGATTTCCTGGTGGCGGATGGTCAGCGAAACATCCTTGAGCGCCTGCACGCCGCCGAAGCGCTTGCCGACGCCGCGCGCCTCGAGCAGCACATTCGGCCCTTTGCTCATGCGGCGGCTTCCTTCGCTTCCTTCGCCTCCAGCTTGTGGCGCGACTCGGGCCACAGCCCGGCGGGACGGAAGCGCATGGTCAGCACCAGCGCGATGCCGAACAGCAGCATGCGCAGGATCTCGGGTTCGATGAGCAGCTGGCCGAACAGGGCCTTCTGCACCGGCTCGACCGTGTAGCGCAGGAGCTCGGGCACGAAGGACAGCAACAGCGCACCGGCGATCACGCCCCAGACGTTGCCCATGCCCCCGAGCACGACCATCGCGAGGATCATGATCGATTCGTGCAGGATGAAGCTCTCCGGACTGACGAAGCCCTGCATGGCGGCGAACATGCCGCCGGCGATGCCGCCGAAGCTCGCGCCCATCGCGAAGGCGAGCAGCTTGACGTTCCAGGTGTTGATGCCGGCCGCCTTGGCGGCGACTTCGTCCTCGCGGATGGCCACCCAGGCGCGGCCGATGCGCGAGTCCTGCAGGCGCAGGTTGACGACGATGATCAGCAGCAGGAGCAGCAGCAGGACGTAGTAGTACTTGATCGGCCCGGTGAAGGGGATGCCGAACAGGGTGTCGGTCGCCGTGAAGTTCATGTCGCCGATCTGCATGCCGTCGATGCGCGTGATGCCCTTCGGGCCGTTGGTGATGTTGAAGGGCGCCGACAGGTTGTTCATGAAGATGCGCACGATCTCGCCGAAGCCGAGGGTCACGATCGCGAGGTAGTCGCCGCGCAGCCGCAAAGTCGGCGCTCCCAGGACGGCGCCCGCGATGCAGGCGAGCAGCGCGCCGAGCGGCAGGATGATCCAGAACGGCAGGTGCAGGCCGAAATGCGGCGAGGCGAGCAGCGCCCAGACATAGGCGCCGACGGCGTAGAAGGCGACGTAGCCGAGGTCGAGCAGGCCGGCCATGCCGACCACGATGTTGAGGCCCAGCGAGAGGAAGACGAACAGGATCGCCAGGTTGGCGATGCGCACCCAGGCCGTGCCGACCTGGGTCAGCAGGTGCGGCAGCAGCAGTAGCGCCAGCGCGACGAGGACGAAGCCGACGGTTTTGCGGTTCATGCCCGCTCCGAAACGCGCTCGCCCAGCAGACCGGAAGGCCGGAACACCAGGACCATGATCAGCACCAGGAAGGCGAACACGTCCTGGTAGTTGCTGCCGAACAGCACGACGTGGCCATCCGCGGCGCAGCGTTCCAGCAGCATGCCCTCGGCGCCGACCACGGGCCATTTGCACAGATCGGTGAATTCGCTGATGTAGCCGGTGCCAAGCGCCTCGACCAGCCCCAGCAGGATGCCGCCCAGCATGGCGCCGGCGAGGTTGCCGATGCCGCCGAGCACGGCGGCCGAAAAGGCCTTGAGGCCGAGGATGAAGCCCATCGTGTAGTGGGCGATGCCGTAGTAGGTGCCGTACATGACGCCGGCGACCGCAGCCAGTCCGGCCGCGATGACGAAGGTGCCGGCGATCACACGGTTGGCGTCGATGCCCATCAGACCGGCGACGCTGACGTTTTCGGCCGTCGCGCGCATGGCGATGCCGAACTTCGTGCGATAGACGAACCAGGTGAGGACGGCCATCAGCGCCACCGACAGCAAAATAATGGCGATCTGCACGCTGCTGATCGCCGCGCCGCCGAGGCTGAAGCTGGTGTTTTCCATGATCTGCGGGAAGGCGCGCGGGTCGCGGCCCCAGATCAGCAGGGCGAGCTGCTGGAGGATGATCGACATGCCGATCGCGGTGATCAGCGGCGCGAGGCGCGGGGCATGGCGCAGCGGACGGTAGGCGACGCGTTCGAGCAGGAAGCCGACCGTCATGCAGACGGGAATGGCGGCCAGTACGCCGGCCAGCACGATCGCGACCGGCGGTAGCGGGGCGCCGGCGCCGACGATCGCCACGATGACCGTGAAGGCGGTCATCGCGCCGATCATCACGACTTCGCCGTGGGCGAAGTTGATCAGCTGGATGACGCCATAGACCATCGTGTAGCCGAGGGCGACGATGGCGTAGACGCTGCCTGTGGTCAGGCCGTTGATGATCTGTTGGAGGAAAATATCCACGGGCGCGGATGATAC
>CAZPIE010000011.1:0-1270 GCA_964586275.1 uncultured Methyloversatilis sp. | reverse complement strand
GCGGCCAGAGCGGCGTACTCGTCCAGGGTCAGGGACTTGCCGCCCTTGATGATGGCGAAGGGCGTGACCTTGCCATCCTTCATCGCGAAGATGGTCATTTCGGCATCCTTGCGGTCGCCCTTCTCGTCGAACTGGATGTTGCCGGAAGCGCCGTTGAAGTTGATCGCCGCCAGCGCCGGCAGGTACTTGGCCGGGTCGGTCGAGTCGGCCTTCTTCATCGCCTCGATCATCAGCATCGCCGCGTCGTAGGTGAAGGGGGCGTAAAGGATCGGGTCGATGTTGAACTTGGCCTTGTAGGCGTCGAGAAACTTCTTGCCGGCGGACTGGACCGGGATGCCGGCCTGCGAGCAGACCATGCCTTCCGCGGCGGCGCCGGCGAGTTCGGCCATCTTGTCGGTGCAGGCGCCGTCGCCGAAGGCGAACACGGCGCCGATCTTCAGCTCGCGCGCCTGCTTGAGCAGCGGGCCGCCCGTGGCGTCCATGCCGCCGTAGAAGACGACGTCGGGCTTCTTGCCCTTGATCTTGGTGAGCACGGCCTTCCAGTCGGCGGTCTTGTCGGTGCCCTTCTCGCGCGGCAGCACCTTCACGCCGGCGGCCTTGAGGGTCTTCTCGACCTCGTTGGCGAGGCCTTCGCCGTAGGCGGTGGCATCGTCGATGATGGCGGCGACCTTCGGCTTGGCGCTGGCGATCAGGTAGTTCGCCACGGCGGGACCCTGCTGGTCGTCGCGGCCGACGACGCGGAAGACGGACTTGAAGCCCTGCTCGGTCAGCGCGGGATTGGTGGCGGAGCCGGAGATCATCGGAATGCCGGCCTGGTTGTAGATGGCGGAGGCGGGGATGGTGGTGCCGGAGTTCAGGTGGCCGACCACGCCGACGACCTTCGCATCGACGAGCTTCTGAGCGACGGTGTTGCCGACCTTCGGGTCGGCCTGGTCGTCTTCGGCGACCAGCTCGAACTTGACCGGGGCGCCGCCGATCTTGATGCCGGCCGCGTTGGCTTCCTCGATGGCCAGACGGGCGCCGTTTTCATTGTCCTTGCCGAGGTGGGCAATGCCGCCGGTGAGCGGGCCGACGTGGCCGAGCTTGACGACGACGTCGGCGGGCGCGGCGGGCGCAGCAGGCGCGGCGGCGGGCTTCGGGGCTTCTTCCTTCTTGCCGCAGCCCATCATGGCAATGGCGGCGGCGACGGACAGGGAAAGGACTTTGGCAGAGGTATTCATCGGGTGGGCTCCATTCGTTTGGATTTATTGGGGGGAAACAAGCGGCGATT
>CAZPIE010000010.1:0-22890 GCA_964586275.1 uncultured Methyloversatilis sp. | reverse complement strand
CCGGCCTTGGCGACCGCCTTCGGATCGTAGGCCGACTTGACGTCGACGAACACCCCGCCGGGCTTGAGCTTGCCGGTGAGTTTTTTCAGCGACATGGCCAGATATTCCTTGTGCGAGACGGCGGCGACGATGGCATCGGCCTGGTCCGGCAGCGCATTCCATTTCGTCAGTGCGATACCGTATTCGTGCAGCGCCTCGGCCGGTTCGCCGAGCGGATCATGTACCGCGACCGCGCAACCGAAGGACTGCAGCTCCTTGACCAGGTCGGCCACCTTCGAGTTGCGCAGATCGGGGCAGTTTTCCTTGAAGGTCAGGCCGAGCACGATCACTTTGGCGCCCTTGACGTGGCAATCGTTGGCGATCATCTGCTTGACGGTCTGCTGCGCGACCCAGGCAGCCATGCCGTCGTTGATGCGACGGCCGGCGAGGATCACCTGCGGGTGGTAGCCGAGCATCTCGGCCTTGTGCGTCAGGTAGTAGGGATCGACGCCGATGCAGTGGCCGCCGACCAGGCCCGGACGGAAGGGCAGGAAGTTCCACTTCGTGCCGGCCGCCTGCAGCACTTCCAGCGTATCGATGCCGATGCGGTCGAAAATCATCGCCAATTCGTTCATCAATGCGATGTTGAGGTCGCGCTGGGTGTTCTCGATCACCTTGGCCGCTTCGGCCACCTTGATGCTGCTGGCCTTGTGCACGCCGGCGGTAATCACTGCGGCATACATCTGCTCGACAAAATTGGCTGTCTGCTCGTCGTCGCCGGAAACGACCTTGACGATCTTCGTGATGGTGCGCTCCTTGTCGCCGGGATTGACCCGCTCGGGGGAGTAGCCGACGTGGAAGTCCTGCTTCCATTTCATCCCGGAATGCTGCTCCAGCAGCGGGATGCAGACCTCTTCGGTGGCGCCGGGATAGACCGTGGACTCATAAACGACGACGGCGCCCTTCTTCATGTACTTGCCCACCGTCGTCGAAGAACCGACGAGCGGGGTGAAGTCGGGAATATGCCCTTCATCGACCGGCGTCGGCACGGCGATGACGATCAGGTCGGCGGCCGCGATCGTCGCCGGATCGGTGCTCACCGAGAGCAGCTTGGCGGCCTTCAGCGCCTCGCTGCCGACCTCGCCGGTCGGATCGAAAAACTTCTTGTAGCTCGCCACCTTGGCTTCGGACAAGTCATAGCCGATGGTCTTGAACTTCTTGCCGAATTCGACTGCCAGCGGCAGGCCGACATAGCCGAGGCCGACGACGGCGACGACGGTTTTGTCGAGCGTGGATTTGGTTGCCATGATTTCCCCTTTCTTAGCTATTCAAATTCTATTTGCGCTGCGCCGCGGCTTGTTCGAGCAGGCTATCGATACCTGAACCGGAGGATGCAAGATATTCGGCCAGAAGAGCATCGCCATCGGGTTCAGGCGCGTAAACGAATACCGCGGCCGACTCGTCGCCCTGCCCGCCCAGGCGCGACAACGCCAGCCACAGCTTGCCGAGATGGTCGCTGGTGACGATGCGCCCGCCGATCCAGTACCAATGCCAGACCCGATATCTGGCCGGCTCGGCGCCGACGCTGAAAAGATTGCTGCGCAGCAGGCCGGTGCGGACGCCGGCCGGCTGCCCGCCCAGCGTTAGTCGGCGGCTGCCGCGCTCGATCTGCGCCCAGGCCGTGTCGCCGCTCTTGACCAGCTGGTTTTCCGAGCTGATCAGCTTGCGTTCGTAGCCCTGCTGGCGATAGTAGGCAACGAAGACGCCGACGCGCCGCCCGTCTTTCTCGACCGCGGCATTCAAGGTTCCGGAGGGATTGGCGAAGGCCGGCTGCCAGTCGACGAGCGGGCCGTCGGCGATTTCCCAGCCGCCTTGCGCCAGCGCCTGGGCCGCCAGGACCGGTTGCGGGAGTTCAGGGCCGCTTTCCAGATACCGCAGCGCCGCGTGCGGGGCGCTGGCGATGCCCAGGGCGAGCAGCACGGCAGTCGCCAGACCGCCAAAACCGCTGCTTGCCGCCGGGCCGGCACCGCCGGGCGCAGCCGGCGGCAGCTCGGCTTCGGGTTCGCGCCAGCGCAGGCCGACGGCGAACATGATCATGATCACCACGCCGAAGAACACCCACCCATAGATCAGATGGTCGACACCCACCGCCAGCGTGTTGCCGGAATAATGGCCCAGCATGACGATCATGTAGGCGCGCAGCCAGTTGGCCACGAGCGGAACCAGTATCGAGAAACCGACGAAGATCAGGCGCCGCTTGAGCGACTGGTAGTTGAGGTAGGCATAGAGCGTGCCGACGACGATCGAGGCAATCAGGTAGCGCACGCCGCTGCAGGCCTCGACCACCGACCACTTGCCCGAGGGAATGACGAAATGCAGGCCCTCCTGATAGACGGGGATGCCCGACGCGCGCAGGCCCATGACGGTGAACAGCGCCGTCCAGTCCATGAGTTTTGGCATCATGAATTCGCCGATGGGCACGGCGAAGAACAGGAAGCCGAGCGGGAAGGCGATTCGTCGCGCGGCCGGCAGTCCGATGATCAGGGGCACGGCCAGCACCAGCATGGCGACCAGGGCGAACTGCGTGACCGCGTTCACGGCGGCCAGTTCGCCCAGCAGCCAGCCGAAGGCGATCGCCGCGAGCGGCAGGATCAGCCAGAGCGCGGGCCGCGGCGCCTCTCGCGCGAGTGCATGGCGCTTCTCCCAGATCAGCCAGAGGGCGATCGGCGGGACGAGAAAGGCATGGTTAAAGGTTTCCGAGCGCCACCAGATCTCGACCATTGCGCTGGCCGTGCCGAAATACAGGCCGAGCAGCGCCAGCTCGACGATGACGAGCGCGGCGACGGCTTGTTTCCAGTTGAAAGTCGGCGCTGGCGGGACGGCATTCATGCGGTGATTTCTTCCAGGAAACGATCGATCGGGGCGAGGTGGGCGTCCCAGCCGTAGCTGGCCAGCACGCGGTTGCGGGCTGCCCTGCCAATGTTATCAGCATGAGCCGGATCGGCGAGCAGGGATTCGATCCGCGCGACATAGTCGTCGGCGGTTTCCGCCGCCAGCAGTTCCTGCACGGGTTCGGCCGCGATCGGCCCGGCACAGGCAGTCGAAGCGACGACGGGTCGCGCCATCGCCATCGCTTCGAGCACCTTGTTCTGGATGCCGCGCGCGATGCGCAATGGCGCAACCGCAACATGCGCATGCGCGAGGAAGGGGCGCACGTCGTCCACCGTGCCGGTGACGACAACGCCCTCACCGGCGAGCGCCAGCACCGCCGGATCCGGGCTGCGGCCGACGACATAGAAACGGATGGCTGGATTGCGCTGGCGCAGGCGCGGCAGGATTGCGCCGGCGAACCAGACGGCGGCATCGACGTTGGGCCAGTAATCCATGGCGCCGGTGAAGACCACCGGGATTTCGCCTGCCGGATAGGGCGATGCCAAGCCATGGTCGGGCGAAAAGAACCCGGCATCGACGCCGTTGCACATCGCGTCGACCCGCGCGGCGCATTCCGGCGCCGCCGCCAGGAACAACTCGCGCTCGGCTTCGGTCACGAAAAAGGAATGCCTGGCCTGTTGCGCCACAGCCCGCTCGAACGCAAACAACCGTTCGCCCTCGCGCCGGTAAAGCCAGGACAGCGGCCAGCGATGCGTCCCCGCGTACTGTGTCCATTTCGCCGAGTCCATGTCGACGAAATCGACGAGCGCCGGCAGCCGCGCCGGCAGGTAGTCCGCCATGACAGATGAGAACACGACGGCGGCATCGAGTCCCCGCAGCGACTCGACCCATTGGCGCAGCCCGTCATCGCGGTAGTACGGCAGCGACAGCGCTTCGCCGCTGAGCAGTCCCCGCAGGCTGCGCAGTTTCGCCATGCGGGGTGACAAGCGGGCGACATGCAGGTCGGCACAGTAGCCGCGCAGCGTATCGACATAGACCTCGTCGGCCGGATCGTCGATGAAGGTACCGAGGAAAACATCGTGTCGTCGTGCCAGATGCTTGAGCAGATGGAACGAACGCACCTTGTCGCCCTTGTTGGGCGGGTAGGGCAGCCGGTGGACGAGATACAGCAGCCTCACGTGCGCTCAACCCAGGTTGCGGACGATCAGCGGACCGAGCCGGTTGGCGACCCAGAGCGGCAGCCGGCGCCAGGCGGCGATCATCAGCCTGTACTTCGGGTTGTTCGGGTTGTTCTGCGGAATCGCATCACGTTTGTAAAGGCGGTATTCGTAGTGCAGCGGGGTCGGCTCGAAGCCCCAGTTCTTCTTGAACGACCACGAACCGGAGCCGACCTTGCTGCGCCCGTAGTCGAAGACCTTGAGGCCGCGCGCACACGACCTCCGCATCAGTTCCCAATACTTGAAGTCGTTGGCGGCCAGTTCGCGGGCCCGCAGCGCATCGCCGGCGTAATACGGCAGCACCGCGTCGCGGAAGTAGAAGCTCAGCACGCTGCTGACCGGCGTGCCTTGCGCATCGACCACGGTCATCACCTCGCAGTCCTTGCCGAAATCGGTCAGCAGGCGGTCGAAATAGCGCCGCGGCAGGGCCGGCGTGCCGTGCCGGCGCACGTTGTCGGCATAGAGCGCGAAGAAGCGGCCGGCATCTGGATCGATCTCGGACCGCAAACCGTTCTTGATGCTCTTCCTGACCATCGCGCGCTGCTTGCGGGGGATGGCGAGCATGTTCGCCTCTGCGTCGGGCAGGATCTCCTTGCGGAAGGTGACGTAGAGCTCCTGTCGCGGCCAGTCGGCGTGACGGGCTGCGATGTTGCGGTATTCGAGGTGGTCGACGTCGAGGGCGCGGGCAATGCTTTCGGCTTCGGCTTCGAGCGCGGCGGCTGTTTCCGCATCAGCGGCCACCACGCCGCCGTAAACGGCGAAGGGCAGCGCCACCAGCGCATTGCCGAACAGGCGGCTATTGACCTGGGCCAGCGGCAGCACTCCAACGATCTCTCCGTCGCGCTCGGCATACAGGAAGAAGGTCGCGTGGCCGAAAACCTCGCTGAGGATGCCCTGCCAGCCCGAGCGATGAAAGAAGGTCGCCGCCGGCGCCGTCGCGACGTAGGCATCCCAGCGGGCGGCAGCCGCCGCGTCATGCCTGTCGAGACTGCGGACCGCAACCGCCCCGCTCATCGGCCAAGGAAGATCTCGTCCATCCGCCCCCAGCGAAAATCCTGCAGCAGGCGGCCGAGGCGCTGTTCCATGCGGTGGAGGTTGAGGTAGTGCCGAAAACGCGTTTTCGCGTTGATGCCGGGAATGCGGGGCTGCCCGCAATCGATCTCCCACGGGTGGAAATAGAAGATCGCCGGCTCGCCGTCGTGATGATTGACATGCGCGATGAGCCGCCGCGACAGGGCATAGGGCATCAGGCGAAAATAGCCGCCGCCGCTGGCCGGCCAGTTGCGGTTGAATGCCCGCACGGTCGTCGGCGGCACTTCGATCAGGGCGCCATCCACCCCTTGCGGCGTATGCGCAAAGCGCGGGGCATCGGGCATGCCGTAGTGGTCGTGATGTACCGGATAGACGCTCGAACTGTAGCGGTAGCCGGCACGCACCAGCGCGTCGAATGCCCAGTGGCGATTGCTGGCATCGATCGAGAAACTCGGCGCACGATAGCCTTTGACTTCGCGGCCGGACAGGTCTTCGAGTATCTGCTTGGCGCGCGCGATATCGGCGAAAAAGTCCTCTGGAGTGAGCTGATTGGCGCGTTCGTGGCCATAGCCGTGGCTGGCCAGTTCGTGCCCGCCGGAGACGATCTCCCGCACGATGGCCGGATAGCGCTCGGCGATCCAGCCCAGGGTGAAGAAGGTGGCCTTGACGCCGTGTCGCTCCAGCAAGGCGAGGATCCGCGCGATGTTGCGCTCGACGCGGCACTCGCGCTGGTCCCAGTCGGCGCGGTCGATGTAGGGCGCGAAGGCCGAAACCTGGAAATAATCCTCGACATCGATGGTCAGCGCGTTGGTCTTCACGCCTTCTCCTGGCTTTTGTCCGGCTTCCTGTCGGTCTCCTTGTCGGCCCGGGTGACGCGCGTCGCATCGACCAGCTGTTGCATCACGCGCAGCATCAAGGTGTTCGCGTGCTCGAGGCGGACCAGGCTGCGCTCGAGCCGCAACAGCCGGTCGGCGATCCTGCGGTTGCTGATGCTGGTGATCGACTTGCCAATTTCGGCGGCACTATCGGCATCGATCGTCAGCGGGCCGACCGCCGTCGCGGTGAAGTCATCGCCCAGGGCCTGCGGGGAAAGCAATCCGGCACTGGAAGGCTGGGACCCCGCACCGACCTGCACGCCCAGCTCAGCGACGACTTCCTGCACCTCTTCCTTGCCGAAAACCTTCTTGTCGCTGAGGAAACCGAGCAGCAACAGGCGATCGCAGAGCGCGTTGATCCGGCGCGGAATCCCCCCGCTCGCCTGATGCAGCGCGTGATGCGCCGCATCGTCGAACTTGGGCTCCCCCGTCGAACCGGCGCAGCGCAGGCGGTGGTGGATGTAGTCGCGCGTCTCGGCCGGACTCATGGGGCCGACGTGGCAGGCCGCGATCACCCGCTGGCGCAGTTGCTCCATCTGCGGGCCGAGCAGGATCGCGCGGAATTCCGGCTGCCCGACGAGGAAGCTTTGCAGCAGCGCATGCGATTCGAACTGGAAATTCGACAGCATGCGCAACTCCTCGACCGCACGCGCCGAAAGGTTCTGGGCTTCATCGACGATCAGCAGGCAGCGTTTGCCGCGGCGTGCCACCTCGACCAGGAAGGCTTCCAGCGCCAGGATGAGGTCGGCCTTGGCCATGTCCTTGAAGCGCACGCCGAAAGCGGCCGCCACCATGCGCAGGATGTCGTCGGCATCGAGCTGGGTGCTGACGATCTGCGCCGCGACGACCCTTTCCTTGTCGAGCGAGTCCAGCAGCCCGCGCACGATGGTCGTCTTGCCGGCGCCGATCTCGCCGGTGACGACGATGAACCCCTCGTTCTGGTGCAGGCCGTATTCGAGATAGGCCTTGGCGCGCCGGTGCTGCTTGCTGTCGAAATAAAACGCCGGGTCGGGATTCAGCTGGAAGGGCTTGGCCTTCAAGCCGTAAAAGGCTTCGTACATGGGCGACTCAAAATGAGGCGGACAACGTACCGGTGATGGCGTTCTCGGTGTAGTCGGTCGTGGCTGCGGCGTCGAAATTGTTCTGGCGGACGCCAAGGGATGCCGTCGAACGAGCGCCGAGTTTCGTCGTATAGAGCAGGGACAGCGAACGCAGGCGCGTGTCCTGCGTGGCCAGGTCGCCCTGGCTGCGCGAAGTCAGCGCATTCAGCGTCAGCGAACTGTGGGGCGTGAGCTTGTGCGCCCAACTGCCGCTGAAACCGGACTGGCGGATGTTCTGCGCATTCAGGAAATCGTCTTGCGGCAGGCCGGCGCCCGAGCCGATGCGGGTGCTGCTGCTGCGCTGGACCGTGAATGTCACCGTATTGTTCGCGCCGATCAGCGAGACGGAAGCCTGCTGCTGGCGCTGGATGAACGGCTGCGAAGTCGCGATGTTGCCGTAGATCAGACTGTTGGCGGGTATGCCCAAACTCGTCAGCATCTGGCTGGTGGCCAGGGCTCGTGCCACCGGGTCGTTGCGCAGCGTCGGATCGTTGCCCAACAAGGCATAAAACAGGTCGTAGGCCGTGGAGAGGGGTGCGTTGGTGAACTGCTGGGCAGGAACGATTGCGCTCTTGCTGTCGACGAATTTCCAGGCCGTCAGCGCGGTGCGATGCTCGAACGTAAAATTGTGGCCGTTCCCGTAGCTGCGCCGCTCCTTCTTGAGCGCCACTTTGGTGCGTTCGGTCGGTGCCCAGTCGAGGCCATAGCCGCTGACCGTCCGGCTTTGCAGGTCGAAATTGCTGAAGTTGTCCGATTCCCGGCCGGCACTGGCGTTGAACTTGAGCTGCGGATCGTAACGGTATTCGAGCGTGCCGAGCACCCGGTTCGACTTGGTATCGCGCGCCGCAAACCTGGTGCGCTGATCCTCGGCGCTGAGCGACCAGCCGAGCAAGGCCAGCGGCGTGCCCCCGGACAGCCTGCCGCTCCAGGCCTGCGAATCGACGCCGGTGCCCGTGGCATAAACTCCCGTGTCACCCGAGGTTTGCGAATTCCGGTAACGCAGTTCGTAACCGACGCTGCCACCCAGATAGCCCTGGATGTAAGGCGACCATTGATAAGAGGTCGTCGTCCCTTGATTGTTATTGACCAGCTCGTTGCCGACGGTCTGCGTCGCGAACACCGAATTCGGGGTCTGGGCGATATTGGCGCCCGCATCCATGAACAGCCATTGTTCGACCAATTCGGCCTTGCCGTTTGCCGCCAGCGACATCCGGTCGTTGTTGTAGCGGCTCTCGCTGGCATAGAAATTCTGTTGCCAGCTGAAATTGAGGCTGCCGCCGACCCGCCCGCCCTTGCCGTCGATGCGGAGCGCCGGGGTCACGCTGGTGATGACATCCCCTTGCTTCTGGCCTAGTCCGGGCCGCGCATTGTCGGTCAGCGTCATCGTGCCGGCGACACTCGGGGTGATCAGCCAGCTCGGTTTGGCCAAACCCGCCCCGCCCTCTTCCTGGGCATGGAGCGACCGGGCGAAAAGGGCCAGCCCGATCATGCATCCGGCCACGATTCCGGGCATCACGAATGGAGTTCGCTTGGTCACGAATTCACCCCTGCTCATCAGCTTTTCCTGGCACTTGGCTCGGTGCGTCGCGAATAGCCGTAGCCATATCCGTAGCCGTATCCGTAGCCGTATCCATGGCCGTCCAGATGCCCCGAGGCCTTGTTCAGGGCCACCATCTTGACCGGACAGGCCTCGATCGCGGCTACCGCATTCTTCACATCGGCATGGGTGGTGCTCTCGGCCTTGACTACGAGCACCACCTGCCCCATGTGGCTGGCCAGCACGCGGGCCTCGGTGGTGACCAGCAGCGGCGGCGAATCGAAGATGATGATCCGGTCGGGATAGCGCCGCGCCATGTCGGCGAGCAGCTGGTTCATGGCATCGCTGGCGAGCAATTCGGTCGCGCGCGGATGCTGTGTGCCCGCCGGCAGGATCGATAGTTTCTCGATATTGGTGCGCAGGAGCACCTGGCTGAGATCGAGCGAGCGGTCCGTGAGGACGTCGAGCAGCCCCTTTTCCCGGCCGAAGCCAAGGACATCGGGAATGGAGGGTCGCGCCACGTCGGCGTCGACGAGCAGGACGGTGTGGTCCAGTTCCATCGCGATGCTGATCGCGAGATTCGTCGCCATAAAGGTCTTGCCCTCACCCGGCATGGCGCTGGTGATCATGATCAGGTTGGCGTCCTTGACCGGGGCCGCGCCCTTCCCGCTCGCGTTGTGCAGCAGGGGGCGCTTGAGCACGCGCAGCTCGTCGGCGAGCTGGGAACGTCCGCTGTCCCCGGTCACGATGCCGTGGTCATTGAGCACCGCCATGTCGAGATCGATGCGCCGCGATACTGGAGGGTTGCCGGACGCCGCCTCCCCGACCGAAGCTCGCGCGGAGCGAATCTCCGCGGTGGGTGCCGTCCTGCCAGCGCCGACTTTTGCATCCGCATCCCCCGCTTCCGGGTTGATCTCCACACCGGCCCGGCGCAATTCCTCGAGACGTTTGGCTGCTTGTTCGATTATGTCCATCGTAACCTCAAGCCGCCCGGAAAATGATGATGGCCGTTACCGCAATGACCAGTCCATACAGCAGGACGAAAAGTCCCAAACCCGCGCCGAAACGCAACAGATCCCTTTTCTCGCGCTGTCTGTCGGCGGGCGTGACGACTTTCG
Source organism: uncultured Methyloversatilis sp. (assembly GCA_964586275.1). GTDB lineage: Bacteria > Pseudomonadota > Gammaproteobacteria > Burkholderiales > Rhodocyclaceae > Sulfuricystis. Next base: position 13,140 of record CAZPIE010000010.1, on the reverse strand, counting down.
AAACGGCGCCCAACAGCGGCAGACCGCTCACTTCGCGCAAGGTATGCGTATCGAAGAAAGTCGGCCGCAACTGGCTGGCGGCAAAACTTCCCGCCACGCCGACCGCCAGCGAAGCCAACAATGCGAGGGACAGCAGGACGACCCGGTTCGGCCCCACCGGCGTGCGCGAGGCGCGCGGGGGATCGATCAGCCGGAAGTCCGCGACGCTGGCCACATCCGTCATGCCTTCGGATATGGAGGCCGACTCGCGCCGCTGGATCAGGCTGTCGTAGTTCCTCTTGTGCACATCGTAATCACGGTTGAGTTGGGCGTATTCGGCCTCGACCTCGGGCAGCAGCTTGATCTTGCCGACAACACGGGAATAGCGCGATTCGTACTCGGCGACGCGCGCGCGCAAGGCCGCGACGGTCGCCTCGGCCTCGGTCAGCGAAACCTTCATCTGCTGATAGGCCGGATTGGCGTTGATCGAAGCGACGACCGGATTGACAGCAGCTGCCTTCTTGCGCGCCGCGATTTCCTGCCGCTTTTGCTCTTCCAGATCCTTGATGATGCGCCGCGTCCCCGCCACATCCGGGTGCTGCTCGGTAAAGCGCTGCAGCAGCGCATCCAGATTGCGCTTCTGCGCGTCAATGCGGCCATCGATGTCGGGAATCGAAACGCTCGACTCGGTGCCCGGCATATCGGGCAGCAGCACGGGTTCCTCGCCGACGATCTGCCGCTTGATCGCATCGCGACTGTTTTCGGCTTCGCGCAATTCGAGCCGAGCCTGGGCAAGCTGCGCGCTCAGCTCATTGAGGCGCCCGCCGGCCCCGCCATCCCTGTCGAGACCCATTTCGATATTTTGCAGCTTGAACTGCTTCAAGCGATTCTCCGCTTCTTCAAGCTTCTTCAGATAAACGGCGATTTGCTCGTCGATGAACTTGCGCGCCGCATCGGTATCGCTGCGCTTGTTGCCCAGGCTCGACTCGACGAAGATCGTCGTCAGGGACTGCACGACCTTGCGCGCCTGTTCCGGATCGGTGTCGCGATAGCTGAGCGTGTAGAGATTGTCGCGCCCGACGCTTTGGATGCTGAGGGCCTTCGTCACCTTGTCGATCAGGGCCTCCTTCTCGCTGGACGAGCTTATGCCGAGGTCGAGATCGGCCATGCGCACCAGCTTTTCGACGTTGGGCCGGTTGATCAGGGTCCGGCTCAGCATGGCGATTTGCTGCTCGGTATTCGCCTGGATGGTCAGGCCCGCCATCAGCGGCTTGAGCACCGAGTCCGTATCGACGAAGACCCGGGCCGAGGCTTCGTACTTGTCGGGCATCACGAACACGGCGATGCCGGCAGCCAGGCCGACCGCCCAGGCCACCAGCAGACCAAGCCAGTGGTGCAGCCACATGCCGCGCAGCACCAGCCGGGCCTGGCGTAGCAGTTCTTCCATAGATAGCGTTCCGCGTCAGCTAAATAACCGTCAGAACCAGCTGCGCGGGATGATCAGCACATCGCCCGGCTTCATCTCGACGTTCGCCGAGACATCGCCGCGCTTGACCAGATCCTTGATCCGCACGCCGTACTGCGCATTGTTGTCGGCGGGACGCAGGATAGAGGCGCCATTGCCGTCGGCGAAGTCGGTCATGCCGCCGACCGCGATCATGACGTCCAGCAAGGTCATCTTCTGCTTGTAGGGCAGGACTTGCGGCTTGGCGGCCTCGCCGACCACGCGGATCTGTTCGCTGTAGGGTCCGACAAAACCGGTCACGATGACGGTGACGACCGGGTCGCGGATGAACTTGGACAGGGCTTTTTCGATGTCGCGCGCCAGCTCGGTCGGGTTCTTGCCAATCGCCGGCAGATCCTCGATCAGGGGTGAAGCCAGCTTGCCGTCGGGACGTACCGGAACGGACATCGACAGCTCCGGGTTGCGCCAGACGACGATATTGACGGTGTCGCCCGGCCCGATACGGTAGTTGTAGTCGCTCGAAGCCGCGGTGGCGGGAGCGGGTGGATACTTGCTGGAGGCGCAGCCGACCAGCAGCGATCCCACGATGGCAATGAACAGCAGGCGCAACATGGCCGACCCCGACCGCCAGACAGATTGACTATTATCGATCATCACCTTCTCCTCAAGTCCTTGACAAGAAATCACCAACCTCAAAACCCGTACCGCTCGAACGTTCACTAACGGACAAACCCGCATATACTTTAACAGCATAACATAACCAATTGATTTCGACAGCCGGAGCGGCCAGGGCAATGCCTGAAACCTTTACGCTGCAAGCGAGGATCTTTCTCGTCAGGCTGCTGTTTAGCATGACGACGCTGGCGCTCCTGGCAGCCAACGATGTAATTTGCCGTGGACAACCCGGCGACCACCTCTGGCTGCTGGCGGCGGGCTTTCTTTATCCGCCGCTCGGGCAGGCGCTGTTCGGCCGTCTCGACATCAGCCGCCGCCGTGGCCATGTGCTGTTTCTTGCCGACGGCCTGTTCGTCGGCGCCGTCATCGCCGCACTCCAGTTCGCGCTGCTGCCCGGCGTGGTCCTGGTCGTGATCAGTGTGTTCAACTGGATGGTCGTCGGCGGAGTCATGCTGGTGGCGCTCGGCATGCTGTTCATGTTCCTCGGCATGCTGGCCATGGGCATGAACCCGTTCATGGCCGAATTCGTCCCGAGTGACGGATGCGCTGTCTCGAACTGGCTCGCCAGCCTGATCGCCGTCACCTACTTTTTGATCGTCGCCCGGATCATTCATCGTCTGATCGTGGATTTGCGCCTGCAACAGGTCGAGTTCCAGACGCGTTCGGACTCGGCCAGCATGGCCCAGACGATGGCCGAACAAGCCTTGCTGGCGGTCTTGCCCCCCGGCGCGGCGCAAACCATGGCCGCAGCGGGCAGATTCGTGCCCGAACGGAGCGAAGCGACGCTGTTGCTGCTGGATTTCCGCAAGGACAACCAGGACTCGCCCGACCTGGACGGCATGCAGGATGCCCTGCTCGTCTCAGACAGGATCCTTTCCCGCCACGGGGTCGAACTGATCAAGAGTTTCGGCAGTCAGGCGCTTGCCGCCAGCCGGAGTCGGACCGGCGCGGATGACGCCTGCGCGGCCTTCCTCGAAATTGCCACCTTCTTCAAGGACCGCGGACACCCGATTTCCTCCCTGCGCGGCATCCTGCACCACGGACCGGTCACGCTGGGACTGGTGCAGCCGGAACGCCTGAATCTCGATTTTTTCGGCACGCCCCTTGACGAACTCGCCCGCCTGGCCGCCGCACCGTCGTTGCAAGCCCCGGGCTTGTTCGCTTCCGAATCGGCTTACCGGCTCCTGAGCCAGCCGTCGGACTTCAGCCCGCTGCCAGACGAAGCTTCCCGCCCGGCCTGTTACCGGTATTCGGCATGACTCCTGAGAAAGACAGCAGCGGTTCCTTATCCCATGCCTATCACGGCATGGTCAGGGAGACGCTCGACCGCCTGTGCGGTACCCTCGATGACGCAACCACGACGCGGCTGCTGGCACAGACGAGGCTGGTCCGCATTCAGGCGGGCGATGTTCTCTATCGTCAAGGCGAGTCCGGGGACTGCCTGCACATTGTGCTGACCGGTCGCCTCGAGGTCCGGGTCGCCGACCCGGAAGGCAGGCAGCGCATCGTCGCCTATCCCCAGCCCGGCGATGTCGTCGGGGAGATCGCGCTGTTTTCCGGCGCCGGCAGGGCCGCCACCGTCGGCGCGGTACGCGACACGACCCTCGCCGCGATTGCCCGTGCGGACATCGATGATCTGGTGGCAAGCCAGCCGCAGGCATTCTCGAACATTGCGCGCACGATCATCTCCCGTCTGACCGGCGGCAGCGGGCACATCGCCCGCCGCAGCGGCGCACGGATCCTGATGATCGTGCCGCTGCACGGGAGTGCCGGGATGGACCGGTTTTGCCAGTCGCTGGAGCGGCAGCTGCTCCGCTTCGGCCCCGTTCTGCGTCTCGACTCGCGCGCGGCCGAAGGCCGCTTCGGCCCGCCCGACCACGACGGCTACGGGCGCGCCCTCGATGCCGCCGAGCAAGACTACGACTATCTGCTGCTCGCCGCCGACGCCGAACCAAGCACCTGGAACCGCATCTGCCAGGGTTATGCCGACAAGATCGTGCTGTTGGCCGACGCCGCGACGCCAGCCGCGCCTACGGAACTCGAAGAATGGTTGTTCGCCAGGGACGCTGCCAGAAGCCTTCATTCCGAAATCGAACTGGTGCTGACCCATGCCGGCAATGCCGTTCCCCATCAGACCCGCAAATGGCTCGCCGTCCGCAAGACGGACCGGCATCACCACATTCGCCGCGGCAACGAGATGGACATGGCGCGCGTTGCCCGCTTTCTCTCGGGGAACGCGGTCGCCCTGACCCTGGCCGGCGGCGGCGCGCGCGGCTTCGCTCACCTGGGCGTCATCCGCGCGCTTCACGAGGCCGGCATCGCCATCGATGCGGTGGGCGGCGCCAGTTTCGGGGCGCTGGCCGCCACCGGCGTCGCGCGCGGACAAAGCGATGCCGACAGCTTCGCCGAGCTGCGCATCGCATTCACGTGCGATGATCCGCTCGGCGATTACACCCTGCCGATCATCTCGCTGGTGCGCGGCGAGCACCTCAACCAGGTCCTGCAGCGGCATCTGCCGATGGACATCGAGGATCTCTGGCTACCGTTTTTTGCCGTATCCAGCGATCTCTCGACCAGCCAGGTCCACGTCCATGATCGCGGCCCCCTGTGGCAGGCCATTCGCGCCAGCGTATCATTGCCCGCCATCCTGCCGCCCAGCATCGAGGATGGCCATTTGCTGGTCGATGGCGGTGTCCTGAACAATCTGCCGATCGATGTCATGCGCGCACGGATGCGCGGCGCCATCATCGCCGTCGACCTGGCGGTCGATGCCATTCAGGGCGGGCAACATGCGACGATTCCGGGCAGCCTCGAATACCTCAGGGACCGGCTGACGCCCGGCAGGCCCGCGCAGGAAGCTCCCACCCTGACCCGTGTCATCATGCAGATCACGACCATGGCGAGCCGCAAGGAAATGCAACACGCCCGCAAGCTGGCCGACCTTTACCTGAACCCGCCGCTCGACGATTTCGATTTTCTCGACTGGGGAAGGATGCGCGAAATCGCCGCTGCGGGGCATCGCCACGCGCTGCCCCGCATCAAGGAGTGGCTTGCGCATCACCCGCAGTATCGGAACCGGGGAAGCTTCATGCACCACTGGCAACTGGGCAGGACGGCCTGAACCATGGAACCGGCGCTCTCGACCGCTCCCCTCTGGAGCTACGGCATCGCGGCACTCAGCTACCTGGCTTTCTCCCTGCATTTGCTGCGTTGGCGGCATGGCCACCTGCGCGACCCGGTCGACATCACCCTGCTTTTCGCCATGGCGTTCACCGCCTTGTGGGCAGCCGCAGGATTCCTGCTGGCCTTCAAGCCGGCCGCTTACCTGGCCATCGCCCAGCAGGTTTTCGACACTCTGCGCTATGGCGCCTGGTATGCCTTTTTCATCGTCCTGCTGCGCACTGCCCGGGTGAAGAGCGGCCCAGCCATACCCGTCATGGCTCAATGGCCTGCGGTCGTCGGGGGCGCCATCGTCGCCCTCGGGCTGGCGTTTCAGGCCCTGCTCGCATCGGGTTCGACCCCATCGGAAGCGCTGCTGCGCGGCAGCCAGTATGCCGCCCTGGCGCAAACGATCTTCGGCCTGGTGCTGGTCGAGCAGCTCTTTCGCAACACCACGGCCGATTCGCGCTGGAACGTCAAACCCCTCGGCATCGGCCTGACCGCGACATTCGCTTTCGACCTCTATTTCCATTCGACCACGCTGCTGTTCAACCGGATCGATGAAGATGCCTTCGCGGTGCGCGGACTCGCCTATGCGCTCGTTCTGCCCCTGATCATTCTGACCCTCTACCGGACGCGGGCGCGCAAGCTGCGCGTCGCCGTTTCCCAGACGGCGGCATTCCAGACCACCTCGCTGGCCGTGGCGGGCAGCTACCTGCTGATCGCTTCCGCCGCCGGCTATTACGTGCGCTATCTCGGCGGCAGCTGGGGCGGCGCCCTGCAAATCGCCGTGCTGTTCGCCGCCCTGCTGCTTCTGTTGATCTTCATATTTTCCGGCAGCATGCGCGCCCGGCTCAAGGTGCTGGTCGGCAAGCACTTTTTCCGCTACCGCTACGATTACCGGGAGGAATGGCTCAAGTTCACCCGCACGCTCTCCTCCGGAGAAAATGCCCAACAGGTCGGACAGCAGGTCATTCGCGGCCTCGCCGACATGGTGGAAAGCCCGGCCGGGTCCCTGTGGCTGCGCGCTCCCGAAGAACAATGGTTTTCCCAGAACGCGCGCTGGAACCTGCCAGCTTGCGACGCTCGGGAAAGCGCCGACAGCTCCTTGCTGAGCTTCCTGAACGCCAGCGGCTGGGTCGTCGATCTGGAAGAGTACCGTCACCGGCCCAGCCGCTATCAAAACCTGACGCTGCCGGAGTGGCTGGTCGACACCCCGAATGCCTGGCTCGTCGTGCCGCTCAGCCTGTCGAGCGGCATCGTCGGCTTTGTCGTGCTGACGACGGCGCGCGCACCGCTCGACATCAACTGGGAAGTCAATGACCTGCTGCGCACGGCCGGCCGCCAGGCCGCCACTTTCCTGGCGCAGATACAGGCCGCCGAGGCGCTGCTCGATGCGCGCAAGTTCGAGGCGTTCAACAAGATGTCGGCCTTCGTCGTACATGATTTGAAAAACATCGTCACGCAGCTTTCGCTGATGGTGAAGAACGCCGAACGCCATGCCGACAACCCCGAATTCCAGCGCGACATGCTGGCAACGGTCAGTCACTCGGTGGATCGCATGAAGCAGCTGATGATGCAGTTGCGGGAAGGCAAGAATCCCGGCGATGGCAGTGTGGGGGTCGATCTCGAGGCGGTTGCCCATCGCATCGCGAAATCGAAGGCCCCGCAATTGCCGCTCGTCGAGGTGCGCATCCGCGACACCGTCGTTGCGCGCGGCCAGAGCGAGCGCGTCGAACGCGTCATCGGCCATCTGGTCCAGAATGCCCTGGACGCCACGCCGCCCGAGGGCAGGGTGTGGATCGACATCGGCCGCGAAGGCAGCATGGCGACCGTCGAAGTCGGCGACAGCGGTCGCGGCATGTCGGCCGAATTCATCCGCGAGCGCCTGTTCAAACCCTTCAACACCACCAAACAGACCGGCATGGGCATCGGCGCCTACGAAAGCCGTCAGTACATCCAGGAACTCGGTGGTGACATACGTGTGGAAAGCGACGAAAATGCGGGAACCCGCTTCTTCGTCAAGCTCCCCCTGATCGAAATTTCCAAAGCGTCCGACCTGAAACAAACGGAGACCCCATGACGACGGGAAAATCCCGCAGCCTGCTGATCGTCGAGGACGACCCCGCGTTGCAGAAACAGATCCGCTGGTCCTTCGACCAGTACGAGACCCTGCTCGCCGACGACCGCGAGAGCGCCCTGAACCAGATCCGCCGGCATGCGCCGGCGGTCGTGACCATGGATCTCGGCCTGCCGCCGGATGCCGATTCGGTCTCGGAAGGCTTCCGCCTGCTCGAACAACTGCTCGCCCTCGCGCCGGACACGAAGGTGATCGTTCTTACCGGCCAGAACGACCAGGCCAATGCCCTGCGCGCGATCGGCATGGGCGCCTACGACTTCTTCGCCAAGCCCTTCGAACCCGAGATTCTGGGCCTGACCATCGACCGGGCTTTTCGACTCCACGAACTGCAGCAGGAAAACCGCCGCCTGCAGGCCATGCGCCAGCCGGATGCGCTGGGCGGCCTGATCACCCGCGACCCGGAAATGCTGAAGATCTGCCGCACCATCGAGAAAGTGGCGCCCAGCAACGCGACGATCCTGCTGCTGGGCGAAAGCGGCACCGGCAAGGAACTGCTGGCGCGCGGCCTGCACATTGCCTCGCCGCGCAGCGGCGAGCGCTTCGTAGCGATCAACTGTGCCGCCATTCCCGAAAACCTGCTTGAAAGCGAACTCTTCGGCTACGAGAAGGGGGCCTTTTCCGGCGCCGCGAAAACCACGCCGGGAAAGATCGAAACGGCCCATCGCGGCACGCTGATGCTCGACGAGATCGGCGACCTGCCGCTGAGCCTGCAAGCCAAGCTGCTGCGCTTCCTGCAGGAACGCGTGATCGAGCGCGTCGGCGGACGTCAGGAAATACCGGTCGATGTGCGCATCGTCTGCGCGACGCACCAGGACCTGAAAGCCCAGATCCGCGACGGCCGCTTCCGCGAAGACCTCTTCTACCGCCTCGCGGAAATCGTCATCACCATTCCGCCGCTGCGCAATCGCGTCGGCGATGCCGCACTGCTTGCCCATGCTTTCGCGCGGAAATTCGCCGAGGAACAAAAGCGCACGCTGACGCTCGGCGAAGATGCCATTGCCAGCATCACCGCTCATGACTGGCCGGGCAATGTGCGCGAACTCGAGAACTGCATCAAGCGCGCGGTCATCATGGCCGACGGCAATACCTTGACCGCGGTGGACATCGGTCTCGAAACGACCGCTGGCGAACCGGTCTCGCTCGACCTGCGCGTGCTTCGCGAAGAAGCCGAACGCAAGGCCATCCTCGCGGCCCTGAGCCGCAGCAACGGCAATGTCGTGCGGGCCGCCGAACTGCTTGGTGTCAGCCGCCCGACTCTGTATGATCTGATGCACAAATTCGGACTCAAATCATAGGCACCCATCATGACCTCTGCCCTCCATGCAAGATTGCGCACCACCGCCCTCGTCCTGAGCCTGGCCTTTGCCGCCGGGTGCGGCGACTCTCCCGATGCCATGCTCGCCTCGGCGAAGGACTACCTGGCCAAGAACGATCATGCCGCGGCGACCATCCAGCTAAAGAATGCCCTCGCCAAAAACCCGAATTCCGGCGAAGCGCGTTTCCTTCTCGGCCGTGCCCTGCTCGACAGCGGCGATCCCGTCGCAGCCGAGGTCGAGTTGCGCAAGGCCATAGAGCTCAAGTTTTCCGCCGACCAGATCACTCCGGTACTGGCGCGGGCCCTGCTCGCGCAGGGGCAGCTGAAGAAAATCGACGAGCTGGCGAATATCCGGATCGATTCGCCCGAAGGCCAGGCCGACCTCAAGACGACGCTCGCGCAAAGCCTCGCCCTGCAGGGCAAGCCCGAAGAGGCCCGCCGCATGCTCGATGCCGCCATTGCCGCCAAGGGAGATTACGCGCCGGCCCTACTGGCGCAGGCGCGCTTCAAGGTTCTCGAACAGGATACCGGCGCGGCGCATGCCCTGATCGACGGCGTTCTGGCGAAGTCGCCGAAGGATCTCAATGCCCTGCTCTTCAAGGCTGACCTGTTGAACGGCGAAGGCAAGCTTCCCGAAGCGACCGCCGTCTACGAGAAGGCGCTCGAGGTCCGGCCGCAAGCGGTCACCGCCCACGCCGCGTTGATCATGATCCATTTGCGCGGCCAGAAGCTCGATCTCGCCGGCACGCAGCTCCAGGCGCTCGAAAAGGTGGCGGCGAAGCACCCGCTGACTTTCTACATGCAGGGCCTGGTCGCCTACAGCCGCAAGGACTTGCCGACCGCCCGGGCCGCCCTCGACGACGTGCTGAAGATCCAGCCGGACAACGCCCAGGGCCTCCAGCTCGCCGGCCTGATCGCCTACGAAACCCGCTCCGACATACAAGCGCAGGAATACCTGCGCAAGGCCCTGCAGAAAGCGCCCGGGCTCGATTTCGCGCGCCGCACCCTGGTGTTGTCCTATCTGCGCAGCGGCCAGCCCACCAAGGCGGTGGAAGCCCTGCAGCCGGTCTTGCACGGCAGCGAGACCCGCACGGCCTGGCTGCCGCTGGCCGGCAACGCCTACCTGCAAAGCGGCGATGTGAAGACGGCGGAAGAATATTTCCAGCGCGCCGCCAAGGCCGATCCGGAGAACAAGCAGACGCAGATCTCGCTGGCTCTCGCACGCATGCGCACCGGTCATGCCGAGGAAGCCTTCGCCGATCTCGAACAGATCGCCGCCGAGGACAAGGGCATCTCCGCCGACATGGCGCTGATCGCCTCCCACATCCGCCAGAAGCAGTTCGACAAGGCCCTCAAGGCCATCGCCAATTTCGAGAAGAAACAACCCGACAATCCCGTCGTGCATAACCTGCGCGGCGGCGCCCTGCTCGGCCAGGGTGACAGCGAAGGGGCGCGCAAGAGCTTCGAGAAGGCGCTGTCGATCAATCCGGCCTACCTGCCCGCTGCCACGGCGCTGGCGCAGATGGACCTGATGGCCAAGAAGCCCGACGATGCCCGCAAGCGCTTCGAGTCGGTGCTCGCGAAGGAGCCGAAGAACGTCCAGGCCCTGCTGGCGCTGGCCGATTTGAAGGCCCGCAGCGGCGCCAAGCCCGAAGAGGTGGCCGACCAGATCGGCAAGGCGATCGCCGCCGCGCCCAACGAAGCGGCGCCGCGCCTCGCCCTGATCGGCCTGCATGTCCGCAACAAGGACGGCAAGAAGGCGCTGACCGCCGTGCAGGAAGCGCTTGCCGCGATTCCGGATCGTCCGGAGCTCCTCGACGTCGCAGGCCAGGTTTACCAGCTGAACGGCGACACGAACCAGGCGCTGGCGACCTACGGCAAGCTGGCGAACCTCCTGCCCACCGCCGCGCATCCCCATCTGCGCATGGCCGAAGTCCAGGTCGCGGCCAAGAACAAGGAAGGCGCCCGCAACAGCCTGAACAAGGGCCTCGCCCTGCAGCCCGACTCCCTGCCGATGCAGCGCGCGCTGATCATGCTCGACGTCGATGACAAACGCTTCGATGCCGCGCTGGCCAAGGCGCGCGAGATCCAGAAGAAACAGCCCAAACTGAATGCGGGCTATTGGCTCGAAGGCGACATCCACGTGGTCAACAAGGCTTGGGGCCAGGCCGCCGCAGCCTATCGTGCCGGCCTGAAGGTCGCCCCCGCCACCGAACTGGCCCAGCGCCTGCACACCGCGCTGCTGCTCGACGGCAAGGCCGGCGACGCGAATGCATTCGCCGACTCCTGGCTCAAGTCGCATCCCAAGGATCATGCCTTCCGTCTTTTCCTCGCCGAAGCGGCGAACAAACGCAAGGACTACGCAGCGGCGGCATCCCACTACCGCACCCTGCTGGCAGCGGAACCGAACAACCCGGCCCTGCTCAACAACCTCGCCTGGTCGCTGGGACAGCTCAGGGATCCCAAGGCCCTGGGCTATGCCGAGCAGGCCAACAAGCTCGCGCCCAACCAGCCCGCGATCATGGATACGCTGGGCGTGCTGCTCGTTGAGCAGGGCAAGGCCGAACGCGGCCTCGAATTGCTGACCAAGGCACTCCAACTCGCGCCCGAGGCCCACGAAATTCGTCTCAATTACGCCAGTGCCCTGCTCAAGGCCGGCAAGAAGACCGAGGCGAAGCAGGAACTGGAAACCCTCGCCAAGCTCGGCGACAAGTTCCCGGCGCAGAACGAAGTGACTGCGCTCATGAAGGGCCTGTAGGCTTATCGACTGCCGGCCATGCGCAAACCGATCGCCACGCTGGTTTTCTGTGCCGTCCTGCCAGCGCCGACTTTTGCGTCAGTCGAACTGGGGCATGCGCAGTTGCGCCAGCTGCGCGAGGAAGCGCGCGCTCACGAGCATGGCGAAGGCGTGGCGAGGGACCCGGCAAAAGCCCTCCAGCTGTATTGCGAAGGCGCGAAGGCAGGCGACCCCGAAGCGCGTTTCAGCATCGGCTGGATGTACGCCAACGGCCGCGGCATCGCCCGTGACGATGCCATCGCCGCCTATTTTTTCAGTCTCGCTGCCGAGCAGGGCCACGAACCTGCGCGCAACATGCTGCGTTTCGTCGGCGCCGCCACAAGCGAAATACCCGAGTGCATGCGTGAAAAAGTCGTCGCCGCCGACGACAACGAAGACATCGACGACATCGACGATAACTTCCATTACGGCAACGAGAAGCAGCGCCAGCTCGTCGAACTGGTCCGCCGCCTCGCGCCCGAATACGGCATCGAACCGCGCCTCGCCCTCGCCATCGCACGCACCGAATCCAATTTCAATCCGAATGCCGTTTCCGCAAAAAATGCGCAGGGCCTGATGCAGCTGATCCCGGAAACCGCCATGCGCTTCAACGTGAAGAAACCTTTCGATCCGGAACAGAACGTGCGCGGCGGACTCGCCTACCTGCGCTGGCTGCTCGCCTATTTCCGCGGCGACGTCGCGCTCGCCGTCGCCGGCTACAACGCCGGCGAAGGCGCGGTGAACCGCTTTCTCGGCATTCCGCCTTACGCCGAGACCCGCGGCTACGTCCAGCGCATCCTGGCGGCCTTCCGCCGCCACGATCACCCTTACGACGCCAGCGTCACCGAGCCGTCCCCGGATCTCCCCAGAATCCTGCAGCGCAAAGCAAGGATCAAGTCGTGAACATGACGCGGGTGCAGCCACTCTGTCTGTGCCTGTTGTTCATCCTGATGCTGGCTGGCCCGGCCCGCGCCGAACTCGCGGATACCATCGAGCGCGTCAAGCCCGCGCTCGTCGTCGTCGGCACCTTCAACAGGCTGAAGAGCCCGGCCTTCACCATGCGCGGTTCCGGCTTCGCGGTCGGCGACGGCCGGCTCGTCGCCACCAATTCCCACGTGATTCCCGAATCCCTCGAGCAGGACAGCCTGATGATTCTTGCGCGCATGGGCGAAACCACCCGACCAATCCCCGCGCAACTGCTGGCGCGCGACGCCGAGCACGACCTGGCAATACTCCGCATCAGCGGCCCAGCCCTGCCCGCGCTGACGCTCGGCAACTCGGAGACGGTCCGCGAAGGCCAATCAATCGCCTTCAGCGGCTTTCCGATCGGCGGCGCACTCGGCTTTTCGCCGGTCACCCACCGGGGCATCGTCTCCTCGATCACCCCGATCGCCATACCGATCGGCAATGCCCAGCAGCTCAAGGACCCGTCGATCCGCCGCCTGCGCAGCGGCGCCTTCCCGATCTTCCAGCTCGACGGCACGGCCTATCCCGGCAACAGCGGCGGCCCGCTTTTCGACCCGGACAGCGGCGAAGTCCTGGGCGTGATCAACATGGTCTTCGTCAAATCGACGAAGGAATCCGTGCTGGAAAAGCCGTCGGGCATCAGCTACGCGATTCCGGCCAAGCAT